>JAEXUB010000108.1 GCA_023453125.1 Bacteroidota bacterium
GATGATGTGGAATAAGTGCATCTGAGGGAATCGGTATAGAACAGGAATCCCTTTCTGTCATAATCATATGATGCATTCCAAGCGGCGGTTGGAGTATTCTTGGTTTTGTTGCCTCCGGTTGGACTTCTATACCAATCCATCATTGCAGTCATAAGCCGCGGGATAGTTGTGAGTGTAAGGCTTGTTTTCTTGAATGCATTAACCGAGTCGGCGCCGAGTTTTTTGTTTATTGCCCAGGTTAAAGGAGCTCCTTCTCCTGTAACGCCAGCGCTTGCCCACTTATTAAACCATGCCTGCCCTTCAGAAGAAACAACATAATAATTTTTCTTTATAGTATACTGTGTTGAATCGTTGGGTTCGGTAATAACCCATGTCATTCGGGCCAGCCCTCTTGAATCATATTCCTTGCTGTCTGTGAACTCAAGCTGTCTTGTTTTATCAGTATCGTTTCCGGAAGCAAATGAATCATAAAAAAGGTTGTTAGTAATTTCCACTTTCTTGCCCACTTTGCCGAGAGACAAAGTACCGTGAAAGCTCATGGCATTAACAATAGTATTATGGTCGAATTTCATATACTTGATGTTGGCCGTACTGCCATAGTGACGGATAATGCGGTCCTGGGCATTGACAAAAGTATTGTTCACTACAATAAGTGAGTCGCACGAGCCCGCTCTAAGGTCAAGGGCTTTTCCTGCGCCGAAGTTCGATGTTCCAAGATATCCCATATTAGCAAAAATGCAGTTATAAAGTTTTACTACTCTTGGAGCCGAATCGGTTCTAATGTGGTTTCCTGAACTGTTTGTAAAAATTACTCCGTCGCATACAATATCAAAACCCTGTGCGGTTGCCGTAATTAGTGCTCCCTGCATGTTCCCAATTGTTGACGGGTCATATTCAAAAATTCCGTCAAGTATAATATCCTTAAGCCAGATATTTCCCCTTACTTCAAATATTCTGCCCGGAGTGGTGCCGGTAGTAGTGTTTCTTAAAACAAAAATTATCGGTTTTCTTCCAATCCCGTCCTGAGCTTTCATTCTCATTACCCAGCCGGAATTTCTAATGGATGTGTTGCAGTAGTAAATTGAATTACGCTGAAGTACGTAAATACGGTCAGGGTCAAGCCTGGCACCTGAGCCGTCAACATCTGCAGCAATAAAATCATTGATGTAAGTCATTGAGGTTGTTGGAGGAGGAATAAGAAGCTCATGCGGATTACCCTGAGCATACAGAGTGCCCGCAATTAATAAAACGCTCAGAATGGGAAAAATCAGTCTTGTTACTTTTTTCATGTTGCCTCCATTTATTAAAAATACACTTTATGAGTACGTTACAGTGTTATTTTCATGCCGAGATCAGCATTAAGCCCGTATTTCTCGCTCCAGTCATTTAATGTCCATCCCGTAATTCTATTCTTTATTGATGTACCTTCTTCGGTATTCGTAAGATTATTCAAATTGAACATAACCGATATGTTAGGAGTGATTTCCTGTTTCAGCGCAAGATCCCATCTTGAGAATGAATTTACAACTCTGTCATTTCTCTGTGTTGCAGAGAAGAATGAATTGTATTCTCCTTGGTAGAATATTGATAATCTGGCGGAGAATCCTCCAACGTCGTAACCGATTGCAAAATTTCCGAAGAATTCAGGCTGCCCTTCCAGCTTCTGCATTTTCTCGAACATAACCGCACGTGTCTTTTCAATCGGGAATGGGATTCCGGGAATTGTTACATAATATTTTTCCTGGCGGGATTGGGTGACAAAAGTTTCGGAGCGGACAAAAGAAAGATTATAGCTTATAACAAAGTTAGAAAGGAACCCGGGGAGGAATTTCAGGTTTGCCTGATGTTCAATTTCAAGCCCCCACACACGTGTCGGCTTTTCCGAATTATAAGGATATGTGAGTCCGTAATCTAGTGTTCCGAACGGAGTCCTATAGGCGATTCCAAGGCTGTCAAGAACCTGCTGTCCATTAGTCTGAATTCCCGCTATCAAGTGATACATATCTTTAATATCCTTGTAGAAAAGAGAAACTGAAAATAGTCCTATTTCATTGCTGTATAAAGAGGTATTTAACTCAAAATTCCATGCCTTTGCTGCTTTTAGACCGGGGTTCCCAATCTGAAGGCTGTTCCCCGAATATAATGTGCCGGTGCTTCTTGCGATGTAATTTTCGAGCCTGTGGTTAAAATCGGGCCTTGCAATTGCGCGGTATGCCGCAAGCCTTATATTCAGGAATTCAGTAGGCTTTACTGTCAAATGAAAATTCGGCAGCCAAATTGTTTCCTTGAAAGATGCAGTCGTATCCCTTAAAATTCCTGATGGAGCCGGAAAACCGGATAAACCCTGCGGAGAATATCTCGATTTGTAATCGTTATCTTCCTGCTCCATTCTTAATCCCGCAATAAATGTTATATCGGGACCAAGATGCAGGCTGTTCATAAGATAGAAGGAGGAAATTCTTTCTTCAATATCATAATAGTTTGCATCGGCTTCAAAGTTGCGGCTGTATTCCGGACGGCTTCCATCCGCAGTTCCGAAACCATATCTGTTTATCTCCCTCCATGCTCTGATAGCATCTCTGTTCAGAATCGGGTTAAGCAGATAAGAGTCATATACATTCCTGTTCGCAGGATTCAGGTCGAGAAAATTGGAGACAAGAATGCGAGCTCCGTCTTTGGCAAGATTTGCAAACCGTGTTCCCGCAAAACTTTTAGGAACAATCTGACCATTGTCAAGTCTTACAAATCCGCCTGTCTCATATATATAATAAGGAGCTACATATTCGCTTCCTTCCCTGAATCTTGTCTTGTTTCTGTATTTACCTCCAATCTTGAATTCTCCGGTAATCATATTGCTGATATTGTATTTCTTCTCGAGGTCTAGAAAAACAGTCTTTTCTTTATCCAGATTTTTTTCGGCTCTGTCATAGCTAAGGTTGGCAAATGCCTTCTGGAAATTATTTAATGCGAATTCAATTATTTTTTCGGCCGGACCCTTTAAATACATATCAGGAACATTTCTCATATGGGATATCGGATTCCCCTGTGAATCTACTGCCGGCGGCTCCATAAAATCTATATTAAAATCATATGGATATTCCATTTTCGACTGGGCAAATGAAAGCCCCCAAGTCAGGTTGAGACCCAAAAGATAGTTTTCTCCCCTGATTGAACTGTTAAAAGTGTTAATATCCTGTTCCCTGTCCCTTGCCCCGTATGTAAGTGAAGACCCGTTAGTAGGATAATTTCTATTGTAATCGATATAATTTCTGTTTGTACTGTTAAAAACATTATTAATTCTTATCGAACCGCTGTCGGGGGTATTAACATCAAGAAGCAGGCTGAATCCTCCCCTCTTTCTGATTTCATTTGTATAGTCGAGAGTAAAATTTGTTATTTCGTAATCGTTGCCGTTATCAATTCCGGTGAGATTATAATCAAAGTTTATATTTTCCTTGCTCCTGTTTTTTCTTTCGAGATTTGCGGCTACCTGAACTCCGAGCAGCCCGTCAAAGAAACGCTCTCCGTATTTGAGCGCAAAATCGTATTGCTCGTACGATTTATCCATCTTATTATAAGCCCCTTTTGTATCAAGCCTAATCATTCTTTCCGAAGGGGCTTTTTTAGTTACAAGGTTAACGCTTCCTGCAATTGCATCGGCATCTTTGTCCGGGGTTAATGCTTTAAATAATTCTATTCCCGCGAGCGACCCCTGAGAAATGGTGCTCAAGTCTATACCTCTTGAGTTAGCGTCGGTAGGAGCCATTCTGATTCCGTCGATTGTAACTGTTGAGAACTTATCGCTTAAACCCCTGAGTACAACCTTATTAGCCTCACCTCCTGAACGCTGAAGAGAAACACCCGGCAGTCTTCCAATTGCCTCTGCGGCATTTGCATCGGGAAGTTCCTGTATCTTTTCCTCTGATATAACATTTACTATTGTATTTGCACCAAGCTGCTGGTTTATGGCTGCTACTTGTCCGCGTGCCTGTCCTGTAACAAGAACTTCATTTATATTAACCGCATCCACAACAATCTTTATATTGACGCGTTTGGACTGGCCGGCAACAACTTCAACTGTCATAAACTTGGTTTTATAGCCGACATATGAAATGCGCAGCTGATGTCTGCCTGCCGGGATATTTGTTATCTTGTATTCTCCTTCAATGTCTGTCATTCCCCCAAGAGAGGTCCCTACAACTGCGACCGTAGCCCCGATAAGTTTATCATTAGTAAGAGAATCAGTAATTGTACCTCTTATAATTCCCTGGGCAAATGCGGTTGAAGAAATAAAAGTTAGAAGCAGAATTAGGGATAACTTAAGAAAGAAAGTTGTTTTCATTTAACACTCCGATGCTTTTTGCAAACACTAAAGTAATTGTTTACTTTATCTTTTACTTAAAATGGCAAAAAATATTTTTACAAGCAAGTATTATTTAAAAAAATTCTAATTTGGCTAAAAAACACAAAAAATCGTGCCAATCCGCATCAAACACTCTAAATCCTTCATTGGCAAATAGGACAGTAACTCGAGGATAGCAATTCTGTACAAAATAATGGAAATTCACTGAATCCGCCCTTCAACTTTGGTTAATTTAGACTCTAATTGTCTTAAAGATACAGTAGCTCCTGTTCCCCAAAATGCGCCGCCGGAAATTTCAGCAGTTCCTATTTCGGCATCATCCAATTTCTCATTCCCAATAAACTTTAGAATATTTGTGCCGCTCCCTGAGTGATATAAAAATTTCTTGCTTCCTGCAATTACTGAGGGGGAACCTTCCACGGTAACTTTTTCGTCAATGTATAGAGTAATTACAGTCCCCTCAATTTTAAATTTAATTATAGATGGGCCGGCAAGTTTTTCCGGATCCCATCTCCCGCCGTAAACCGAAGATGCATTAACAATACCATTGCTGTTAAGTTTGATAATTCCCGGCAAGTTATTTATCAGCCAGTCCGGATTTCCCCCTTCCCTGCTGCAATTCAAAAAGTAATATCTTTCCCCCCAGTTGAATGGCCTGTCTCTTTCAGGCTGGTCAGGATAAGTAACCCTGTAAATAGGTCGATCGCTCATTGTCTTTGAAAATTTGCAATCCAGCAGAATAAACTGAGCATCGTAATGATGCCTGCCCAATTCCCATCCTTCCACTCCGCCGAAACGGCAATTCTGAAGAACAAATTTCTGATTTATATTTTCTCCCCCTGCGTGCCAAAGGGCCGCGCTCTTTTTTACTTCATAGAATTCCGAATCCCTTATGTAACACCAGCCTCTTGGACATACAAAATCGACTGCACCCTCAAAATAGCAGTTCCAGCAATAATAAAGTCCGGTTTTATGATCCCACAAGGAAACCGTATCTCCCCCTTTGCTTATGAAACGGCTTTGCAGTAGAATTGTCCTTGTTCCGGTTCCGTATATAGTGAATGCATGAGGGCCTATCTGCGGCTGTGTATTTTCAACTGTTATTCCCTCAATTATAATATCATCGGCAAAAATATTAATAATTCCGGGTCCTATTGAATCCTTGCTTGCATCCCAGTCGCTGCGGAGCTGCGGATATTTAATAAATGTCCTATCCGGGCTTTCTCCCAAAAGAGTAATATAGTCTCTGTCTATTCTGATTTTCTCTTCATATAAACCGGCTTTAATTAGAATTATCACTCTTTCATAATTAAACTGGGGAATTGACCTGACTGCTTCTGATATTGTTTTGAAATCCGCCTCTCCCTTTTGCGAAACCGTAAGCACCATCTTTCTTTCTGCCTTCAGGCTTACCGGGAATGAGCAGATTATAAAAAGGAATATTATCAGAGACTTTTTCATTCTTTCATTATCCTTAAAGCATCTTTTGATGCACCGGGAGCAAATTCTACTCTGGCAACAACCAAACCGGCATTTTTGCCCTTCACGGAAATATTTCTACTCTTCTCCCCTTCAATCCTGATTATTTTCGAAACTCCCTCCGCAGCATCAATACCATCAATCGCAACACCTGCCGTCTGGTTAATAAGCAGCAATGGAGAAGCGGCAATAATATTCATTCTTTTAAGTGAAATATTAAATGCATTGTAAACGGATATTCCTCTATCCGATTTGAAGAATACCTTATCGAAACTTATTCCGGCAACAGGCATCTCTGGAAGCCCCTGAATTAAAATAGCATCCTTCGCACCATCGCAAATAATATTTGTAAAAGATATATTCCTGAATTGAGGAGTAGTTTCATCTGCTTTTACCTCTTTAAGCTCTTTATTCTTATCTGAGGCCGATTTATCTTCCATCGGCGCAACACCCCCGTAAAGCAGATTAAAGCTTACAGCCTCGGCGGGGATATCTTTCATATAAATATTGCTTACCCAAATATTTTCAACAATTCCCCCTCTCCCCCGTGCGCTCTTAAAACGAAGCCCTACATCTGTACCGATGAAATTGCAGTTATCCACTTTAATATTGCGAACACCGCCTGACATTTCGCTGCCGACAGTAAATCCACCGTGCCCGTGGTAAACAACACATCCGCTTATTATTAATTTCTCTGCGGGCATACCTCTCCTGCGCCCTTCGTCATCACGTCCCGATTTAATGCAGATTGCATCATCCCCTACATCGAACCTGCAGTTATAGATTATTGTGTTAGCGCAAGATTCAACATCTATTCCGTCTCCGTTTTGAGAATACCAGGGATTCCTCACATTTACATCAACAGCTATTATATTTTTACATCTGAGCGGATGCAGATTCCATGCCGGCGAGTTCTGGAAAGTTACTCCGTCAAGAAGAATACCTTCGCAGTCAATAAGACTCAATAGTACAGGCCTGAAAAAGAGTTTGTATCTTTCCGCATCCTGCTTTGAAAGGTTCCTTCCTTCGGTTTTCATTTTTGGTACCAGAACAGAAGCTTCTAGCGCTTCCTTCGACGGCCACCACGTTTCCCCTTTCAGGTCAAGGACTCCCCCCGATGATGTAAGGTCTTTCCATTGGCTTGCCGTAAGCTTGAATTTTTTGACGGGACGCCATACTTCTCCGGCGCCGTCAATTATTCCTTTACCGGTAATAGCAATATTTTTCAGATTCCGCCCCATAATCGGAGAAGCACACCGGTACTGATCGTAACCTTCCCAATTGCTTTCAATTATCGGATAGAGGGAGACATCGCGGCTGAATTGTAAATGAGCCCCCTGCTCAAGATGAAGATTAACATTATTTTTAAGAAAAAGGGGCCCGGTAATCCATATGCCGGAAGGTATTATTACTTTCCCCCCGCCGCTATTTGAACATTCATCAATTGCTTTTTGAATTGCAGCGGTATTTAATGACTGCCCCTCCCCCTTTGCACCATATTTAGTAATATTAAACTTTCTATCCGGAAATCCGGGAACCGGAATAGTCTTCATTTTGAAAGGAAGATTTTTATAAAGAGGGGAAAGAAAAGAATAATCCGTTTGTCCCTGTACAAAAGCTGCAGAAACAATAATAGAGACGAATACAATTAAAATCTTTTTCAGCATAATTTATCTTTCCGGAATTTTATTACTTATTTCCTTTCTTAAGAAGCCATTCAAAGAGATTTACGGCAGCCTCATAATTCTGGTATTCAGCCGTGAGGCGCCTGTGGTCAATATACTCATTATAAATCCATGGATCGCCTACCGCAAAAACATACCCTTTACCGAAACTTGCTTCTGCCATTACTACATTCCCTTTATCGGTAAGAACCGGGAGAGCATTTCCATCGAGAGAAAGGGTAGATATTTCCTTAAGGTAAATATTTGCAATTCCCTTAAAGAGAGGGTGACCGGGGAATGAATTAATTTTGCCCATTTCCCATTTGGTTCCTTCAACTTTGTTCAGGCTAACTTCATTAAATTTAATTCCGAATCGGGAGGCAAGCCGGTTGAAATTTTCAAATTCGCAGTTGCCGTAGTCATTCCCCATTAAAAGAAGCACTCCCCCGTTTTCTACATATTTCACAATTTCATTTATATCCTTCTCCGATATATAGTTCGGGGAAGGAGACTCTTTGGGGGTGTCAGGATCAACAATTATATATAAAGAGTAATTCTTCAATTCTTTAAACAAGGGAGCGGATTTTATGCAGGCAACCCGGGCCCCCAGGTTTTCAATTGCATTGGCTAAAATGCTGAATCCCGAATTTTCCTTGTCCTCCCAGGTATAATGGAACTGTACTTCGGTACCAAGAGGATTTTTTTTCTTTTCGCAATTGAAATAATAGTCGAGTGCGGCAATCTTACCATTTTCCTCATTCGGAAAAACAGGTTCTGCAATTATCTTATCGGCAAAGGGGAGCTTCAATTCGGCAATGCCGCCTGCTACCATTTTTGCAATTTCAATTGCGCCTTTGCGAGTAAAGTGAGTATTGTCCTCTTTCCCCTCTGGAAATGATTTATATTTCCCCGGCTTTATATGAAGAAATAACTCCTTTGTTTTTTCTTCCCCAAGCTGCGTAAAAAATTCAAGGCTCTTTTTGTGAATGTCAATCAGGTATGTATTTGCAGCGGCAGCAACTTCTCTTACAACTGCCGGATAATCACCGTGCTGATCGATAAATTTTCCGTTTGAATCAAACTTCCTTCTGTTTACGGGAGTAAGCAGTACCGGGGTAGCCCCCTTTTCTTTTATTTCTTTAATGTAACGGAGGAGATTGATCCTGTAATCTGTGTTTGCTTCGGCATACCTGGACGTGTCTGAAATCTTTGAGTCATTATGCCCGAACTGAATAAATACAAAATCCCCCTGTTTAAGTTTATTATAAACAACCTGCCAGTGCCCAAGAGTGCGGAAACTCCTAGTGCTTCTTCCGTTAACGGCGTGGTTTTCAATAACTACATCATCTGTAAAAAAGTTTGGCAGAAGCTGCCCCCATCCCCTTTCCGGATTGTCATCCATCTGTTTATCGGCGCATGTTGAATCGCCGATTAAGTAAATAACCGGCTTTGATTCAAAAAGAAAGAATGCAGTAAAAACAAATAACGCCGGAATAAACAGAGGAAATAATTTTCTTTTTGTGTAATTCATTCTTCTTTCCTTATTAAATCGCTCCGGCCTTTTCAAGTTCAACCGCCCCCATAATAAAAGGCCCGTATCCCTTAAGGTCGTTGGTCTTTTTAGGCTCACTTATATAGTATTCAAAACTCCCGTCCCTGTAAGGAGTTCCGCCAAGGCCTGCGCTTCTGCAGGTATTGTGAAGATCTATTCTCTCTCCGTCAATAGTTACCAGATTTTCAATTATTCCCTTAAACGCCTTCTCTGCATTCTTCAGAAATTCTTTTTTTATATAGCCTTTATTCACCCCTTTTGCCAGAGCATATGTAAACATGCACGATGCCGAGGCTTCGAGATAATTTCCTTCCCTTCCCGGCATATTGGTAACCTGATACCACAATCCGGTTTTCTCATCCTGCACCTTAACCAGAGCAGCGGCGAGCCGGTTGAGAATATTAATGATTTCTTTTCTCTCTTTTTGATTGCGCGGGAAGTAATCGAGTACATCTACTAATGCCATTGCGTACCATCCCATAGCACGGCTCCAGAAATTCGGAGACCGTCCGGTAACCTGATCGGCCCATTTCATCTGCCTGCTTTCATCCCAGGCATGGTATAATAAGCCTGTTCTTTCATCCCTCGTCATTTTTTCTATATGTATGAACTGATGCGCTATGTCGCTGAAATCTTTTGAATTATTGAACATCTTTGAATACTGAGCATAAAAGGGAGATCCCATATACAATCCGTCTAGCCACATCTGGAAAGGATATATTTTCTTGTGCCAGAAACCGCCGCTCTTTGTCCTGGGCTGGAGTGCAAGCTGTTTTCTTAATGTATCGGCCGCGGTTTTGTACTTCCTTTCTTTTGTAGCAGAATATAGAAAAAGGAGGGACTTTCCCTGGTTTACATTGTCTATGTTGAAATCATTGAACTTATAAGTGGCAATCCTGCCGTCGGGCTGAATAAAAAGGTCAACTGATTTCTTAATGTAGTCATAATATTTTTTATCGCCTGTGGATTTATAAACCTGTCTTAAAGCCTCCTGAAGAACTCCCTGGTCGTATGTCCACTTGTTATTATAGATGGTGTCGTTTACTTTGTCTGAGGGATACCGGTTCATAAATGACTCTGCAATTCTGACCGACCATTTTTTCCCCTTGTCACTTCCATTAGTAATATCTGCCTTCATTACAGATGCAGAAAAGCTAATAATGAAAGTGAATAATAAAACAGGTAAAATATGTTTTTTCATAGCGGCAGCCCTCTTGGGATTTAAAATTAATAAATTCTTTCTCATTTAAGGAGCATCATTTTTAGGCTTTTCTGCTGACTATTAAATACTATATTGCACAGGTAAACGCCTGAGGAGCAAAAATTGCCGAGCGAATCTTTGCCGTTCCAGACCAGCTCCGACTCTCCGGCCTGCTTTTCCCCCTTAAAAAGAGTATTCACAAGTTTTCCCTGAATATCAAAAATATTTACCGCAACAAATCCTCTTTCCCCGGTATAGAATTTAATAATTGTACTTGGATTAAATGGATTCGGATAATTCTGCTCAATCTGAAATCCAACAGGCAGACGTTTATTTTCGGCAGCCGAGACAACCGAACCGTCTGCCAATCCGTTAAGATAAACCTCAAGATTTGTATAACCTGAACTCTGAACATTATTTCTGTCTGAGGCATCTGACGGATTCAGTCCGTTTGCGGTCTCCCAATAGTCAGGCATACCATCATGGTCGGAATCGGCCGGAGGAGAAACGGTATTGAGCTGCGGCCAGCCCCCTGCATTTGTCTGCGAATCTATAATACCTGTCTTTTTAGATGGATCAGGCACGGAAAAGACCTGTTTATAATAGTTGCCTTCAAAATTTGAAATGCCGGTTCTTGCCTCCTGCAACAGCCTTGTATCAACAGCGTCTCTTTTGGGCCGGTTTGCTCCCGCATCATTCAGAACTGCGTCAAATGCTTCCTGTGCTGTCTGCATGGAAATATCATTTACAGCAAAGGGAATTTCGGATTTAATTCTTGCCGCTGTTGTATCTGCAACACCGTGGATTCCTTTCCCCCAGTTGTCTGCAGTTACTTCGGGAAATCCTTCAACATAATTATCTGCAATGTAAAAAGTACCGTATCCGGCTGCCGGGTCGGCCGAAACTGTCGGATGAAATATGCAGTCCCTCATAGAAGATATTGTAGCGGGTCCCGGCTTAAAATAATTATTTCTAATATTCTGCTGTCCCAGTTCCCCTCCGTAAATACTCTCAAATCCCCAGTTGTAAATTACATTATTAACGAAATCAACAACTTCAGTTGAGGCAGTCGGAATATGATACCTGGCCCCGCAGAAACGCGGATTGCGGCTGGTATTATTTATATAAAGATTATGATGGAAAGTAGCTTTCATTCCCCCCTGAATGCCGCCGTACCCATGTTCTCCTTTAGGATGGACCGAATGGAAAAGGCTTTCACCTATTATGCACCACTGCAAAGTAAAATTTTCATTATCATAGAAGCTTGCACACTCATCCACAGACCAGGTCATAGAACAGTGGTCAATTATTATATTCTTCTGGTTTCTCCCCCAGAATGAATCTTCCGCAGTGCTGTTCAAATCGCCAAGCCTGAAACGGAGATATCTTACAATAACATTGTCAGTCTTAATTACTGTCGGATATCCAGCAATGCAGATTCCGTCCCCCGGCGCCGACTGTCCTGCAATTGTTATATTCCCGTTTTTAATTTCGAGAGTAGAGCCTAGATAAATTGTTCCCGAAACCTTGAAGACAATAGTTCTGGCTCCTGACTGATTGACAGCATACCTGAGAGAACCGGGGGAGTTATTATCTAATAAGGTAGTAACTTCATAAACCGCGCCTCCTCTCCCCCCCGATGTAAATCTGCCCCCCCCTTCGGCAGTAGGAAAAGCAGGCTGCTGGGAGAATAAATTAATGGGGGTAACAAGGAAAATAAAAAGGGGAAACAGGGAGCCCAATAGGGTATAATGATTTATCTTTTTCATAAAATCTAAATTGTTTACTTAAACGATAACTTAATTTGATGAAAAATTTAGAGTTTGTCAAGATGTTCACGCGGAATTAATTTGAAATGAATTTAATGAAGGAGGCTGCCTTTAACATAACTTTTTCGAACCAGGGATTGAAAAGCCAGAAAGTATGAGGGGAGGAAGGGATTTCAATTACCTCTGAAAATATATTATGTAAGTGTAATTCAGAAATCACCCTCTCCCTGCCTGCACGAAAACGGGGTATGGAACTATTTATAAAGAGAACGGGGGGAGAACTTCTGCCAACGTGATTCACCGGCGATGCGATACGCCATAGTTCCGGATTATCGGCATACTTAACTCCAAGCCATTGTTTAACCGCAGATGGTTTTGAAGGAATTGTATCTTTACCGCTCTCCTCCGGAGTAGTCAGATCGGGTACTCCATCGATATTTATTACTCCTTTAACATTTGTTCCGTGTAATCTTTTCCCGTCAACTGTATCAAAGAAATCATTCCCGGCAGTAACTGCAGCAAGAAGGGCAAGATGTCCTCCGGCCGAGCCCCCCATAAGGAAAATATTATTTGAATCCAATTGGAATTCTTTCCCAACTTCCTTAATCCATCTGATTGCCGACTTAATATTATGAACCGATGCCGGATATAACATCTCCCCCGAGAGAGTATATTCAACAGCCGCAGCCGCTATTCCCATTTCCGCCATATACAATGATGACTGTTCTTCCATTTCCTTATTACCGGAGCGCCAGCCCCCGCCGTGAATAATTACTGCAACCGGATATTTTTTATCTTTACTGCCTGCCGGAAGGAATAAATCAAGATGAAGTTCTATTTCCCCTGATTTAAAATACACAAGGTTCCTGTTAATTTTAATTCCGCCTGAGGGAGACTTGCTTACCATTCTGGTTTCAGGAAATTCTTTAACAGCCTTAACATATGCAGAACTGAGAGTGAACGAGGTGTCTCTTTTAATATTTGACTGCGCAATGGCAGTACTATTGAAAATAAATAATAATACTGCAGCAGTGTGAATAATAAATAACATTTTTACAATGCGGAGATTCTTTTTCATAACCATTAATAATTTTCACGGCAACATAGCAATATATATTAGAATAAGAAAGGAATAAAAAAGCCGGAATGAATTTTCCGGCTTTGTATAAACAGGGAGAATTATTTTATAGCCTGTATAAATAAGAAGCCTTAAAGAATAAACCGCGCCTTGTTTCAAGAAAATTATTTGCAGGGCGGTAGTTTGCGCCGTCCCATTCAACCCTTTCAAACATCGATCCGTATCCGACGTGAATAACCGTCCCCGGTATGTAAGTGAATGAAACCAGAAAGTCAGCAAGCATCCTTTCTCTATAGTCATTATATTCAAGAATTCCCCTCAAAAACAAATACTGGTTCAGCTGATATGATACCTTGGTCCTGACAATCGGGTAATTATAAATCAGGGAGCCGTCGGAATCTTTTGTAAAATCGCTGTAAGTAAAAGTAACATTTGCATTCAGCTTATCGGATGGCTGGTAAATAACCCCGGCGGAAACAAGGTTAGAATAGCCCTGGAAAGGAGAATTGGAATAATAAATTGCATCGAGTCTTCTGTATAAGAGAGACAGATAGAAAGTTTTATGCAGCCAGCCTACAAACTGAGCCTGAATTCCTCCCGTATTAAATCTTTCCCCAAGAAAAATCTCTGTACCCAGAGAATATTTTACTTTAAACTGAAAACTCCCCGGCAGGTAAGTCAGCAGGGAAACTGTATTGTAAGTTTCCCACATACCGAAAAATGCATCTCTCGTTTGGGCAGAGAAAATTTCCAGGTCAATTCTTCTGAAAAAATCAGACTCCGGATAAAACTTAGGCCTTAACAGTCCCGAAGCAATAAAGACGCCTGTCCTTGTTAAATACCCCATATCGGCTCTGAAATCTTCCGATACATTTTTAACATTGACGAAATAATCCAGGTCGCGCGTGCCGTACCCGTATTTAAGGCTTAAGTTATGCCCGTAGAGTGTTTCATCTGCAAAAGGGTTCTTAGACATCGAAAGAGTTCCTCCGAAGTCTATCATACCCGATTTTGAGACTCTTATTAATCCGTCAATTCCCCCCAGCCTGTTATAACTATCAGACTCCGCCCGCACAGGTATATCTGTCTCGACCAAATCTTCGCGGGATGCAGCCAAAAGTCCAATATAGCTGTCATCATTAAGAGCATATTTAAATCTTACTATCGGAAAATGTGCATACTTTCCTCTATCGGCCGGCGATTGAATTTTTTCATCCATTGCATAAAGAGCCGATAATGTACCCCGTGAAGAAAGCTTTCCTGTAAGTTTAAGCCCGATAAGCGGATCTACAATAGTTCTGGTATGAACAAGGGAAACAACCGGATCGGCTTCGCTCTGTCCTGTTCCGCCGAAGACAAAATTCTCTCTTCCCTCAAGAAAGAAGGGGCGCTTTTCCGGAAAATATAATCCGTATCTTAAATTTATATCCACCTGGCCGGCATCCGATTCAATCTGGCTGAAATCGGGATTATAAGCACCGTCGAGTATAAGGTCGCTTGTAATTCCGTATTTCATATTAAATCCGAAATCTCTTCTTATGTCCTTTATGCCAAGAGAACCATTTTCGTGTGCCGACTGCTGATTAAAAGTAACTGCAGGCATAATTTCGAATAGTGTATAATGCTCAACATTTTCATAGAACATCGGTTTCAGCTGGGTAGTAAAAGCATACCCCTTGGCAGGATCCATTGGAGGGTATGCACCCTGTTCGGCCTTGCGCGATATTCTTCGTTCAAAGAATACAGCCATTTCCACAGGATTGGTGTTTGCATACCGGATGCTCTTTAACGGTATCTGCATTTCAATTGTATAGCCGTCGCTGTCTATTTTACCGGCACTGTACCATACAAAATCAATTCCTGTATCCTCGCTGTCCCCTACCATCTTACTGTCCGATTGAATACCGAATGGATTCACATAAAAAGCGCAGAGAGACTGCTGGTCGTTAAATGTATCAAGGTTAAGGCAAATCCAGTCGTCAGGTCTGGTGTTATCCCTGTTGGTCATCGTTGCCTTAATTTTATCAGGTTCGCTGTCGTAGCATTTATATGCGAAATAAATATTCTCCTTGTCGTAGCACATATATACAACGGTTTTTTCCGACTGGTCTTTACCGAAATCGGGAATAAAGGTTTTAAATCCTGTAACCGAAGGGGCCGTTTTCCATATTTCATCGTCAAGCACGCCGTCAATCTTCGGAGGCGCATTCGTAAACTTCGGGCGCAATGGATCAGTTGCGGTAATAACCGCCGTTAACATAAAAAAGAAGAGAAGGTATGCTTTCATATTATCCTCGTATTACTTAGTCCCCGTTTTTAAATTCCAAGTTGTTTTAAATACCCCTCAACATCAAGGGTTTTTCCTGTTGCCCGTTTCAGTATCTGCTGCCATTCAAGAAGCATTCCGTCTTTGTATAAATTATCCGCCATAAATTCCCCAACGTGCTTATCGAATAGATAATTGCCGCCGAACCTGTTTTTGAGTGCATCATGAACCTGCCATGCAATTATATCGGCCAGAAAATAGTTGTGAAGGTAACAGGGATAATCAACATACAATGTATTCACCATTGAAAATGGATACTTTATATTTTCGAGCAGGAGATATTTTTCAATAAGCGAGGAGAATAATTCTCCCGGATCCCTGTCGGGATTTTTGTAGAGCTCAATTTCAAGCATAAAATTTATCAGGTTAAATCTTATTTTGACTGCCTCGTTGAATTTATCAACTGAAGTATACCCTTTAATCTTTTCATCCGTAAAGCGGGCATATTTTTTGTACCATTCCGGGTGTTTGCTGAACCCTGCCAGTGTCTGTGCCATTCCTTCATAAAATGCGGGAGCAGTTCCCCCCATGCACCATTCATATCCTTCAAGCAGGGGACTCTCGATTGCGGTTTTCATCCATTGGAGGCCGTGGCCAAGTTCATGAAGATAGACAGAAACCGGCATGTTCGGTACCATAACAACTCTCATATCCTCAGGTATTCTAACTCCGATGCAATTTCCCCCGAAATCTGCCTCTTTTATTACGAATCTAATTGGAAGTTTGCCGTAGTCTATTCCAATATCGGCAAGAGTTTCGCTCATTACAAGAAAAAGACTGTCTTTCGAAAAAGAGGGGGCCGGCAGATTCTTCTGAAACCGGGCTATATCACCGATACTTACAGCCCCTTTTTCATTCTTAATTTTATCGAAGAGTTCTTTATATACCGGCAGAGTTTTTTTGTCAACGGATTCCACAAATTCGTAAAACCATTTTGCTCCCAGTCCGGTAGATTCCAAAACAAATTCCGCATAATTATTATATCCGTTCACTAAAGCTAGTTCATTCCTCTTCTTTATCAGTTCAATAACTCTCGCCTGCAGTTCTTTTGTCTTCGCCGCATCTTTCGTATCACGGTTTCTAACATCTTCAAGCAGGGAGGAGGATAATTTTATAATTTCCGGAGAGTATTCAATTGAAGCAGCATCAAGTATTTTTTTCCATACATCAATTCTTCTTTTCAATGATTGGTCGCCCATTATCTCCGGCTCACTGCCCCAGCCTTTGATATTCTTTTTCAGTTCTTCATCGGTGAATAATTTTCTGAATTTCTCTTTTGCAGATTGAATATCGGCCGGACCTTCAAGAGAATAAAGATTCCAGGTCTGAAGCCCGAAGTTATTGCATATCTCTTCGTAAACTTTTTCCTTATCGTCAAGATATTTCTTAATTGTGCCCTTCTGCTGGGGAGCAGCAGAGGCAACAAAAAGAATTAAAATAATGAATGTTTTAATGACTAAAAATGAATGCTTTTTCATATCACACTCCGGGGGAAAATAATTAATTCATTTTTTGATACAGCTTTTTGACGGTGCTTTCAGATAATGGTTCCAGAAAGAGCATTTGGGACTTGTCAATTCCTCTTTTAAGAAAGCTCCATCCCCTTGTTTTTACATTCTCCCTGTCATAAACTGCAAAATCTGCTGTAATGGAACTCTTCCAGTCCTCAGGCACGGGGATAACTCCTTTTGTATTCATAATTGTCCCCTTCTCCCCGTTCCAGTAGGTGAGTATTATTTTCTTTGTCTTCATATAATTTGTAACAACCGCATTTCCGTGGCAGTCGCGGCACTTTCTCCCCTCTTTGCTGATTGTATGTGCTTTATAAGGGCCAATGGCAAGAAATGTCTTGTCCTTGAATGTAAGCCCCATAAAATTAGCCGCCTGAATTTTCTTTGTAAAAGTATTCCTGGCAAGAAGAACAAATCCGTGAAGTCCGGCATTTATTCTGCCCGATTCAAAATGGCAGCTGAAACAGGAAACCTGTGTCTGAACGTGGCATGCGCTGCAATCCAGCTTATCGTAATGAATGGAATGAGACCGTGAAGAATTAATTTGTTTATGGCACGATTCACAGTTTTTTTCAACCGCCCCCTCGTAAATGGAGCGGAGCTCCCTGCCGTCCCCGTGCATATCCGATGCCGTATGACAGTCGGTACAAACCATTCCTTTATCCCTGTGAACATCCCCCGAAACTCCAATTTCGGCAGTCTGATGCGTATGGCAGTTTCTGCATGCTGTCAGGTTTACACTTTTAGAATTTGGTGTATCGTGGCAGTCGGAACAGGAAGGAGAATATTTATCATGAATTATTCTGCTCCCGAGAGCATTCTCTTCAGCGTGGCAATTCATACAGTCGGGAGATATTTTCATTCTTGTAATAGATTCAAATCCGCCATTCTCTTCACAGTACCAGTATTCGGCTCCTGCACGGGTATAATGAAGACTTTTTTCAAAATTGGCAGGGCTTTGCGGCTTAACAACTCCTGCTGCCTGAAGCATAAAAAACAGGAATGCGAAAAAAGAGTATTTCAGGGGCATATTATTTCCATAAATTTTCAATTCAAATTTACGCATTCACTCTTTATAACAGTAATCAATTTTAATTCTTCAATTAAAACAGGGAGTACCAGGCTTAAGATTAACGCAATAGGATTTAAAATTCAGGAAGATAATTACAGGAGGCAGAATAGTTATACGGCAGGCTAATAAAAAGGAGGATAGGATTTAGTTTGAATTTGAATCTTTTCCTTTACGGCTGATATACTTTAGAAAAATGGAGAGAAGAAAATCCAGCAGGGCTACCAGAATAAATACGCCCCCCGCCAGTCCGGTTACTGTGTAGGTAAGCAACTCAGTCCTTGTACTGGATGCATCTGCATTCATCAGCCCGGCAGCTGAGTAAAACACGCAGATGAGTCCTATAAAAAAGGAAATGTAACTTAAAATTCTTTTCATACCCAAAAATATCAAAAAAAAAGGAAAATGAAATAAGCCGTTAAAACCATCTATTAACCGTTCATAATAAATTATTTACTTTAGGCTTTAAATAGCCGATTTTTGTGTGTCAGGAATAATCAAATTAGAGCAATGGCATTTTCGGCAAGAACAAGAAATTTTTTCAATAGGTTACTCTTCAGCGGAGTCACCCTTTCCTTCTACAAGCTGAATCTTATAGGGTGGGGACTTGTAATTGCAGCCGATACAATAATTGTAAGCCCTAAGGATCTCCTTTCAAGTTTTCCCCTGTTTCTGCAGAACACAATAGCATGGGGTACCGGATATCCACTAACCCTATACCTGAGAACATTTTATAAGAAATTCGATTATAAAAGCCACTCCATAGGGAGTTTGATTACTCTGATTCTGCTCGGCTCACTTGTCTGCTCTCTTATTCTCTATTCTTCGGCCGCTGCAATATACATTATTTCAGGAACCACCTCCCGCTCCATGCCTTACGATTATTTTTTAAGACTCTGGGTAGTAGCCGACAGGATGACCCGCTTTTTCCCATTAATGACCACCTGGAGCCTGATGTATTTCGGAATTAAAATCTGGATCGATTTTACAATCGAAAGGGAAAAAGTAATTAAAGCAGAACTATTCGCACAGCAGGCACAGCTTCAAATGCTGCGGTACCAGATAAATCCCCACTTTCTTTTCAATTCATTCAGTTCTTTGAGAGCTTTAACCAGAAGCGCACCAAAAAAAGCCGAGGAAATGATTTCCAAGCTATCTGAATTTTACCGCTATTCCCTTGTCTCAAGAAATCATGAAGTCTCGCTTAATGATGAGATAGAGGCAATTACACTCTACTCCGAAATAGAAAAAATCCGCTTTGAAGAAAATCTTCAGTTTGAATTCCATATTGATCCGGTCGCAGAAGTATATCCCATCCCCTCTTTTCTTATTCACCCTCTTGTAGACAACGCAATAAAGTACGGGATGAAAACCAGCACAATGCCTCTGCGTGTAATTATAAATGCCGAGGTGGTTAACGGTCATCTGATTATTGAGGTCAAAAACTCCGGTAAGTGGATACCTTTAAATGAAAAAAATGAATATTACAGCACCGGGACAGGAATTAATAATATAAAGGAAAGGCTCGCATTTTCATATCCGAACAAGCATTCAATCGAAGTAACAGAAAAAGAGGGTTTTGTAAGCGTTAGAATAGAAATATTCAAGGAATTAAAATGAAAAAAGTATTTAAAGCAGTAATTATAGATGATGAAAAACTTGCTCGGGAAGACCTGCGCTCTCTCCTTGAGGAATTCCAGGAAGTCCAGATAATCGGAGAAGCTGGAAATGCCGATGAGGCTAAAAAGATAGTTGCAGAACTCGATCCCGACCTTATATTCCTCGATATCCAGATGCCGGGGAAAAACGGCTTTGAACTGCTCAGCGAATTAAATACCAGAGCCAAGATAATTTTTGTAACCGCATATGATGAGTATGCAATTAAAGCATTCGAAGTAAATGCGCAGGACTACCTTCTCAAACCGGTAAACTCAAAAAGGCTCCAATCCTCCCTTGAGCACCTTAAAACAGCACGGATAGAAAAAACGTCGGATGCCAAGACTTTTGAATACGGCGACAGCTTCTTTCTTATGATAAATAATGCATACCAGTTTATCAAGATAAGCAGCATTATATGTATAACTGCGGCAGGGAATTATTCCGAAATTACAACAAACAGCAAAATAAAGGGACTCGTTCTTAAATCGATGATAGAATGGGAGAACAAACTGCCGGCAGGTACTTTCGTCAGGATTCACAGGAACGCAATCATTAATCTTGAATATATTGACCACGTAGAAGAATGGTTTAATTATTCTTACCAGATTTATTTGAAGGGACTCGAGAAACCTGTTCTGATGAGCAGGCGCTATGCAGCCAAACTGAAAGAAATTCTCTCCTAAGATATAAACGCAGAAAGGTTTAAAAGGGGCAACGGCCGGCTTTGGGGGAACCGACCGTTGTTATGGGGTAATGAAAAGACAATGCAATTCTAATTATTAATCCCTTCACTTCAACGGGAAACTCAATTAACGGCTTAAGAATTATTCGGACGGTAATTAAAAGGCGCCGGACGGCAGTCTGCTTTACAAGACGGGGCGCCTCCTAAATGGAAAACGCCCGTATCCTGATGTGAGAACGAATTATTTTACGACTGTAATTTTAACAATTGATTTGGAGGGCATTTCAAGCATTATGCTTCTGCCGGACTGCTTAAATCCATTGAACGGTTTAATATTTACCTCTTCAGGCTTTCCGAAATCGTTAAACGATGAAATCTTTTCACCGGTGATAATTTCTCCGGAGATTTTATTGCTGTATAAATCGTCAAGTTCAATTTCAACTCGGTGCATATTCTCCGCATCCAAATTGCAGACTGTTACATTTATTTCCCCTTTCTTATTCAGCGATGCAGAGGCATTAATGAGAGGAAGCTTTTCATTGTATTTATTGTAGACCGGGACTCCCGATAGGGCAGCGGGTATCATATCTGCATCCTGATGCACTTTATACATCTTGAAAACATAATAAGTAGGGGTGAGCACCATTTTTTCTTCTTTTGTAAGTACAATTGCCTGAAGTACATTAACAGTCTGTGCAATGTTGGCCATTTTAACGCGCGCGGCATTATTATTAAAAATATTAAGGTTCATTCCCGCGGTCATGGCGTCCCTGAGAGCATTCTGCTGAAACAGGAATCCGGGATTAGTCCCCTTTTCAACATCCCACCAGGTTCCCCATTCGTCAACCATAAGTCCTATTCTTTTATCTTTATCATACTTATCCATAATGGCTGAATGTTTCTTAACAAGTTCTTCCATTTGTGATGCAAAACTAAGCTGTGCATACCACTGGTTTTCGTCAAACTGTGTTGCAGCTCCTTTCTTAGACCAGTTCTGGACAGAATAAAAGTGGAGAGAAACCCCCTGCATCTGCCAGCCGGGAATGTTTTTCATTAGCACTTCAGTCCAGTTATAATCAAATGCATTTGCCCCGGAGGCAATCTTAAAAAGCCTGTTGTCATTATAATTGAAACAAAAACTTGCAAACTGCCTGTAGAGGTCGGCATAATATTCGGGCCTCATTTCACCGCCACATCCCCAGGATTCATTACCCACTCCCCAGTATTTAACTTTCCAGGGTTCTATTCTGCCATTTGCCCTTCTAAGATTGGCCATCGGCACATCTTCGGCGCTTGTAAGATATTCGACCCATTCCTGCATTTCCTGCACAGTACCGCTCCCGACATTAGCGGATATATACGGTTCGGCACCGATTAATTCGCACAGGTCCATAAATTCGTGGGTTCCGAAGCTGTTGTCTTCAACCACTTTTCCCCAATGGATATTCATCATTTTCGGGCGCTTCTCCTTTGGGCCGATTCCGTCTTTCCAGTGGTAAGTATCGGCAAAACATCCGCCGGGCCAGCGCAGCACCGGAATACTTATCTCTTTAAGTGCGCTGATTACATCATTCCTTATTCCGCGAGTATTGGGAATTGATGATTTTTCACCCACATAAATTCCGCCGTAGATACAGTTGCCCAGGTGTTCTGCAAAATGCCCGTAGAGCTCTTTATTGATTTTCGCCTTAGCATTCTTAACTTCAAGCGAAATCTTTGTCTGTCCAAGACAGAATGAAACCGTTAAAAAAACAAAAAGAAGTAATAAATATTTTTTCATTTGTCCCCCGTGAAAAAAAATGCGGGGAATTAATTCCCCGCTAAATAATTAAAACGGATTTTCGGATGGATAGAGCATTCCTTTCGGCCTGTTGAAATAAACATCTTCAACACCGAGCATCCTGCTTGCAGCAAACAAATACTTGCCCGAATGTTTGAATGCAATTGCCGTATGGTGCGGGAAGTGTTTTTCAATTAATACGTGCCGGTAGAAACGCCCCATTTCGTTAACAGCGAATACCCCAATAGAGCCGAATGATTTGGGATTAACATTAAGCACTTCGCCGTTTGCCACATAGGCAAGAATTTTTGCGTCGGCATTGGACTGCATTCTGAAAATTGAAATCGGGCCCGATTTAATCTGCCCTTCCAGAGTTCCCCTTGTAATATTCGGCTCCTGTCCCGGTTCCTGAAGACGGTGCATTATAAGCTGATACTGCATAATAGGATTGACGATGCATGCCGATGATGTATTGCCGCAATGGAATCCCATAAATAAATCTTCAAGCTTATAATCCCCAATTATTTTCTTGCTTTCTTCATACATATCCTTAGGAACCGAATTGTTAATATCCAGGATAGCGGGGGGAAGTTCAGTAGCGCAGATTGCCATATATTCACTCAATGTCCCGTAAATATCGGTTTCGCAGGCAACAGGAATACCTTTGGCTGCAAGGCGTGAATTGAGAAAACAGGGTACGTGTCCGAAATATTTTTCAAAAGCAGGCCAGCATTTGTTTGCAAAAGCGGCATACTGCGAAGCACCAAGATTTGCATTCATAAATTTCTCAAGCGCAAGCTCATACTGAGCAAGCTTATTAAGAAGATCGGGATAAGTATTCCCCTTTCCCAGTTCAGCGGCCATTTCCTTTGCAATTTCTTTAACCTGCGGATTATCCTTCTCGGACTGGACAATATCATAAAGATCCAGCTCGCTGTTCTCCATTATTTCAACACCGAGATCGTAAAGAGGCTGGATAGGGGCATTGCATGCAAGAAAATCGAACGGACGCGGCCCGAATGAAAAGATTTTAAGATTGCGCACGCCGAGAACAATTCTGGAAATTACGATAAACTCTTCTATAAGCTTTACAGAATCCTCTGCATCCGCAACGGGATACTCCGGAATATAAGGATTAAGCCTGCGCATTCCGAAATTATAGGAGGCATTCAGCATACCGCAATATGCATCTCCTCTCCCATTAATCAAATCTTTGCCCGAATCTTCGGCAGCCGCGAGAAGCATTACCGGTCCCCCGAACAGTTTTGCCAGTTTGGATGTAGGGCCTTCCGGTCCGAAATTCCCCAGATAGATTACAAGGGCATTAATCCCTTTACTCTTAATCTCATCCAGAGCCGGGGCAATATCATATTCGTTTTCAATTATTTTTTCAATTTCAATAACCGTAACATTTTTCTTGCCGCATTCGGCAATAACTTTTTCTCTTCTCCTGCGCGACAGATCAATAGGGAAACAATCGCGGCTGACGGCAATTACGCCCATTTTAATTTTTGGAATATTCTGCATTTCAATTCTCCTTGTTATATTTCTGGCCGTAGTATGCATTAGGCCCGTGTTTTCTGTTAAAATGTTTTTGAGCTATATAGTCATTTAATTCTTTTAGTTCCGGATTAAGCTGAACAGAAAGCAGAGCCATTAAGGCAGTCTGTTCCAGAATCTGGCTATTATTTACTGAATCCAGCGCATTTTTGCCCCAGGTAAATGGAGCATGCCCGGCAACCAGAACGGCAGGCGTGTGAACCGGATTGAGGTCCCGGAATCTTTCAACAATAATTTTTCCGGTATTTTTTTCATAATTTATTTCGCATTCATCTTTTGAAAGGAATCGGGTAACTGGAACCGGACCGTGAAAATGATCGGCATGCGTTGTCCCGAAACAGGGAATTTCCATGCAGGCCTGAGCATATACAGTTGCATATGTACTATGAGTATGCGAAATACCGCCGATCTCCGGAAAGGCTTTATATAGTTCAATGTGTGTCGGAGTATCTGAAGAAGGGCGCTTATTGCCGTGCACTACATTCCCTTCAAGGTCAACAACTACAATATCCTCAGCGGTCAATTCAGTATATACAATACCGCTTGGCTTAATTGCAATTAAACCTTCGGCGCGGCTTATTCCGCTTACATTTCCCCACGTCTGAATAACAAGCCCCGATCTAACAAGCTTTAAATTAGCAGCAAATACTTCTTTAATAAGATCTTCCATCATTGTTTTTCCCTCCTCACTTTGTCCCTTATGTCCAGGAGTTCTTTCATAACATTATACATCGAAGAGTTGTCCTGCTTTAATCCAAAGGAATCGTGAATCTGCCTGTAAAGGCGGTATAGTTCTTTATACACTTTAGTCCTTGCCTCATCGGGAAAATATGTTTTGCTGATGGAGGTCATCTTCTCCCTGGCTTCAAGAACCGAATCATATCCTCCTTTGGCCGACCCTGCAGCGACAGAGCCGAATATGGAAGCTCCGAGGGCAGGAGTCTGTTCGCTCTTTGAGATTTTCATCGGGCGCCCTGTAACATCGGCATAGATTTGCATCATTAGGCTGTTCTTAATGGCAAGCCCGCCGCAGTTTACTACCTCCTTAATCTCAACTCCGTATTCTTCAATACGGTCAATTATGGCAAGGGCGCCAAATGCAGTTGCTTCAATTAATGCCCGGTATATTTCACGCGGAGTTGTATGGAGTGTCTGCCCGAGAATCAATCCGGTTAAACGTACATCAACAAGAATTGTCCTGTTGCCGTTATTCCAGTCGAGCGCCAGAAGCCCCGATTCACCCGGAAATAAACTGGCGGCTTCCTCTTCGAGGTTCTTGAATTTCTCTGCTTGAGTTAAACCATACTTTTCAGGAACCAGATTATTAACAAACCAGAGGAAGATATCGCCTACAGCCGATTGTCCGGCTTCAATCCCAAAATAACCATTCATTACTGAACCGTCCACAATACCGCAGACTCCCGGTATATCCTTTAACTGTTTCCTGTCTGACGAAACCATTATGTCGCAAGTGCTGGTTCCTACAATTTTTACAAGAGTACCCTCATCAATACCGGCGCCAACCGCTCCCATATGGGCATCGAATGCTCCGACTGCAACTGCAACATCCCCATTAAGCCCCAGTTTCTTTCCCCATTCCCCGCATAAAGTACCTATTGATTCTTCGGCAGAATAGGCATCGTTAAAGAGCCTTGTTCTCAAACTACCAAGTCCTTTTGAAAGGGAATCGAGAAATTCGCTGTCGGGCAGCCCATTCCACTGCTTACTGAACATTGCTTTATGCCCGGCAGCGCAAATGCTCCTTTTTATTTTGGACACATCATTTATGCCGGCAAGTACCGAAGGTATCCAGTCGCATATTTCAACAAAAGAATATGCATTTTCGTAAACATCATTATCAATTTTTTTAAGGCGTAAAATCTTGCTCCAGAACCATTCCGATGAATAAGTTCCTCCAATTTTCGCAAGATACTGGGGACGTATACGTGCGGCTGTTTCAGTAACAGCAGCCGCTTCGGCAAATGAGGTGTGATCTTTCCAAAGCCAAACCATTGCATTCGGATTGTTTCTGTATTTTTCCCTGAAGCAGAGAGGTTTATTATGTCTGTCAACCGGCATTGGACTGCTACCGGTGGTATCCACTCCAATCCCGATTACATTATCGGGATTGAAAGAGGGGTCTGCTTTCTTTGCTTTAATGATTGCATCGTTAACCGTTACCTCAATACCAATAAGATAATCGGCAGGATTCTGGCGTGCGAGATTCGGATCTGCAGAATCAATTATTACCCCCTCAAATCCGGAAGGATAATTAAACACACTTCCCGCAAGTTCCCTGCCGTCTTTACAGCTTACAATTAAGGCGCGGCAGGAGTTTGTACCGAAATCAAGGCCAATAACATATTTCTCCATTAGTCGCGCCCCCTTATCCGGTAAAGTAGACATATGCAATTAGAATTAATACAACAACTATTACTGAAGTAATCACGTCTATTTTATTCCAGCTTGCACGGGATTCTTTTTTATGCTCCTCGGTTACTGTACCGTATGTAAGGCCGCTTATCTGCTCATACGAAGGAGCTTCGGTTGCATAGCTTACACCAACCATAACTGCAGCGCATACTATAAGGATTAGAATACTGTAATACTGGAAAAAGATATTATTTACAATCCAGAAGAAAGAACCTTCGGCATATTTAAAGCCGCTAATTAATTTAACAGGCGTATCAACAGCCAGGCGGAATAAGCCAAGAGCAAATCCAACAATAAGAGCGGACAGGCATCCTTTTGCGTTTAATCTTTTATTGAACACACCAAAGAAGAAGACTACGAAAATCGGCGGAGCAAGATATGCCTGAATTCCCTGCAGATAATCATATAATCCCCTTCCCCCCTGTATAACGGGAATCCATAGAAGACCGATTATAACCATTACGAATGTTGCAACTCTTCCCATCCATACTAGCTTTTCCTGTGTGACATTCTTCTTGATTCTTGAGTAGAAATCTATTGTAAATAGTGTTGCGCAGGCATTGAATACTCCTGCCAGCGAGCTCATTAAAGCAGCCAGGAGTCCTGCAACTACCATTCCCCTTACTCCTGCAGGAAGTACATTTGCAACCATCAGCGGGAATGCCTGCTGCGCGTTTTCCCTGATTATATTCCCGTCAGGACCTATAAGCTGATTCTGAAGAGCCGGTACGGTACCGCTCTTTGCAATTGCAAAACAGATTATACCAGGAATAATAAAAATGAAAACCGGAAGAAGTTTGAAGAAAGATGCAGCAATTGATCCTCTTCTGGCTTCTCTTTCATTAGGCGCAGAGAGCACTCTTTGAACTATATACTGGTCGGTACACCAGTACCAGAGCCCAATTATAGGAGCGCAAAAAAGCATCCCTATCCAGGGATAATTATCGTTAAAATACCAGGCCATTCTTCCTGCTTCTTTAACAGGGGCCCAGGTGCTTTCAACTCCTGCAGGTACAAGAGGCTTCCACAAATTAAACATTTCTGTGCCTACAATTGCCTTTAATTGATCCCATCCACCTAGTGCCTGGAGTCCGAAAATGGTTACTAGTGCAGAACCGATTATAAGAATAATTGTCTGGAGGGCTTCTGTATATGCTACGGCTTTCATACCTCCCAATATTGTATATAAACCGGTAATTAGGATTACTAAAATAGACCCTACCCAGAAGCTGTCCATTCCCATAAAATTTATTTCCGGAAGCAGCACCGCAAAAACTACACCGCCTGCAAAAATGCCGACTGCAATTTTTGTAAGCACATATGCAATAAGGGAAATGAGTGAAAGCACAGTCCGCGATGCGGGGGAAAACCTTTTTTCAAGAAATTCAGGCATTGTAAAAACTTTCGATCTCATATAGAAAGGAACGAGGACCCATCCGAGAATAAGAAGACACCAGGCGTGCAGCTCATAATGCGCCATTGCAACGCCGTCTGTAGCCCCGGATCCTGCGAGCCCGACAAGATGTTCCGAGCCAATATTGGATGCAAAGATTGACGCGCCGACAATGAACCATCCAAGATGCCTTCCCGCCAGAAAGTAATCATCCGATGTCTTTTTTTGTTTCCTGATTACCCACCACGCTAACCCGGCGATGATCAGAAAGTAAATAAATATAATAAACCAGTCTAATGTTGTTAAAACACTCATTTTTCCCTCAGTAAATTTTTGTTCAATTACTTAATTGAGAATTTGTAAATAGTTGTATGCTTATAGGTATCCCCCGGATTCAGCCTCACGGAGGGGAATTCAGGTTTGTTTGGAGAATCGGGAAAATGCTGAGTCTCAAGACAGAAGCCGGTGCGGTGCTGGTACGGCTTGCCATTTTTTCCGGAACCCGTTCCGTCAAGAAAATTTCCTGCATAGAACTGAATACCCGGCTGATCGGTTAATACTTCCATAAATCTTCCGCTTACCGGCTCATATGCTGTTGCGGCAAGCTTTACTGTTTTATCCCAGTTTCTCAAAACCCAGTTATGGTCATATCCTTTTCCAAACTTAAGCTGTTCAAAATCCTTATCAATACCGGCACCTATTTTAACCGGTTTGCGGAAATCCATCGGAGTATTTTCCACATTCTCCAGTTTGCCTGTTGTTATAAGCCCTGCGTCAACAGGAGTATATTGGTCAGCATTCAGCATCAGCTCATGATCAAGAATTTTGTTTTCTGTATTCCCTGTCAGGTTAAAATAGGAATGATGGGTCGGATTGAATACTGTCGGCTTATCTGTTGTAGCGCTGTATTCAATTTTAAGTTCGTTGTTGTTTGTAAGAGTATAAACAACTTCAAGCTTTACATTACCCGGATACCCTTCTTCTCCATCCCTGCTTAAATAAGTAAGCTTTAATGAAGGGCCGTTTTCTGTTTCTAGAGGTTCTGCATTCCACATTACTTTATTATAACCGATATTGCCCCCGTGCAGATGGTTTTCGCCGTTGTTTACAGCAAGTTTGTATTCAGTTCCGTCAATTGAGAATTTTCCTTTTCCAATTCTGTTTCCATAGCGCCCTACAATTGCTCCGAAGTAGCTGGTTCCTTTGGAATAATCCTGCGGGTTGTCGTATCCGAGAACAATATCTTCAAATTTTCCGTTTTTATCCGGAATCATAAGAGAAACAACAGTTGCACCGTAATTAGTAATTTTGGCAGATGCCCCCGTTTTGTTTGTGAGGATGTAAAGACCGGCTTCGGTGCCCTCCTCCAATTTCCCGAAAGATGATTTTTCTATCATTGATTTCTCCTTGTTATTCGACTGGCAGGCAGCTAAAAGAAAAATAAAAAGCAGGCAAAGCATTAGGTTTAATGTTCTCATTTTTCCACTCCTTGATTTTGGTACTACATATTACGTGAAAGGGAGCCATAAAAAAAAGCCCATTTACGCCAATTATTAACCAGTTTGCGCAAAAGGACTTTAATTTCGGACAATAAAACGGTTTTTAATTAAAATGACTTCAACACTTGCGGCAGAGTTTCCTGAAGTCCCGCAGTGCTACTCCTTTTTCTTTTTTAAAGTAGCGGGCTATGTGTTCAACATCGGTAAAATTGAACATTGAGGTAATTTCTGATATGGAGAGATTTGTTTCAATGAGCATTCGCGTTATGAGTTCGGTTCTCGTCTTTCTTATTTCTTCCTGAATAGAGCGGTGAATTAGTTTGCGGAAGCGGGACTCGAGACTGCGTCTGCTAAGGCAAGTCTGCTTAACAACATCATCAACTTTAATCTTGTTCCTGGCATTTTCCCTTATGAATCTGATAGCCTGCGATACCGCCTCGTCTTCAACAAAAAGAATATCGGTAGACTGCCTTCTGACAATATGCGTAGGGGTTACAACAATCTCCTGCCCCGCCATATTTCCACCGTTCATAAGCTTGTCCAGAAGTTCCGCAATGGCATATCCGGCATATTCGGTATTAAGCGCAATGCTGGTAAGAGGGGGATCACAAAAACCGCAGATTATCGGATCGTTATCAACCCCCACAACAGCTACTTCCCCCGGCACATTAATGCCTGCTGATTTACAAGCTTCAAGTATCTGCTGTCCCCTGTCGTCGTTACAGGCAAGAATTCCCACCGGTTTTGGAAGCTTTAACAGCCATTTTTGAAGCTGCGACTGTTCCTTATCCCACGAAAGCTTTCTCTTTCCCTGCTCATAAACTTTAACATTATATCCGGCTTCTGCAAGATAGTTCTTAAAATGTTCTTCCCTTCCGAGCGACCATTCAAGATTATCGAATCCGCAATATGCAAAATTTTTCATACCTCTGTTAAGCAAATGTTCCGAAGCCAGCTTCGCAATAGCCGCGCTGTCAGTTGTAACTACAGGGAGATGTTTTAACCTTCTTGTTTCATGAAGGCATAAAATTGTAGGGAGCTTCAAATTGAGAAGGTCGTTCGAGATTACGGAATTGCGCATAATAATACCGTCCGCATTCCAGTTCTTTATCCTGGGAATGGAAGACTTAAGTGCGCGGGGCTCAAGATAAAACGACCAGGGGCCGTGCAGCTTGGCATAACGGGCTATTCCATTGAGCAATTCCCTTCCGAATTCCCTCGATGTTTCAATAAGCAGTATTATTTTTTTTAAGTTACCCGACATACCAATATTTTTTATCAACAGGGATAAAATAGAAAATATTCTCTTTTTAATTAACCAAATTTTTATCAAGTTAGTAAAAATCCATATGTAAATTATTGCGCTAAATTTTTTCGGGGGACAATAATGAGCTTCAAACAATTCATCGAGGCATATTTAATGCTGATTTTATTAACGTTTCTTTCTCTCTGCACCGCATCAACGGCACAGGAAAAACCGAACAATTCACGATATTTCGAAACCATTAGCGAAGACGGTGCCTGGTGCTGGTTTTCCGACCCGAGAAGCATATTTCTTGAAGGGGCAAAAAAGCAGATAATTGCAGGGTACGTTACAAGCTCCGGATCTATTGCCGTTAGCTCGGTTAATACCGAAACAGGTGAAAAGCGGGAAACGATTATTCATAAGGATTTCCTAAAGGACGACCACGCAAATCCGAGTTTTCTAATTCTTCCTGACAGAAGGATTATGATATTTTATGCACCCCACGGAGGAAATGGGAGCAAGATCTATTACAGGACAACATTAAAATCGGAAGATATTTCCGACTGGGGAGAACTGGGAACAATATCAGCAAATACACCGGGCAATTCGGGTATTACTTATACCAATCCGGTTATGCTATCAGGAGAAAACAACAGGATTTATCTATTCTGGCGCGGAGGGAATTACCAGCCTTCGTTTGCCTATTCCGATAATTTCGGCAGCACCTGGTCATCTCCTCAGACACTAATTCAGTCTTCACGGCTTGATTTGAAACGTCCTTATATTAAAATAATTTCAGACAATAAAGATGAAATCCACTTCGCATTTACCGACGGGCATCCCCGCAACGAACCCCTTAACAGCATTTATTATATGAAATACAGGAAAGGCTTTTTTTACAGCGCCGGGGGGAAAAAAATCGGTTCAATTACCAAACTCCCGATTGAACATAAATCCGCCGACGTAGTTTTTAACGCTGCAGAGAATTACAAAAAGACCGGCAACGGTACCAGAGGATGGATCTGGGATATTGCTATAAATAAGTCTGGAAATCCAGTACTTGCCTATACTCTTCTCCCCGAAGAAACTTCGCACCGGTATTATTATGCCCTTTACAATGGAAAAGAATGGGTAAATAATTTTGTTGCAAAGGCTGGCAAGGCTTTTCCACGAATTAACCTTCTGAAATCGGAAAGAGATCCGGAGCCCCATTATTCAGGTGGAATTGCAATTGACCATAGCGATCCTTCAATATTATATCTCTCCCGCCCGGAAAAGGACATATTCGAAATTGAAAAATGGACAACATCAAACGGCGGAAAGGATTGGAGCAGAGAGGCAATTACATCAAACTCCCTTAAAGATAATGTGAGGCCTTTTGTAGTTAGGTATGCACCGGCTGAAATTAAAGGGAGAGTTATCTGGATGTACGGCGACTATAAACACTATACAGATTATTCCACTGCAGTTAAATCAAGCACCGCAAGGCAGAAACCATTGGATGCGTTTACAAAAGAATCTATTTTCAATGCTATGAAATCGGTTGCTGATTGGCAGATTCAGGAGCCGCTAAGATATGATCTAACGGAGTGGACAACAGGAGCCCTTTTTGCCGGAATGGTTGAATGGGCAAAGATTGCAGGAACAGAAAAATATTTTAACTGGCTTATGGAAAAGGGAAATCAGGCCAGATGGCGACTCGGCAACAGGATCTATATGGCAGACGACCACTGTGTGGGACAAATGTATATTGAAATGTTCCGCAAATACGGGGACAAAAAGATGATAGGCAATCTTCAATCCCGTTTCGACTGGATTTTGGGGAACAGGCAACATATAAGCCTCCGGTTCCAATCCGATTCTGTTACATCCTGTACTGACAGATGGAGCTGGTGCGATGCTATTTTTATGGGTCCTACAGTCTGGACCAAACTTGCAGCAATTACCGGAAAGAAAAAGTATCTCGATTTTATGGAGCAGGAATTTAAAGCTACTACCGACTACCTGTACGATAAAGAAGAACATCTTTATTACAGGGACGACAGATATATCAGTCCCAGGGAGTCAAACGGCAAGAAAGTATTCTGGGGAAGAGGAAACGGATGGGTTCTTGCAGGGCTATCTATAATTCTAAACGAACTTCCAAAGGATTATCCGAATAGGAAGATGTTTGAGCAGATTTTTATAGATATGTGCCGAAGGATTGCATCGCTTCAGGATGCAAACGGTTATTGGCACGCCAGTCTTCTGGATCCCGACAGTTACCCGCAGCCTGAAACCAGCGCAAGCAGTTTCTACGTATTTGCAATTGCCCGGGGTATTAATAATGGCCTTCTTTCTTCCTGGGAATATAAACCGGTTGTTGAAAAAGGGTGGCGGGCATTAGTAAAAACAATACACCCCGAAGGGAAATTGGGTTTTGTTCAGCCGGTTGGAGAATCTCCTAAAAATGTAACGGAAGATATGACTGAAATTTACGGTGTTGGTGCTTTTCTTCTTGCAGGAACCGAGGTAATAAAATTGGTCAAATAAAAACCGACCTTAATTTTCGAATAAACCCTGAAACTAAAGCTTCAGGGTTTTTAATTTAGGCGCAAGCTTATATACCGCCCCTACCACGCCCAGTGTCATACTCCCTCCGAAAATTACAGAGGGCACAAGTCCCAGCAATTTGGCTGCCACCCCCGATTCGAAGGAACCAAGTTCATTTGATGAACCGATGAATATGCTGTTTACCGATGAAACCCGTCCGCGCATTTCATCCGGAGTAAAAAGCTGAATAATCGTACTTCTTATAATTACACTCACATTATCAAACATTCCCCCTATCAACAGCATCATAAAAGAAAGAATAAAATTCTGCGATACTGCAAATAGAATTATAGTAACACCAAAACCTGCCACGCATATAAGGAGATTCCTTCCGGCATTACGGAACTGCGGCTTATGCGCCTGATAGAAAGACATTATTATGGCGCCAATTGCCGGGGCGGCTCTTAATATTCCCAGACCTTCTGCACCGGTCTTTAGAACCTGGTCGGCAAAAATGGGAAGAACAGAAACAGCACCGCCGAAGAATACAGCAAACATATCCAGGCTTATTGCGCTAAGGATTATCTGATTATTAAACACAAATTTTATCCCCGCAGTAAGACTCTGGAAAATTGTTTCCTTCTTTTCCTTTGCGGGAACCGGCCTGCTTTTAACTCGAAACAGGAATACGAGTCCCAGCATTATAAAGAAAATCACGAGACCGTATGCGCTGCTGAATCCAAGGAATCCGCATACAAGCCCTCCAATGGCAGGCCCGGCTACGGCTGCTATCTGCCAGGCTACGCTGTTCCAGGTGGAGGCGTTTCCCATCAGCTCCCTTGGAATAAGCTGGGCAAAGAGGGCGCTCTGAGCCGGAGACATTAAACCGCGCGCCAGTCCCGTAAAAAATATTATTACAAATATGGGAAAAGTGCCGCCGCCTAATACTTCCCGGTTAAAAAAAGTAGTTACTGAAAAAAGCACAATAATACAGATAAAATAGAGGAATACGGCATTTATTATTATTGTTTTTCTGTTTTTAATATCTGCCAGATGCCCCGCAAAGAGAGCCACAAAAAGAAACGGGACAGCTTCGGTCAGCCCTATCATGCCTAAAGAGAGTGCGTCCCGGGTAAGATGATAAATGTGCCATCCAACAACGACCGACTGCATCTGAATTGCAATCGTAAAAAGGAAGCGGGCATAAATAAATCTTCTGAAATCGGCAATTTTTATAGCGGCGTAGGCATCGCCTGTATTTAGCTGAGGCTCCATATTAAATCTCTATTTCCATTGGATCTTTTTCCGTGGGCACAATTCTCCACTCATTTTCATCTTTATCGAAATCCGTAATTTTTTCCAGGGGTACTTTCAGATATTTGCCCGAAGCGGTAACCGCAACTTCGCCGCTGCCAAGTACAATTTCCCCGGTTCCTTCAAAAAACCGGCTGTTCTCCGATGTAATTCTCCCGATTACTTTAAGCTCTTCATTTAGGGGAACAGGCTTTTTGTAATTTACATTCAGTTCAATTGTAACCCCCCAAACCTCAGTTTCATATTTATTAAGAATTGCCCTCCCAATAGTTTCATCCAATATTGCCGAGGCAATTCCGCCGTGAAGCCGTCCCGGATAACTCTGATGCTCTTCCGAAGGGGTAAAAACCGCAATAAGCTCATTTTCCTTTGTAATATAAAAGTGCGCTTTTATGCCGAATCTGTTTTTTAGTCCGCATACAAAACAGAGTTTGGAATTATGCTGCTTTCCTACTATATGGTGAATCATTTATCCCTCATCATTTACTCTGCAAAAATAAGAATAACGCCCAATTAAGATGAATTTTTTCCATTATTTTTTATTAATGAGAAAACGGGAAATGCATCAGCATTACTTCCAATTCTAATAATTTAACAGTTAATTTAATTTCCGGTTGCTGCCTAAATTTTGAATCAACATTTTTCTTCTAAATTGCTTTTTTAATTGTGGAATTATCTATTTTATATATCATCAAATAATTCATTGCGCCTTATAACGTTATAACATAACAATAAATAATTACAACAATGGAGGGCTGTACATTGAAAAGGATTACAAAATTGTTAACGGGCATTGCCGCAATTTCGGCATTATTGCTTTCATTAACTGCCGCGCCGGTTCACGGGCAGGACAGACTAAAAAAAATGCCCGGCTACGAGCAGTATCAGAAAATGGCTTCGCAGATTCCCGGCTCAGTCAAATACGGAACTATTATGCCCAACTGGAAAGAGGATGGCAAATCATTCGATTATATGTTCGGAGGCAAAAAATTCACTTATGATCTTTCAAAGAAGAAAGCCATAGAAGCAGGGGATGCCCCTGCAGGACAGGGAGACCGTCCGGCAATGAGGCCCGGAGGCAGAAGAGGTAATGTTGCCGGTATGGGACCGCGCCCTGAAAGAGGCCGCCAGTGGACTGTTGCATTAAGCCCGGACAAAAAATTAAAAGCTTTCTATCAGGATAGAAACCTTTGGATTTCGGACAGCGCAGGTACAAATAAATACGCTGTTACAACCGAAGGAAACGAGAAAGAGAGAATTAAATTCGGTACAGCAAGCTGGACCTACGGAGAGGAACTTGCTCAAACTACGGCAATGTGGTGGTCCCCCGACAGCAGAAAGATTGCTTACTATAAATTTAACGAAGCCGGAATGCCCGATTACTATCTGCAGTATCATCAGCTCAGACTGTATGATTCCTGCGAAGTTGAACCATACACTAAAGTGGGTGCTAAAAATCCGGTTGTTGACATTTTCATTTATGACGTCAATACCAAATCAAAAATTCAGGTTGATGTAAGAGACGGAAAACCATTCGACGACCACGTAACAGGGCATTATATTTATGATATATTCTGGACAGATGACGGAAAGGAATTAGTATTCCACCGCACAAACAGACTCCAGAACGTAATGGAATTATGCGCTGCAGACCCGGCTACAGGAAAAGTAAGGGTAATAATAAGGGAAGAACAGCCGCAGAGTTTTACCGAAAATTCCCCTACGATGCAGTTTCTGCAGGATAAAAAAAGATTTATCTGGGAATCTGAAAGAACCGGATTTAAGAATTATTATCTTTATGATCTAAGCGGAAAACTTTTAGCGACTTTGACAAACCATCCATTTGAAGTTTCAGGCATTGTTAAAGTTGACGAAGAGAGCAAGACATTATACTACTATGCCCGCAGCGGCGAAAACCATATGAAGGTTCAGTTCCACAAAGTGGGCTTGGACGGCAAAGGGGATAAACGCCTTACTGATCCTAACTTTAATCATTCCGTTAATATTTCTCCCGATAATAAATATTTTATTGATGTAGCCCAGACACACGATAATCCTCCTTTCTCACAGCTTGTTGATATGAAAGGAAAAGTAATTGAAGTACTGGCTAAGAGCGATATGACCAAATTCGAACAGCTCGGCATTAAAAAGACCGAATTAATTAAATTCAAATCTGCCGACGGTGAATGGGATTTATACGGAATGCTTAATTTCCCTTCGAATTTTGATCCTTCCAAAAAATATCCGGTACTTGTAAGTGTCTACGGAGGCCCGGGCACAAATGCTGCAAGCGAGCAGTTCAGAACACCAAGTGCGCTGACCGAATACGGATTTATTGTCGCCTCTTTCGATTCACGCGGCTGCGCACAAAGGGGAAAGAAAATTGCTGATGAATTATACGGCTGGATGGGTACAGTTGAAATGGAAGACCAGGCTGAAGGAGTTAAATCTCTTTACAGCAGACCTTACATCGATAAAGAAAGAGTCGGAATTTTCGGGACTTCATACGGCGGTGCCTCTTCTGCAACCTGCCTCCTCAAATTCCCCGATATATTCCAGGCTGCCTGTGCAAATTCAGGAGTATACGACTGGCGCAATTATGACAATATTTATACCGAGCGCACAAACGGCACAATCGAAACCAACAAAGCAGGTTACGATAAAGGCAATCCCATGAACTATGCCCAGAACCTTAAAGGAAGATTAATGCTTTTCTACGGGACTTCCGATAACAACGTGCACCCGGCCAATACAATGCAGCTTATTGCAGCGCTTCAGAAAGCCGGCAAGAGCTTCGAGGTTCAGGTCGGACCCGATATGGGGCATACGGCTCTTAACACTGCCAGAATGATGGAATTCTTTATTGAAAACCTTGTCCTGAATAAGTAAAATATTTTAGGAAAAAGCCCGTCAGCTGACGGGCTTTTTTAATTCATACATTGACTCCTATTTTCCCCCGAATAAATTAAACTCCTCCCCTTTTTTTTCGATATTATAGTCTATATCTTCTAATGTTGGTTTGGGATGCTCAGGCACTCTTTCAGCTCTTAATTTAATGGTCGTTTTTTTCATTTAAATAGAAATATGCCATGAATATTTTATTTACAAAGGTGAAAAATATAATTGCGCAGGGAACAGGATTTCTTTCAGCCGCAAAATTAAAGAGCTTATTCTTTTTATTAATAATCATTATTAACGCCTCCCCTTTATTGAGGGCCCAGGATAGGGATACTCTAACCCTTGATAATGTGATGAAACTTTCACTTGAAGATCTTCTTGACGTAAAAGTTAAGGTTTCCACTTCCCTTCCCACCAGGCTTTACGGTTCACCGTCAACCGTAACTGTTATTGACAGAAATATTATCGAAAAATATAATTTTCTTTCGGTAGCCGAGGCAATTAGGACAATTGCCGGCGTTGAGATTCTGCAATCGAATCTTGATGTCAATATTCCAACCTTCAGAGGCGTTCTTCAGAATTTTTATGCAAACAAGCTTCTCCTGATGGTTAACAACATCCCAACCTGGCAGCCTCTTTACGGCAATGGCACAATTGACAGAATAAGCATTAATGATATTGAAAGGATAGAAGTCCTTAAAGGACCAGCTTCAGTGCTATACGGCACCAACGCATTCAACGGAGTAATAAACATTATAACCCGCGAAGCTGGAGAAAACAGCATTTATGCCAGAATTACAGGCGGAATTCCATACACCGGATCAGCATCAGTAAATTTAAACTATTTCAGCGAGGGGTTTCATCTCTTTTTATCCGGCAGCAGCGAATATGAAACCAGCGAGCCTTACAAGATTAAACTTGCTCCCGATATTACCAGCTATGGGCAAACCTCCAGATACGGAAACGACACTCTTATTAATTTCTCAGAAGACACAAGAAAGTTTTCTTTTAGTCTTTTTTCCAAATATGAAGGACATTCGTTATTCCTTAATTTCTTCGGCCATACTTATAATTTCCCGGGAGTTTCTCTCTCCTATGCTACGGGGGGAGGGCATCCTCTTTTCAACAAAGGTACCATGGCAGGATATAAATTTGAGGCAGACCTAAATAACGAGGTTAAGTTCCTGCTGGATCTAAATTATGATTATTTCTGGCGTTATTATACTCAGAATGCCGATGAAACAAGCGGAATCCGTCTATCAGGCGACAGGTTTATGGGAGCATTAAAAACAATATACTCCTTTAGCGAGACTATAAGCAGTGAATTTGGCGCCGATATACAGTACGGGCGCTGCTTAGGGCACTATAACCTAGATCCGAGAACCGACTTTATTACAAATATTAATCTGGACAACTCAAAGAATATGACAGAATGGTCTATGTTCCTTCAGACTTATTTTGATTACAGATGGATTACTTTCTCGGGGGGAATTAGATATACAGGCAATGAAACATTCGGCAGCAACATATCGGGACGGCTTTCGGCAAACATCAACATAAACAAATTCAACACATTAAAGTTTAATTTTGGACAGTCATTCAGAACACCCAATCTCTTAGAACTCTATTTCAACCATTGGACCATAGTCGGAAATCCAAACCTGAAACCGGAACTAAATAATACATTTGAAATTTCATATCTCTTTGGCTTAGACAATTTACTCGCTCAAATTACGGGATATTATTCCTCCTACAGCAGCCTGATACAGAGAATACGCACTTCCGACAACCTCTCTGTGCCTGCGACATACCGGAACGTTTCCGATTTTGATGCCAAGGGACTGGAAGTGGAAATTAAGTATGACAATCCTTCTTTTATTAACTGCTTCCTTAATTACAGTTATGTGAGCGGAGAGGGTCCTGCCGCATATTCAAATTTCCGGTTTGTTCCAGCTCATACTGTTTCGGCCGGAATCAACAAATCATTTAATGCATTCTTCATTTCGGCCAATCTGCATGCTTATTCAGAAACAGACGGACTGCTGGGTACAATATCCGGGCAGATGCTTGCCGACCTTCATTTAGGATATAAGCATAAATTCGGCGGAGTTAGTTTAATTCATACAATTTCAATTAAAAATCTTACCGAAAGCGATATGCTGATTCCGGAGTACATAAGACAGCGCCCCACAATTAACACCTTACCTACAGCCGGGGCCGGAAGAAGATTAGTCTATACTGTAAATCTAAATATATAATTTGGTTCAATACAGGTTATCATACTATGGCATTTAATAAAAAACCGGCCTTTGCAAAAAGCACCTTTATAACAATGATTCTATTAATTGTTTTTACGGGACGCTCATTTTCGCAAAGCAATGAATATCTTGTAAAAGCGGCTTACATAGAAAAATTTGCCCGATTTACCGAATGGCCGGCCAGGGCGCTGGAAGGGAAATTTATAATTGCCATCCTGGGCAAAGATCCTTTTAACGGGGCTCTTAAAGATATAGCCGGAAAAGAAAAAATTAAAGGGCTCCCGGTAGAGGTACAGATTATCAATGACATATCGGAGCTTGGAAGATGCCATATACTTTTCATTGCCAAAGAAAGGGGGAACTCCCTTAATCAAATTCTTTCTCATCTGGGCTCACGGCACATTCTTACCGTAAGCGACTCAAAAGATTATTCCGAAAAAGGAGTGCATTTTAACTTTTACTTTACCGATAAAAGCACGATTCATTTTGAAGTTAATCCGTCAAGCTTAAAAAAATCGGGATTAAATACTGATATGTATCTTCTTCAGTTCGGCAAAAAGGTTGGAGGCTGATGTGTTGAATTCTTTTTCAAACTTTTCAATCCGCAACAAAATAATCCTGATAGTAATGATGATAAGCATCATTACCACCTCTATCAGCATTTTTATGAGTCTTAAACTTGAAATTGCCGATTATAAGGATAAAGCCGCAGACGAAGCCGTTACTAATGCGCGCCTGATTGGACAGTATTGTGTAATGCCTCTTGAATTTAATTACCCGGCAAATGCAATTGAAACCCTGGAAAAATTAAGCACCGTCCCTTTCATAACAGACTGTCTGCTTTACGATGCCGGAAACAATCTTTTTGCCGAGTATCGCAAGGATGCCGGCAACAGGGCCGAAATTCCGGATGAACTGACTGAGGAAGGATATATCTTTGAAGACGATTTCATATACGTTCTGTACAAAATAGAATACAAAGGAGTTCATTACGGAAAACTTTACCTCAAAGCCCATGCGGGCATAAGCGAAATTGTATCCGGCAAGGTTTACACCGGATTATTACTTGTAGCCGGAATTCTTTTCCTTTCATTTATCCTTACTACCCTTTTACAAGGCTACATAACTGCCCCAATTTTAAAATTAAAGAAATTCACGGCCAAGATATCCGAGACAAAAGATTATTCTCTCAGGATTCAGCCTTATGGAACTGATGAAATAAGCAATCTTTATACTGAATTCAATTTACTTTTGAACACACTCCAGAAAAGCGAAACAGATATAAATGAGGCTCATATTTCCTTAAAATCAAGCGAGGAATTATTGAGGCAGAACCGTAATATGCTTCTTAATATTATGGATACAATTCCACAGTCTGTTTTCTGGAAAGATATAAATTGTGTTTATAAAGGATGCAATAAAAATTTTGCCTATTCTCTGGGCTATTCAAGTCCTGCGGAAATTATTGGCAAAAACGACTTTGAACTATCCCCTCCTGAACTTGCCGTAAATTATATAGCTGACGACAAGGAGGTAATGGAATCAGGAATAATTAAGCATCATATTCTTGAAGAAGTTGTGAGCCGGAACAAAACCAGTATGTGGGTTACAACTACTAAAGCGCCATTATATGATTCAGAGGGAAAGGTAACAGGTATTCTCGGCATGCTTGAGGATATCAGCGAGCGGAAAAAAGCCGATGATGCATTAAAAGAAAGCGAAGCATATAATAAGGTGCTTTTCCGCGATTCTAACATACCTCTTGTTGTAATGGATTCCGAAAGCCTCCGGTTTACCGATTGCAACGATGCCGCAACGAGAATTTTCGGATTCGGTTCCAGGGAAGAGCTTTTGGGGCTTTCAATCGAGGATGTGTCTCCCCCTCTTCAAAAAGAAAAAAAATCATCGTCCGATGCAATTGCCGGAATGATTGATATTGCATTAACTAAGGGGGCGGTGCTCTTTGAATGGCAGCATTTAAAGCGTTCGGGAGAAATCTGGGACGCCGAAGTGCATCTTATGTCATTTACTTATAAAAATAAGCAATGGCTTAAATTCAGTCTGATGGATATAACCGAGAGAAAAAAAGCAAATGAGAGTTTAAAAGAGAGTGAATGGTTTTTAAGCAAGGCACAGGAAATTGCCCGCTTCGGAGCATATAAACTAGATTTTGCAACCGGATACTGGACAAGCTCCAAATTACTTAACGAAATATTCGGAATCGATGAATCTTTTGAGACTAATTTGGAAGGATGGATTAGGATTGTTCATCCTGAATGCAAAGAAGAAATGAGTGAATATCTGGTACGTGAGGTTATTAAAGGGAAAAAACCATTCGATTACCAGTACAGAATATTAAGGATTAATGACTGCGCGGAAAGATGGGTCCACGGAAGGGGAACTCTTGAATTTGACGAATCGGGAAATCCCATAACAATGATAGGAACCATTCAGGATATAACTGACAGGAAACAGGCCGAAGAGGCAATCAGGCAAAGCGAAATTAAGTACAGGCTACTTTTTGAGAATATGACAGCCGGTTTTGCCCTTCACGAAATGCTGTGGGATGATAAGGGAAATCCGGTTGATTACATATTTATTGAAGCCAACCCGGCGTACGAAAAACTTACCGGCATTAAAATTGCCGACATAACCGGCAAAAGAGTGAAAGAGCTAATACCAAATCTTGAACAGGAGTGGATAGATAAATTCGGTAATGTTACGGCAACAGGAGAACCAATTTCCTATGTAAATTTTGTAGGCGCTATTGGAAAGTATTACGACACATATGCTTTTAGGCCTGGTACTAATCAATTTGCTGTTGTATTCACCGATATAACAGAAAGAGTGCTGTCCGAGGAAAAGCTTCAGAAGAGCGAAGCGCGTTTAAATGAAGCCCAGAGGATTGCCCATATTGGCAACTGGGAACTGGATCTTTCCACTAACATACTTACCTGGTCCGACGAAGTGTATAGAATATTAGGAATTGAAAAAACTGATGAAGAGCTTACATATGAAGGGTTTATAAATCTTATTCATCCCGATGACCGCCAAATGGTTATTACCGCCTATTCCGATTCCCTAAAAAACAGAACTCCATATGACTTTATTCATAGAATCCTATTTGGAGAGGGCAACGTAAAATTTGTTCATGAACAGTGCGAAACAAATTATGATGAATCGGGGAATCCAATTCATTCTTTCGGAACTATTCAGGATATTACCGATTATATTAATGCTCAGGAAGCGCTGAGGGACCGGGAAGAGAAGCTGAAATTCTTCTTTGACACAATGGCTCAGGGAGTGGTTATTCAGGATACTTCCGGGAAAATAATTGAAGCGAATGATGCAGCATGCCGGATATTGGGATTGACTATGGACCAGATGCTGGGCAAGACGATTTACGATCCGGAGTGGAAACTAATTAAAGAAGACGGAACTCCTATGGGGCCGGATGATATGCCTTCAACATTGGCTCTTACCGGAGGCAGGCCGGTTGAAAATATATTCTTCGGGGTCTACATACCCGCACTTAAGAGACACAACTGGCTCCTTACAAGCTCCGTACCGAAATTCAAACCGGGGGAAAACAAGCCTTATATTACAATTACCACCTTTACCGATGTGACCGAGAGAAGGGAAATTGAAGAGGAACTTAGAAAGCACAGGGAGAACCTTGAAGAGCTTGTAAAAGAAAGAACGCGCGAACTCGCCGATTCAAATGCACTTCTTCAAAGCGCAAAGGAAAATGCCGAAGCTGCAAACAGGGCAAAATCTGTTTTCCTTGCTAATATGAGTCACGAGTTGAGAACTCCGATGAATGCAATTATCGGTTTTTCTGAAATTCTTGAAAAACTGGTTACCGAACCAAAACAGAAGAATTATCTCACTAAAATTCAGTCGGGAGGCAATACTCTCCTCTCTTTAATAAATGATATTCTAGATCTTTCGAAAATTGAGGCAGGGAAACTTGCAATTACTTACCGGCCCGTATCCGTGCACAAAGTATTTGACGAAACATTTCAGATATTCACACAGAGAATGGCAGAAAAAAGCATTGAGCCTACAATTGAAATCTCTCCCGACATACCCCGCTCCGTAATTATGGACGAAACAAGGCTGAGGCAAATACTTTTAAATTTAATCGGGAACGCAGTAAAATTCACAAAAGGGGGTTCTGTATCTCTTAAAGTATGGAGTAAATTCGATATTGACTCAACACGCAGCTGTTTTGACCTCTGCTTTTCTGTAGAAGATACAGGCATTGGAATTCCTGAAGACCAGTATGATCTTATATTTGAACCTTTCGAACAGCAGAAGGGAAGAGCCGGGTTTGATTTCGGCGGCACAGGACTTGGGCTTTCAATTACTAAAAACCTTGTAACGGCACTAAATGGGGAGATTAAGGTAAAATCGGCAATTGATAAGGGTGCAACCTTTACAGTAATACTTCGCGAGGTTGAAGTCTGTATTACAGAAACCGATGAATCGGCTGAAAATATGAAAAGCATTTTTAATTTCGAAGCAGTGGATTTTGATAAGGCAACTATTCTGGTTGTGGATGATATTGATTACAACAGAGACCTGATACGGGGTTTTCTTGCAGGATACAACTTCACTATCCTTGATGCTGAAAACGGAAGCAAGGCTCTTGATCTGGCAAACAAATATAAACCGGATATGATTCTTCTTGACATGAAAATGCCCGTAATGAACGGATACGAAGCGGCTTCTATTCTGAAAAACGACCCTGCGATGAAGAATATTCCGATTATATCAATTACCGCATCTGCGCTTACTGAAGATGAGATGAAAATCTCGAGCCTGTGCGACGGATATCTCCGCAAACCGATGCACCGGCACGAGCTTGTTGAAATGCTGATGAAGTATCTCTCTCATAAAGTTAACGATGAATTTATTACCGCCGCCGGAACTGCAGAGGAACCGGTTTATACTTTAGATCAATACATAGGTAAACTTGATCCTATGGTTATAGGCGAAATGATAAAATCAGCCGATATGGCCGATGTTTTTAAACTCCGGGCACAAATTGAAAAATTTGAAAGTTCACTACCCGGACTGGCACGTCTTCTATATTCATTAATTGATAAGTTCGACTATGATAAATTGAAAGAAACCCTTAAATTGCTTGGACGGAAAGATGGAAGAAAGTAAAAAGAACATATTGATAATCGATGATATTCCGGACAATCTAACCGTATTATCGGAGCTGCTCATTGCAGAGGGTTATACGGTACGCCCGGTTACTAGCGGCTCTGCCGCACTCAAAACAATTGCCAATGCAATTCCGGATCTCATCCTTCTCGATATTAAAATGCCCGAAATGGACGGCTTTCAGGTCTGCAGAAGAATTAAAGCCGACGAAAAACTGAAAGACATTCCGGTTATTTTTATTAGCGCTTACGGGGAAGAAACCGAGAAAATCAAGGCATTCGAAGCAGGAGGAGTTGATTATATACTGAAACCGTTCCATTCCGGAGAAATTTATGCCCGCGTGAAAACCCATTTATCACTTGCCGAAGCAAAAAAAAATCTTGAGAATCTTAATTATAATCTTGAAAAAATGGTTTTTCAGAGAACAATGCAGCTTGAAGAAAGCAACGCGAAATTCAAAAAATCGGAGGAAATGTTTTCAAAGACATTCCATCTTAATCCCCTTTCAATGATTATTTGCACCATTAAAGAGCACAGAATATTGGAAGTGAACAAGGCCTTTGAAAAGAACATTGGATACTCATCTGCAGAGGCAATTGGAAAAACTATGGATTCGCTGAAAATATTAAGCGATATTGACTCGGTTGAATCGGCAATCAACCGGGAAACTGGAAATAAATTCAGGAATATTGAAACCTTATTTACAGCAAATGGGAATGAAACAAGGACCGGACTTATTTACTGCGAAAGAATAGATTTTGCCGATGAAGAATGCAATTTGATGGTAATTGAAGATATTACCGGATTAAAACAGAACGAAGCAAAAATAAAGGACCAGCTCGAAGAACTTCAAAAATGGTTCAGCGTTACTGTTGACAGGGAAGAAAGGGTAATGGAATTGAAATCCGAGGTTAATGCCCTTCTTTCAAGGCTTAATGAACCGCCTAAATATACTACCACAAAATGAACATTAAGCTTTTTTACATGGGAGCTTTACCCTAACAATGGTGTGGCTCTTCTTTTTGCTTTCAATCTCCAGGCTTCCTCCGTGCATCTGAACAATATTTTTCACTATTGCGAGTCCGAGACCATTCCCCTGCTGACTGAAATCCTCCCTGCTGAACTGCTGGAATAATCCGATCTGCTCAATTTCCGAGTCAGTCATTCCTATTCCGGAATCTTTAATTTCGATTGTATATAATTCATCCGAACAGGTGCCGTTAACTTCAACACTGCTCCCCGCCTCGGAATATTTTGCGCTATTTTCAAGTATCTCTTTCAGCATTCTGACCATTTGCAGGTCGTCTACTTCAATTTCTGCAGGTAAGACTGAAATCTTTATATCGTCCGAACGTTCCCTCAGCATATAATGATTTTCTATTATGCTGTCTATTAACATCTTATCAAAAAGCACTTCATCAGTATTTTTTCTTTCTGACGGTTTGGAACGGGCAACATTCAACTCTGCATAGGCTATAAATTTTTCTATCCTGTTATGAAGTCTGTTTGCAGACCAGAGAATTCTCTCTACCATTTCCTTTAATTGAGTCTTTTCCATCTCCTCAATTCCTTCAAGCACCAGATGAGAATAGCCGATTATTGAAACAAGGGGAGTCCTTAATTCGTGAGGTATATACATATTGATATTCTTGATAAGAGAATTGAACTGGTCCCTGACTTCTTTCTGTTTTTCCATTCTGATTTCAATAGCCTTAAGAAGATCGGACGACGAAAAAGGTTTTGTAATATAATCATCAACTCCCAGATTGAGGCCGGCCCTAATTGATGAAAGATCAGAATGCGCCGTAAGGAAAATAAATGGAATGAACTTTGTATCGAAATCGGATTTAACATATTTATGGAACTCATATCCGTTCATCTTAGGCATCATAATATCGCAGATTATGAGATCCGGTTTAGTCTGTTTAAGCAGAGCAACCCCTTCGGTACCGTCACTGCCGCACATAACCTCATATCCTTCAGAAGAAAGAAGTTCGGTTAAATTATTCATAATATTTTCATCATCTTCAACTACAAGTATTACCTTTTTCATTACGACCTCTAATTAAGATTAGTATTGAGAGGCAGTTCAACTGTAAACCGGCTCCCTTCCCCTGTTTTACTCTCCAGTTTTATAGTGCCCCGATGCAGTTCTACAGATCTTTTAACTATAGACATACCGAGTCCGGTACCCCTTATGGCTCCGATATTGCTCCCCCTGTCAAACGGGTCAAAGATTCTTTTCTGATCTTCTTCCGGTATTCCTATTCCGTTATCGGAGACTTCAAATATAATTGTTCCATCACCGTCTTTCGCTTCAAAACTAACCAGGCCTCTTTCTCCGGAAAACTTAATGGCATTGGAAAGAAGATTGTTAAGAATATGTTTTAAAAGCTTTTCGTCAATTTCATAAATTTTTCCTGCAAGCCTGTAATGGAAATCGAGTATGTTGTTTTCATTTGTAAGTGTTTTTGCCTCATCAACAATAACTGAACATAGATTTTCAAGATCTACCGGCTGGGGGTCAAAACTTATTTTTCTTGCCTCGGCCCTGCTTACCGTAAGAACGTCATCCATTAATCCGGTTAGATATTTTATGGCTTTTTTAATCCTGTCCGTGTGCACAAAAAATCTTTCTTTGTCTCTGTTTTCCCAATGTTTTTCAGAAAGCTCAGTGGAAGAAAGAATAGTTGCAAGCGGAGTTCTGAATTCGTGGGAGGCGGTTGAAATAAATTCCGATTTAAGCGCATTTAATTCCTTTTCTTTCTCCAGAGCCGCAATTACCTTTTCTTCAGCTTCTTTCTGCTTAAGAATTTCTTTTTGCAGAAGATGATTTAGTTCTTCAAGACTCCTGGTTCTCTCCGAGACTATGTTCTCCAAATGAAGCCTGTAATCGGCAAGTTCCTTTTCTATCTTCTTTCTTTCCGAAATGTCTTTTGCAATTCCAATTACTCCTTTTGGTGAGCCGTCCTCTTTGTAAAGCAGCGAGAGACTTAGTTCTGCATAGAACCTGTCCCCGTTCTTTTTAACAAATATATATTCATCATTTGAATGAGTTCCTTCAACAATGGCTTTTTCAAGATTTCTGTATATCTTATCCAATTCCCCCTGTTCAATAATTTCTCTGGCACTATGGCTCATCAATTCCATTTTTGATGAATAACCATGCATTTTGGCTGCGGCACCGTTAGCAAGAATTATATCCCCCTCAATGCTGAGAAGCAAAATAGCATCCGGCGAAGTTTCAATAAGTGTACGGTACTTCTCTTCGCTTTCTTTCAATAAAGCTTCCGCCTTCTTCCTTTCGGTAATATCAATACTTGCGCCCCGGTATCCAACGAGTTCATTCTTTGAAGATATAACAGGGGAAGCGTTCGATTCAAGAATAACATCGTTTCCGTTTTTATGCGAGAATACTGCCACATAACTTTTCAAAGAGTTTCTATTTAAAAATGCCTGTTCAAGATCCAATCTTAAAGTGGGATTCTTTTCAAGATTAAGCAGGTCGTAAATTGTTTTATTTTCTATTACCTCTTCAGGGCTATATCCAAGTATCACCTTAACGACCGGATTAACGTATGCAAATTTACCGCCTATCCCTATTTCCCAGATTATTTCACCCGAATTTTCTGCAATCTGCTTAAAACGGTCTTCGGATCTCCTGAGAAGTTTTTCCGAACCGATAATCTGTTTAACCCTTCGGGCAATCAGAAAATATAGGAGAGTTGAGGTAAAAAGAATAAAGAAAAACCCCTTTAGCATTGCGATTTTAATAATTACAGAAGGATTTGAAGTAAATAACTCTACAACCGAGTCGGATAGAAAAATCCAGAGACTGCCGAAAAAGACGTAAACAGCAACAATTTTTACAACTGCCAGCCGGTCTTTATACTTAAGTGTAGCATTCTTATTCAAGCAAAATATTCCGCCGATTAAAACTATGAAATTAAAAATTTACCCTTTAAAATCAAAGACATTACCATCCCGATATTTACTTCTCTATTTCTATTCAGCCGCCTGGAATCTGAGGGTGAAAATTGTACCGATTCCTATTTCGCTTTCAACAGAAATTGAACCGTTAAGCAGCTCGGTATATTTTTTTGCAATCGAAAGTCCAAGCCCGGTCCCCTGGAATTCCCTATTAATTCCTTCACTCACCTGTCTGAATTCCTCAAATATTATTCCCAGGTTGTCTTTGTCAATTCCAATTCCGGTATCTTTAATCCTTATAAATACATTATTTCCTTCTTTACCAGCTTCAATTGAAACCGAACCCCGTTCAGTAAATTTGATTGCGTTATTAACGAGATTCTCCAGAATTACCGCAAAGAATGATGGATCGGAGTTTATATACATCCCGTCGGGACACTGTAAAACCATTTCAATGTGCTTATCAATGGCAGCACCGCGGAACATTTTCTCTATTGTTTCAAGTTCATCTTTTACATCGAGCCGTTTTAAAACTATCTGATATTTCTCCGATTCTATCTTTGTGAAATTTAAAATCATATTGAGTGTATTAAGAAGCCTTTTGCCGGATCTTTTAATTCCCTTAGACATTTCGACAAGCTCTTCATCTTTCAGGATTTCCGAAAGCAGATCGGAATAGCCGAGAATTCCAATTAATGGAGTTCTAAGTTCGTGGCTCATATTGGCAAGAAAGAGATCCTTGGTTTTATTGGCTTCTTCTGCCTTATTCTTTGCATCCATTAACTGTTCAAGAATCATTTTCCTGTCTGTTATATCTTCTTTTACGGCAATAAAATGCGTTATCCTGTTCAGGTCATCCTTAATTGCTGATATAGAAGCCGATTCCCAGTAATATGTTCCGTCCTTTTTTCTGTTCCGGAATTGCCCTTTCCATAGTTTTCCGTCAAGAATTGTATTCCAAAGCTCCTTATATTCTTCGCTGGTTTTATTCCCCGAACTAAAAATTCTAGGATTTTTTCCAATCACTTCATCATAAGAAAATCCGGTAATCTCCAGCAGGTAAGGATTAACATATTCAATAGTTCCTTTGACATCGGTAATAACTATTGAAACCGGGCTCTGTTCCGTGGCTTTAAATAATTTTTTTAAGTTTTCCTCATAGAGTTTCCTGGCAGTAACATCATGGGCTACTCCCTGTAAACCGCATACTTTACCGTTTTTATAAACCGGATATTCAAAAACCTCTAAAAGTATTTTAGATCCGGATGCGTGTTTTACTTCAAGCACCATGGAGTTCTCTGTAAAGTCCCCGTTAAGGTGCCTGTGAGTCAATAATTTGGCGTTTTCATTAATTATACTATCCGTCAGGAACCAGCCCTTTTCCATAAGCCATAATTCAACCGGATAGCCTGTAATTTTTTCAACTGTAGAAGAGACGTAAGTAGTATTTGCATTCTCATCCTGCGTGTAAAAGAATAAATTGGGAGTGCCTTCAATTATAGCCCTCATCCTCTCTTCACTTCTTAGAAGCGATTCCTGAGAGGCTCTTTCTTCCGTCTGGTCCCTGAATACAAGAACAACGCCGGTAATGTTTCCGTCCTTATCTCTGATAGGGGCTCCGCTGTCTGCAATAGGTCTTCTGCTCCCGTCTTTTGAAATAAGTATTGTGTGGTTTGCAAGTCCAACTACAACCCCTTCGTTAAGAACTCTGCTTACAGGGCTTTCAACTTTATTTCCGTTATCTTCGCAGATAATGTTAAATACTTCATCAAGGTATTTACCCTTTGCCTCTTCCTCTTTCCATCCGGTCAATCCCTCGGCAATTGGATTAATCTGCCTTATGAGTCCCGATTTATCAGTGCTGATAACTGCATCACCTATACTGTAAAGAGTTGTATGCAGTTCCTCCTTCAGCTCCCACTGCAGTTTTTCTGCTTCTTTTCTCTCGGTAATATCTCTTGTAATGTTCAGTATATGGTTTACCCCTTCGAGCTGAATGATGGAAGCAGACATTAGCCCGTATTTTATGGACCCATCCTTCATCCGGAAGCGTGCCTCAAGGTTATTAACCTGCCCCGATTTTGAAAGCCCTTCAATCAGTTTACTCCTGGATTCGGCATCGGCCCATATGCTGATTTCTGCTGAAGTGCGCCCAACCACTTCTTCTTCGGTATAACCTGTAAGCTGTGTAAAGCCGTTGTTAACTGAAACGTATAGCCCGTCCGATAAGCGGTTAATATTAACCGAATCGGGACTTGTATAGAAAGCTGTTCTGAATTTCTGTTCGCTCTGCAGAATATTCTGTTCCGCTTTTTTTCTTTCTGTAATGTCCCTTATAACCGAAAGAAGGTATTTTTTTTCATTCAGATTTATTAAAGTGACGGAAATTGAACCGGTAAAAACAGATCCGTCTTTTTTCCTAAAATCGGACTCGTAATCATAAACCGAACCGGAACGGTTGATTGCATCAACAATTTTGTTTCTCCCCTCTTTCTCAATCCATAAACCGGCATCAACCGTAGTCCTGCCAATCAGTTCAGATGCCTTGAAGCCGAAAATCTGCTCGTTGCATTCTATAATCATTCCGGTTTCAATTTCAGTTATAAAAATAGCATCCCCGATTGTTGCAAAAATTGACCTGTAAATCTCTTCCCGAATTTTTAATTCTTTTGCGGTTTTTTTCGAATCGGATATATCTTCAACAGTGCCCTCGTAATAAAGAGTAACACCGAATTCATCCTTAACGGATTTTGAACTTTCCCTAATAAAAAGTTCCGTACCGTCTTTTTTATACCAGACATCTTCCCAACCCCTGAGAGTCCCTTTTTCTTCAACCAGCTTTTTAAAATCAACCCTGCGGTAATTTGGTTCATACCCGTCTTCTTCCAGGTTGCGGTTAGAAAAATCCTCAAATGAATCATAACCGAGCATTTTTATGAGGGTAGGATTTGCCAGCAGAATCCTCCCGTCGGGTGTGGTTCGGTAAAATCCGATATTATCATTTTCATAAAGGCTTCTGAAAGTTCTCTCTCTTTCGAGGAGCAGCTGTTCATCCTTTTTCTGTTTCGTTATATCTTCAACATTGCTTAAAATCAGGTCTTCATCATTTTGATTTATCAATACGCCTGATACTTTTACTGTAATTGTATCCCCCCCGGCGGTAATTATCTTTCTCTCATAAGGGCCGTAAGAACCGTTTTCTTTGAGATTTTTCATCTGCTCGTTATCCGATTCATCGAAGCCTTCCGGGCTGACTCCCTTATAATTTAATTTGCGCAGCTCAGATAAATCATAACCCAGCATTTTAATTAGAGCTTTATTGGCATCAACAAATGCCCCGTCCAAACGGTTTATGGAAATTCCTATGGGAGATTTTTCGAAAAGCAGCCTATTGAATTTTTCACTCTCGCGCAGTTTGGCTATAGTCATCTGCTGATCTTCCAGAAGATTAAGAAAAGCAGACTTGAGGTTTTCTGAATCCATGTTGTTTTTTGCCATTATCCGCCTGTCAGAACTATATTTACTGACTATCTCTTCCCTTACGGGAAGGAGCCGAAACTAATCATTATATTATCGCAAATAAATCCCCATTTATTAGGGATTTATTGAAAAATGCCCTTTAAAATTCTAATTACTTGGCCGGCCGGAATCGGGAACTCAAATGGATTTCCCCCCAAGCTCCTTACCGCAATAGCGGCATATCTTTGCCTTGGCTTTAATTTTTTCTGCGCAGAAGGGGCATTCAATTGTGTCCCCGCTCTCCCCCGGAACAGCCGATTGATTGTTATTAGAGAAGTGGGCCGAATAAAGATTCTGTTTGTAGTTTTCCTGAACTGTGGTTAATGCCTGGCTCAATTCCTTTGGCCTTGCAATTCCGTTGTATACAGTCGCTCCCTGCTCTGCCGCGGTTTGAATTTCAACATTTCCGAATCCAAGCATCCTTCCCAAAAAAGATTGTACATAGGTAACATTATTAATTTTATCAATCGGGCTTTCTTTCACTTTTACAGTGAATACCCCTTCTTCGTCAATTAAACGAAGGTTGGTTATTACCCAGATATTGAATTTTCTTTCGTATACTTTATAGAGCAGGTATCCAAGGGCAATTAAGATTATTATTGCGGGAATAAACAATCCAACGGACGTGGCAAATAATATATAAAAGGCTAATATGAGCAGCAAACAAGTTATAGTATATGGCATAACCAGAAAATACCAATGCTGAGTTGTTTGAAAAATTACGGCTTCTTTATCCTTTAGTGTAGTCCTCATACTCTCCTCAATATGATTCTTTCCATTCTTAATTTAATGAAGATGAATACAAATATCTATATTTTCCCCCGAGCCCACCATCCAAAAATGAGATTAATCTCATTGCACTACTAATTCTGAGTAAAAATTAATTTGACAGGTCTATATTATATTGATATATTTATATCGATAAATAATTAGCGGTATAAACCATGAAAAACGACGAAAAAAGCATAGTCAGGGTTCCAGAACCCACATTAAGAAGACTTCCAAAGTATATTAACTTACTTGAAAAGTTAAAAAGAGAATCTGTCCAGTTTGTTTCAAGCAATCTGATATCGGAAGAACTGGGGCTGGATTCGATTCAGGTAAGAAAAGATTTGGCATTAACCGGAATTTCGGGTAAACCAAAACTCGGATTTAATCTTGGCGAACTCTTGCAGGCTTTATACCACACCCTTAACTGGGATAATTCCAACGATGCTTTCCTGGCAGGAGCCGGAAGTCTTGGCTCTGCCCTTTTGGGTTATAAAACTTTCAAAGACTACGGGCTGAATATTATTGCCGCATTTGATGTCAATCCATCCCTAACCGGGACGAAGATTAATGAGACGGAGATTCTTCCGATTGATAAACTTGCTGAAATGATAACCCGGATGCATGTTAATATCGGGGTAATATGCGTACCTGCCGATGAAGCCCAGCAAATAGCTGACTTAATGGTCCAGGGGGGAATAAAGGCAATATGGAATTTTGCCCCGGTTCACCTTAAAGTACCCGCAGGCATTATTGTCGAGAATGCGCAACTCTCACAATCGCTTGGGGTTCTTACACATAAATTAGCCGAAAGACTAAAACCAAATACAAAATAAAAGCTATAAACTACGGAGATAATATGAACAGAAATGATGTTAGTGATTCCGGAATGGCGAGGAAGTTTGACAGAGTATGTGCTATACTTGAACAGAACAATTACTCCCCTTCAAAACTTATTCCCATTCTTCAGGCAATTCAGGAAGAATACCGATACCTGCCCGAGAAAATTCTCACTTTCGTTGCTACTTCTCTCGGGATTCCCCCGGCAAAGGTTTACGGCGTTGCCACATTCTATTCCCATTTTGCACTTAAAGCCAAAGGAAAATATGTAATTAAAATATGCGACGGCACAGCATGCCATGTGCGCAATTCTATTCCTATTGTTGAAGCACTAAGAAAACGGCTTGAATTATCGGAAACAAAAAACACTACTGATGATATGATGTTTACAATCGAGACTGTTTCCTGCCTCGGTGCCTGCGGCCTGGCCCCCGTTGTAGTAATTAATGACGACGTTCATTCTCTTATGACCCCCGAAAAGGCTCTTGTTGTGATTGAAAATATTGTAAAAGAAGAGGAGAGTGAATATGCACACAATTAACCTGGAACAAATAAAAAACGATTATCAGTCCGCCGTTAAGGTGACTAAGAGAAGGATAATAATATGCGCCGGAACTGGCTGCGTTGCCAACGGTTCACTTAAAATATTTTCCGAATTCAGCCGCCAGATTGAGCTTAAGGGACTGAATCATCTTGTCGAAATCTCACTTAAGGAAGAGCCTGTTGATCATATACATCTTTCGGGAAGCGGATGTCAGGGCTTCTGCCAGATGGGACCCCTTGTTTCTATTGAACCGGACAGCATACTCTACGTAAGAGTGAAAATTGAAGATGTTAAAAGAATTGTCGAAGAGACTCTGTGCAGCAACAAGGTAATTGAAGAACTCCTGTATACCGACCCGACAAACGGGAGGAAATGCAAAGGGACAAATGAAATTCCTTTCTATAAAAGACAAAGCAGAATTGTTCTGAATAACTGCGGCAGAATAAATCCAGAAGATATAAACGAATATATCGCCCTGAGCGGATACAGCGCCGCACAGAGAGCATATCTGGAGATGAGCCCTTTGGATATCTGCGAAGAAATTGCATTCAGCGGATTGCGCGGCAGAGGGGGCGGCGGATTTCCTACAGGAAAAAAATGGGAACTTACCAGAATTCAGAAATCGGAAAAGAAATTTGTTATATGCAACGGGGATGAAGGGGACCCGGGGGCTTTTATGGACAGAAGCGTTATGGAGGGGAACCCCCATTCCGTTATTGAAGGAATGATGATAGCGGCCCGGGCAATAGGAGCCGATGAAGGATATATCTACGTAAGAGCGGAATATCCGCTCGCAGTAAAGCGTGTAAGAAAAGCAGTTGAACAAGCCGAAAAGCTTAACCTTCTGGGGAATAATATCTTCGGATCGGGGCTCAATTTCACCATTCAGGTTATGGAAGGCGCCGGCGCATTTGTATGCGGCGAGGAGACTGCTTTAATGGCTTCCATAATGGGTGAAAGAGGAATGCCTAATCCAAAACCTCCTTTCCCTGCTCAATCGGGATTATTCGAAAAACCGACCGTTATAAATAATGTTGAGACGCTTAGCACAGTTCCTTTGATTATTCTTAAAGGGGCAAACAGCTTTTCATCACTTGGCACTCAGAAGTCCGCCGGCACAAAAACTTTTGCGCTCACCGGGCACGTAGCTAATACCGGGCTTATTGAAGTACCATTCGGAACTACTCTGAGAGAGATTATTTACAATATCGGCGGAGGCATTCTGGATGAAAAAGGAAACATTACTCACGAAGGATTTAAATCAGTCCAGATTGGAGGGCCTTCCGGCGGATGCCTGACCGAAGAGCATCTCGATATGCCTCTCGATTTCGATTCACTAACCGGAATTGGAGCGATGGTTGGTTCGGGCGGGCTTGTTGTAATGAACAAACAGACTTGCATGGTTTCAATTGCGCGCTACTTTATGCAGTTCACTCAGAATGAATCGTGCGGCAAATGCGTACTCTGCCGCGAAGGAACTAAACAGATGCTTGCACTTCTTGATGACATTATCGAAGGAAGAGGTTCCGAAGAAACGATTATGCTTCTGGAGGACCTGGCACACGCTGTTAAGAAAGGCTCACTGTGCGGGCTCGGAAAGACTGCGCCGAATCCGGTTCTTTCAACACTCCATCATTTCCGCGAAGAATATGATGCTCACGTCCTGCAGCACAGATGCCCATCCAAAAAGTGCAAAGCACTAATGGCTTACGAAATTGACCCGGTTAAGTGCAAAGGATGCGGAGTATGCCTTAAGAAATGCCCGGTAGATGCTATAAGCGGTAACAGGAAAGAACCCCATTATATAAATGAACAACTATGCATTAAGTGCGGCGCATGCATTGAAGCCTGCAGATTGAATGCGGTTATAGGAGGATAAAGTGAAAAATAAAACGATGATGATTAATGGCAGAGAGGTTTCATTTAAAGATGAAAGAAACCTCCTTGAAGTAATTAGAAAAGCAAACATAGAAATTCCCACTTTCTGCTACCATTCCGAACTTAGCACTTACGGGGCATGCCGAATGTGCATTGTTGATATTGAAGGAAGAGGCATAATTACATCCTGTACTACCATTCCCGAAGAAGGAATGGTGGTTAAAACACATACAAAAGAAGTAAGAGACGTTAGAAAAATTGCCCTGGAACTGCTTCTTGCAAATCACGAGCAGAAATGCACTTCGTGCATTAAAAGCGCTAACTGCAAACTTCAGGATCTGGCTAATAAATTAGGAATTGACAAGGTAAGATATAAGAAAACAGAGAACCATATTCCGCCGGATTTATCGTCAGACGCTCTTATGAGAGATCCGAATAAATGCATTCTATGCGGCGACTGCGTAAGGGCATGCTACGAAATACAGGGAATCGGCGCAATCGACTTTACCAACAGAGGCTCTCAGGTTACTGTATCGCCGGCTTTCGGCAAAGATCTTGCATCGGTTGAATGCGTTGACTGCGGCCAGTGCGCGCGCGTATGCCCTACGGGAGCCATTACTCCCAAATTCGATATTGAAAGAGTCTGGAAGGAAATTGATAATCCGAAGAAAACAGTTGTTGCACAGATAGCACCAGCCGTGAGAGTCGCTATTGGAGAAATGTTCGGATTAAAGCCGGGAACCCAGTCCATAGGGCAAATAGTGGCCGCGCTAAAAATGTTAGGTTTCGATAGAGTGTTCGATACTTCATTCGCTGCAGATTTAACGGTACTTGAAGAGACATCGGAATTTCTTGAAAGGAAATCTAACAGCGAAAAACTTCCTTTATTTACATCCTGCTGCCCCGGCTGGGTTAAGTTTGCCGAACAGCACTATTCGGAGTTTCTGCCTAATCTATCAACCTGCAAGTCGCCGCAGCAGATGTTCGGCGCCGTAGCAAAAGAAATTCTTCCTGAACAGCTCAATGTAAAAAAAGAAAACCTGGTTGTAGTTTCCATTATGCCCTGTACTGCGAAGAAGAGCGAAGCAGCACGCCCTGAATTTTCCGAAGGGGATATTAAGGAAGTTGACATTGTTTTGACCACGCAGGAACTTGCCTCTATGATTAAACAGGCAGGCATCCGTTTTGAAAATTTGACTCCTGAATCTCTCGACCTCCCTATGGGATTTAAAACAGGGGCCGGGGTTATCTTCGGTAACAGCGGCGGCGTGAGCGAAGCGGTTTTGAGATACGCTTACGAAAAGGTAAACGAAGTTAAACTTGATTCTTTTGAATTTACCGAAACCAGAGGGGAGGATTCAATCCGCGAGCTGGAAGTAAATTTGAACGGCACTAAGGTAAAACTCGCAATTGTAAGCGGTCTCAAAAATGCGAAAAATCTGCTCGATAAGATCCGTAAAAAAGAGGCCGCGTATGATATTATTGAGGTTATGGCCTGCCCCGGCGGATGCATTGGAGGTGCCGGACAGCCTTATATTTTCGAGGCAAATGCAAAAGAAGAAAGAACAAAAGGGCTATATGACTCGGATAAAACGCTCCAGCTTCATAAATCGCAGGAAAATCCATACATAGCAAGTTTATATAAGACCCTTCTCGTTGAGCCGGGAAGTCACAAGGCACACAAATTGCTTCATACTAATTACAAAAACAGAAAGCGCATATTCGAATCGGAATTAAGCTTTATTGGATGCCAGGATTCCCATAAATTGGAAATCAAAGTATGCGTGGGTACCAACTGTTATTTGAAAAACTCTCAAAAACTGATATCGCGTCTTTTGAAATATGTTGATGAGAAAGGGTTAAAAAACGCGGTGGATGTAAGCGCAACTTTCTGTATGGAAAAATGCGGAGAGGGACCCAATGTACTAATCGGAGGGGAGCATATTCCCCAGTGCACATTTGAAAAAGCAATTGATGCGCTTAACAGGAAAATGACTCCCGATTTGAAAGCAATAAAAATGGAAGCAAAATAAAAAATGTCCCCGAAATCATTCGACAGACAGATAATATTTACAAACAAGGCACGGTGCCGCGACTGTTACAGATGCTTGAGAAACTGTCCGGTAAACGCTATAAAGCTGAAAGATCATCAGGCATCTGTTGATCCTGAAAGATGCATCTTATGCGGTACTTGCTTAAAGGAATGCCCGCAGGAAGCAAAACAGTTCAGACGCGACCTCGACCTGGTAAAATCCCTAATCGGGGAAAACGAAAGGGTTGCGGTTAGCATTGCCCCCTCATTTCCCGCGTTATTTGAAGATTGGCAGTCTGAAAGAATTCCTTCTGTATTGAGAAAACTCGGATTCGATTATGTAAGTGAAACCGCAGAGGCCGCTTTCTATGTCGCGGGAGAAACATGTTCTCATTATTTGAATGATAAGAGTATTTCCTGTTATGCAACCGCATGTCCGGCGTTTGTAAATTACATCGAAAAATTTCAGCCGGCGCACGTAAAAAATCTCGCGCCTGTTGTATCCCCGATGATTGCGCACGCAAAGAGGCTAAAGAAAAAACTTGCCCCCGATGCAAAAGTGGTTTTCATTGGCCCGTGCCTTGCAAAAAAAGGGGAGGCTGAAAGACCTGAATATTACGGATTGGTTGACGGAGTATTAACTTTTACTGAATTGTTGGAATGGATAGAAGAAGAAAAAATCGACTTTAAGATGCTTGAAGCAGGTGATTTCGATGACAAAGTGGCAGGCGACTCCCGTCTTTTCCCACTGGCGGGAGGCCTGTCAAAGACAGGAGACCTTAATCCGGATAATCTTAACAGCAATGTTTTCTCGATTACCGGAGTGAATGAAATCTCAGACATAATAGATTCGCGCGCCAATTCAAAATCGCGCGTTCTGATTGAGCCCCTCGTTTGCGCTTCGGGATGCGTTAACGGCCCGGGGATGCCCAAGCATCAGAGCATTTTCGCAAATAAGGAAAATGTAATTAATTATGCCCTAAAGAGAGAATACGAAATGAACGCACCGGCAAATGATGTGAGCCTGAGAACAACATTTTCCAATTCTTCTGCTATATCAGAACCCGAATTCCCGGAAGAGGAAATAAGAAGAATACTCGAGCAGACAGGAAAGCTTTCGGAAGAAAATCAGCTTAACTGCGGAGCCTGCGGCTATTCATCATGCATTGAAAACGCAAGGGCAATTCTTATGGGAATGGCAGATAACGACATGTGCATCCCCCATATGAGAAGGCTTGCCGAGCAGAGAACAGACCGCATAATTGAAACAAGCCCCAACGGCATTGTGATTTTAGATTCGGAAATGTGTATACTTCATATGAATCCCGCATTTAAAAAATTCTTCAAATGCACTAACTCCATTATCGGGAAGAGAATCTCATACCTTATGGACCCGGAGCCTTTTATACGGCTTACCGGTGATGAGGAGGAAAAAATTGAGCTGATTTTAAAACATGAGAATTATCATATTACATGCCATCAGCTTCTTTACAAATTAAAAGAAGAGAAACAGTATGTCGGAATATTTGTTAACATCACCAAGAATATGGCTGATGCAGAAAAACTGGATTTATTACGAGAAAAAACAATCCACAAAGCAGAAGAGTTGCTCCAGCACCAGCTCGAAATGGCCCAGCAGCTCGCAAAACTCCTCGGTGAAAATACAGCCCGCGGAGAAGAGTTAGTTGAAAATCTTCTAACCCTTACACAGGATGAAAAAACAAAAAAGACCTCTAACAAGAATAACTGGCTATGGGATATCTACACCTCGAAGTAATAACAGAACAGATAGCTAAGAAGCCGGAACATCCAAGCGGCGACGTTATAAGCACAGAAAGGGATAATAATTCCATTATTCACATTCTGTGCGACGGCGCCGGCTCGGGCATTAAAGCCAATATTACGGCAACAATGTATGTCTCGAGAATAAAAGAATTAATCAGACGCGGTTTTTCAAAGCGAGAAGCATTTGCCAAAATTGTAAACTCGGTTGAAGAAAGCAAAAAGAAGGAACTCCCCTGTGCTTTCTTTACTCTGGTGCGGATTCTCAACGACGGCGTTGCTTCTATTCTGATGTATGATATGCCCGAACCTCTTTTTGTATGTCAGCGTTATTCAACCCCGTTAAAGAGCAGCAGCCAGATGCTGTTCGGAGGGCTTGTACGGGAATCTAACTGTTCTCTTAATCTGGGAGAAGGAATTCTGATATTCAGCGATGGTATTACACAGGCAGGCATTGGAAAAGGAATAAATAACGGATGGGGCATTGAAGGTTTAAATAAATTTGTGAATGAATGCCTCCGCGGCGGTGCAAATATAACTGAGCTGCCTAAATTAATCATAAGCGAAACGAAGAAGCTATGGAAACATAAATGCGAGGATGACTGCTCCGTTTCCCTTATCTACTGCCGTAAAGGAAGAGTAATTAATATCCTCAGCGGCCCCCCTGCCAATCCAGACGATGACCATGCAGTTGTGAACAAATTCCTTGGTATGGATGGATTAAAAATTATCTGCGGGGCAACAACGGCAAAAATTGCCGCCCGGGTAATGAACAAACAACTCGAAATTAATGATGAATTTGCAAGCATAATTTCTCCGCCGAATTATGAGATTGAAGGAATCGGGCTCGTTACCGAAGGAGCAGTAACATTAAACCAGCTTTATAATGTAATGGGAGAAGACCTTTCCCTTCTTGAAAAAGGGAGCCCTGTAACAGCACTTTCGGCCTGGCTCAATGTTGCTGACAGAATTAACTTCTTTGTCGGGACTGCCGAGAATCCTGCCGGCTCAGACATAAGTTTTAAACAAAGCGGCATTCTTCTGCGCAAAAAAATCATTAAGCTTATTATTGAGAAATTGAGAGAGGAAGGAAAATTTGTTTATCTGGAAGAATTTTAGCTTTCTTCATAAGATATTACTAAAGCATACAAAAAAGTCCGGCCTATAGCCGGACTTTTAATTTCAGCCGTTTAGCTTATGTAACGGGGTTGCAAGGACTTCAACGTCAAGAAGTATATAAACGGAATCTTCGAGCCTTACCACCGCCTTAATAAAATTGGCTTTCTGCTCCTGCCCGAACGAAGGGGCCATATCAATATCATCTGCTTTTACATCACATACAACATCAACCTCGTCAACTATAAAGCCGACTCTCATTTTAACGCCGTCCAATTCCTCCTCAAGAATTACGATTCTGGTCTTTGACCCATATTCTGTATCCGGCATACCAATCTTAAGCCTAAGGTCAATAACAGGAACCACTGTTCCGCGCAGGTTTATTACCCCCCTTACAAAATCGGGAGTGTTAGGCACTTTTGTTATCGGAACAAGTTTAATAATCTCAATAATCTTTAGAATTTCAATTCCGAATTTTTCTTTTCCTAAAGAGAATCTCAGATATTTCCCTTCCATATTGAGTAGTTCTTTAGTCTTAATATCTCCAAAGGCTTCCTCGCTTCTTCCGGCAAGTTTTTCAATATTCTGGGCAATATACTGCTCGCTTACCCTGCTTTTTGCAGCAGCCTTATCCTGATCCGAACAGGCTTCATCCGCAAAGCGGCTGTCGACAAATTCATTCAGATTAATTATTGAACCAATACCCATTTTATCGTGCATATAATGCTGAATAAAATTGAGGTCTTCTTTAACCGGATAAAGGTTATTTGTCTTAATCCCCTTCGGCTCAGTAAGAACATTTTTTAGAATAGGTACTTTAAGCCCGAGTTCTTTTTTAGGGTCGAGGAATTCAACCGCAATTTCAGCTGCGTATCCCGGTTTCTGTTCAATTATTTTTCCCGCCTGAACAAGGTATTTAACAAATTCGTTAACAGCCTGAGGATAATTATTTACAAAATCCTCCTGAACGGCGAGAACACAGCAGGGATGGTTTTCCCAAATTTCACTCGAAAGGAACTGCAGCTCTGCATTTCCCTGAGCAATGGATTTTGTTCCGAGAGGCTCTGCAACCATAAATCCGCTTGCATCCGGATTTCCGGCCATAAATTCCCCCATTTTAATCGGCGCAACGACCTCGAACGGAACATCCACACCGCTCTGCCCGGTTACTCCCGGATTCAAACCCTGATTCTTAAAATATAAATGTCCGAGCATATTATGTATTGACATAGTGTGAGGGATATAGAATGATTTATTTTTAAAATACTCAATCCCCTTTGTATCGTTTCCCATTTTATTTTTAACGCAGATGCTTCCGTTCCTGTGCGCAAAAAGAATCATCTTTAAGGGCACGCCGTAATTAAAAAGATCCATAGCCAGCGGTGCAAGAATAAATGCCGCATCTGCAGTTCCCTGCTCAAGCGATTTTGCAACGGCGTTCCAGCTTGGGAGGCATTCGGTTTCAAGTTCAAAATGTTTTGTTGTAATTTCATTCCTTTTAATAAGGTTTTTAAGAACGCCGAGTGTAAGATGGTCTGTGATTTGAATATGAATAGCCTTTATAATTACCTTACCGGAAGGGGCGATTCTTGATTCGCGTGAAATCGGCTTTTTCTCTTCTCCTTTTATTCCAAACGCCTCATTTATTTTCTCATTAAGCTCATCTTTATTGAACGGCTTTGATATAAAACTGCTTACGCCGGCTTCAATAGCCTTCTCTACCTCTTTTTTCTCTCCTCTTCCGGTAGCCATTAAAAAAGGAATTTTACCCGTGCCCGTATTTTCCCTTACAAAACGGAGCAACTCAAAGCCATCCATAACCGGCATATTCCAGTCGCTTATAATCAAATCATAATTCGGGTCCTTCTTAAGAATTTCTACCGCCTCACTCCCATGCTCTGCTTCGGTAACATTATTAAAGTCGAGCGAATTTAATGTTTTGATTTCCATCTTCCTCATAACGGAAGCGTCTTCTACCAAAAGAATTTTCATATTCTTATTGAGTGCCATTTTAACCCGCTTATATAAATGTTGTAATTATTGAATTGATTATGAACATATCTCATCAAGAATATTATCGTCAGAAAATTCATTTTTTTTAACTGAATTGGAGGAATAATTGGTTAAAAAATCCCTTAAAAAAGGGTAAAAATCAACTTTTACGGTTTCTTTATTCCCACCAATAAATAAAAAAGGGACCCCTTCCCGGAGGTCCCTTAAAAAACTGGCAATTGGATTGGCTAAAATGCTTTTTCCCGTTCCGCTTCAATCTTTTCAACAGTCTTCGGCAATTCTTTTCCCAACAGGCGGGCTCCATCGGAAGTAATAAGATAATCTTCTTCGTTGCGGCATCCGCCAAAGTTTTTATACTCTTCAAGACGGTCGTAATTTAGAAACTCCATGAATTTCTTTTCACTGCGCCACTTGTCCATAAGCTCGGGAATAAAATATATACCCGGTTCAATGGTAATTACAAATCCGGGCTGAAGTTCCCTTCCGAGCCTGAGTGATTTCAGACCGAACAGAGTGCTCTTCGCTTCCCCGCCGTAACCTACATACACCTCTCCCAGGTTTTCCATATCGTGCACATCCAGTCCCATCATATGTCCGAGTCCGCACGGAAAGAACATTGCATGTGCCCCTTCGTGAACAGCATCATCAAGGTTCCCTTTCATAAATCCCATTCCCTTCATTCCTTCTGCAATGAATCGGCAGGTGGAAAGATGAATGTCGCGGAATTTTACTCCCGGCTTTAAGAGAGAAACTGCGTGATTATGGGCGCCTAAAGAGATATTATATACTTCCTTCTGCCTCTCGGTAAATTTTTTGCCGACGGGGAAAGTGCTTGAAAGGTCTCCGCAGTAATGGGATTCAACTTCCGCTCCCGAATCCAGGAGAAACATCTGCCCCTCTTCAAGAGTATTCCCGTAATAATGATTATGGAGAGTCTGTCCGTTCTTTGTTGCTATTATAGGGAATGAAAGATTCCCGCCTCCCGCCAATGCAGTCTGATGTACTTTTGCCATTACTTCATTTTCAGTCATACCCGGCCTTGCATAGCGCATTGCTGCCAGATGCATCTCTGCGCTTAATACTGCAGCTTTGTTAATCTCTTCTACTTCCTCTTCCGTCTTTATATTCCTCTGGGAAACGACGCACTTAACAAGCTCAACCGAATAATTTTTATAAACTTCTGCAGGCGATATTCCCAGCCATTGATGCAGCTTAATAACATTATCCCCTCTGTATTGAGGCAGATAATGAATTTTTCTTCCTTTGGATAAAGCAGCGGCGATAAATGAGTCCGCTTCTTTTACAGGAGCGGAATTCTCAATACCGGCAAGTGACGAGCGGTATTTGATTGTGGGCTGAGGTCCCATCCACACTATATCGTCAATTGTGTAATCATTGCCGAAGATATAATCTTTTCCTTCATCGGCGTCTATTATTCCAACCAGCCCCGGAAAATCAATGCCGAAATAATAAAGAAAAGAACTGTCCTGCCGGTAATGGTATGTGTTATCGGTATAATTCATAGGGCTCTCATCATTCCCCGGAATAAGCACAATACCCGTTTTAATAAGCTCTCTTAATTTTTTTCTTCTTTCAACATAGGTTGATGCTTTAAACATAACATTCCTCTTCTATTATTGATTTGTCTGTTCCGGTTTCAGCTGCTGTACCTTAATATAAAAATTCGGGTCGGCTTTTATTTCCGCATTCACCTCCGCATTAATCTTTTTCCATTCCGCTGACGGAGTAAGCCATTTTTCTTTTCCGTTCAATGTTATTTTAACAGGCATTTTAAATCCGTCTACTACATTATTCCACCTATACTCGAGCACATTTCCATCTGACCTGTATTCAAGCGCCGGTATTTTAACCGTGCGCAGATACTGATTAAAGAAGGGTTTTAAGTTCATTCCCGTTTCTTTGGCCATCAGGTTCTCAATCTGTTCCGTTGTTACTGTTTTATGATAAAAGACGGAACAGATTTTATTAATCATATTCCTGAATTTTTTATCGTCATTTACAATCTGTCTTAGTGTATGGAGCATATTTGCCCCTTTGGTATACATATCGCCGGAGCCTTCATAGTTCACATTATAAATTCCTACAACCGACCTGTCGTTGCGTATGCTTCTTCGGGTGCCTATGATATACTGGTTTCCCGCCTCTTTGCCGAAATGGAAATCGGTAAAAAGTGTTTCAGAATAGGCGCCGAAACTTTCGTGTATCCACATATCTGCAATATCTTTGCTTGTAACGCTGTTGCCGAACCATTCGTGCGCCGATTCGTGGATAATTATAAAATCGAATTTCATTCCCCACCCCGAACCGGATCCGTCACGGCCCCTGTAACCGTTCTTATATCCGTTGCCGTAAGTAACAGAACTCTGATGCTCCATCCCGGTATAAGACACATCTACCAGCTTGTAGCCGTCTTCATAAAACGGATAAGGGCCGAACCAGAATTCAAATGCATCCAGCATCCTTTTAACATCCTTAAACTGCTCCTTTGCTTTTTCAAGGTTTTCTTTAAGCACATAATAATCGCAGTCAAGAATCCCCTTTTTCCCCTTATATTTTTCGGAGAAATGAACATACGCGCCTATGTTCATATTAACGCAATAGTTGTTTATTGGATTAGATACGAACCAGTTATACGTAGTAGTGTTATCGGAATTCTTTTCTATGGAGCGGAGCCTCCCATTGGAAACATCCATTAGATTGGAGGGCACAGTAATGCTGATAAGCATACTGTCCGGCTCGTCATACTGATGGTCTTTGCAGGGCCACCATAGACTCGCTCCGTCCCCCTGGCAGGTGGTGGTAATGTAATGATTTCCCTCTGAATCCTTTTTCCAGGAGAGCCCGCCGCTCCAGGGAGGATTCTTGCTCACCTGAGGCTTGCCCGAAAATTCTACAGTTAGATTTTCAATCTTTCCTTTCTTTCTTGCAGCCGGAAAATCAATAAACCAGGCATTGCCCTCCTTCCGGAAAGGAAGGTTTTTCCCCTCCTGTGTGATTTTGGTAATTGACATAGGGGCTTGCAGGTCTATCTGCATTACTTTATAAGAATCGAGCACCTTGTATTGGATTTTGTTTGTCCCCTTTATTGTGCTGTCATCGGGATTAACTTTAATGCTGAGGTGATAATACTTAAGGTCCCACCATACTCTTTCTTTTGTAATGGAACCTCTGAGAGTATCCTGCCGGTTAAAAGATTTTTTCTGCGGCTGAGCCAAAACAGAGCCGCCCGCAATAATAAAGGACATTAAAAAGAACGCCGGTAACCGGCGTAAAAATATATTTTTCATTCTGCCTTCCAGCCTTAATAAAAAAATCCAACTTAATTATGTTTAATAAGAACCGTTATTATTTTATTTTTTCAGAAATCAGATTCAGATATTTCAATGCGGTATTATCATCGCCGCAATTAATTATGCCGAAAATGTAATTATTCTTGACTGATAGATTTATTTTCCCGTCGAGGGGATTATTTAATACGAATTTTCCCTTTTGCGGTTCCGATACAGCTTCTCTGCCGGCTTCTTTTTTCCACTGCTCAAAAACAGCCCCGGCTTCGGCTGGTGAGATACACTTTATAATGAATGCCGAAAACTGAGTTTCGGTTCCGTAGCGAACAGTTGCAGCATTCTTAAGAAACGAGTGCCCCATAAAATTCTGCGATACATATTTTTCGCTGTTCTTCATTATAGCTTCTTCAGGAAAAAAGGAAAAAAGCTCCGGCATCGAATTCTTTTTAGCCAATCCAGCGCTTATTCTCGTGGCAATGGTTTCAAGTGCCTTTTGAGCATCTGCCCCTTTTGCGTGGGTTGTCATCTTTATATAATATTCCCCGTCAAGAAAATTGAGCACTCCTTCCTCGGAATACCCCTGGAGTCCCATATTAATAAATTTAAATCCCGGATCTCTTTCCTGAGAATACATTCCGAAAGCTTCATCCGGTCCGGCGTGCCGGTATAGCTCGGCCTTAACTTCAATCCCCTTATCATTTGTGTAACGGGCAAGATGCAAATCAATAAAGGAATACTCAAGAAACAAGTCAGCCGCGCCGTTTATAAGATCCCATAAATTATTTGCGTCGTACACCTGTTCTTCAATCTTAAGGTCCCATCCGTCAACAGGGGGGAACAACGGTTTTTGAGCGTAAATGCCTGCCGCAAAAAAAACAATTAGTAAAAAAGGGAGAACATACTTCATATTAGGCTCCTATGCTAAAAATTCGGCCGGGACCGAGGTTATTCTTGACACATCTGCAATTCTTTCGGCGACTGAGAAACTCTTAGCACATTCAACAGTACAGCTGCTGCATCCATCGCAAGGATTGCCTTTAATGCCGAGCGACACCAGTAATTCCTGAGCCTGCGCGGCATTTGCATAGCCGTAGGTATACATATACGCGCGCATTAATTCCGGTATGGGAAGGTTTTTGGAACACATCGGGAGGCAGGTCTGGCAAGCCTGACAGTAGAGTCCTTCCGGTTTCTGTTCAAGGTATACAATGTCTGCCTTTTCTGCATCGGTCATTGCAAGATCGAAATTAACGCTCATATTCTCTTTTAAATGGTCGAAATTGGTTATGCCGGGAATTGATGTACATACATTCTCATCCTGCATTACAAATTTCAAAGCTGCTTTGCAGTTGATTGGCATTTTTCTTTCTTTATCGTGAAATCCACCGGCCATTGTTTTCATTGCCACAATACCAACTCCTGCCTGGGCGGCTTCTGCGATTGCCTTCTTTACTTCAGCATAATGTGCCTGCTTAAAATTCACCGATGTAAGCACAACTTCAAATATTTTACTTTCTATTACCGCTCTTATAACCTCCGGCTCGTTCTTATGGGTGGATACTCCTATAAGTTTCGCTTTCCCCTCTTTCTTTGCCCTGGTTACGGCATTTAGAAGCTCAGGGTAAAGAACTCCATCCCTGTTGCTGAGAGCGTGGACATATAAAATATCTACATAGTCCTTTTTAAGCCTTTTAAGGCTTATATCTAGTCTGTCGAGGAATGCTTTTTCTGTAGTACCGGGTCCCACTTTACCGCTTCCCCTGTCCATATCTTCCGGCTGCACCTTAGTTGATAGAACTATCGAATCGCGCGGAACATCCTTAAAAATTTCCCCTATCATCTCCTCGTTCCTGCCGTTCTGGTATCCGTGCGCGGTATCAAAATGAACCATTCCTTCATTATAGGCGGCCTGCAGCAATGCCGGGCTGTCTGCACGCATAACACCAAAACTCACAATCGGAAGCTCAATACCTGTTTTCCCCAGTTTTCTTCTTATTATCTTCTTATCTTCCTTTGCCGTTGCAGCTGCAGCTGCCGAAGCAATTGAAGAAGAAAAGATAACTCCCGCACTGCTGAAAATAGTTTTTTGTATAAAATTTCTACGGTTATAGGTATTGCTGCCCATATTGCGCTCCCGATTTTTTAATAAATCATACTATAGAGGAAATAATTGTTAAAAATAGAATTTTTTTCGTTTAATGGAAACAGAGCAGTAAGATTTTGGAAGGGGGCACTCTTTAAGTTTGAAACAAAAAACGCGCTGAAAGGATATTGCATCCTTTTAGCGCGCCGTAAAAATTCAATTCATATTTGTATATAGATTAGGCCTGAGGAGGCATTGGCATTCCGGCGGCTTTGCTTCTTTCCATTGACTGGAGAGCCAGATACTGATCGCCGTAATTCTGAAGGTTTTCCATTTCTTTATCAAATTGGTCAAAATGTCTTTCTTCATCTTCAACCAAAAGCTCAAACAGTTTTTTTGTAGCAGAATCTGCATTCTGTGCGCATTCGTTAGCCCACATATTGTAATCGTTGGCGCTGCTTGTTTCCATCTGCGCGGCAATCTCCAGCATCTGCTTAACATCGTGAATTTTATTTACACTGTGCGAAGCCACAAGTTCAACTTCCCCTTTAAGGAATAAAATTCTATCGGCCAGTTTTTCAATATGAATCATCTCTTCAATTGCAGTCCGTTTAAATAAATTGGCAAGCAGTACAAATCCCTGATCGTCGCAATGAAAATGAAAATACATATACTGATGCACCGCGCTCAATTCATCGGCTACTGCCTTGTTCAATAATTCAATACTCTTTACTTTTTTCATTTTTCCTCCGTCCTTCAATCATTTTAATAAGATAATAAAAATATTGCTTCAATTTACAAAAAAGAGAATCAAAGCAGAAGAAGCATCAGCGGTAATAAATGAATAAACCGGGCATAAAATACAGATTTGAATTATTACCTCTTCTGCGTTAAATTTAAACTTTATTTAATAAATTACTGCCTTAAAGGCAGGGAGAAGTTATGCATAAGTTCAAAAATGTAATTAAAAGGAGCGGTGCAATAGTTCCCTTTAATCCGGATCGTATTGCAAATGTTATTTACCGCGCTGCTGTTTCAGTCGGCGGAAGGGATAAAGAAAAAGCACAGGAACTGGCACAGAAAGTAATTAAGATGATGAATGAAACTATGCCGGAAGGACATACTCCGCACGTAGAGGAAATTCAGGATATAGTAGAAAAAGTGCTTATTGAAAACGGACACGCTAAAGTAGCCAAGGAGTTCATTTTATACAGGGATAAAGCCGCCCAGCGCCGCCGCGAAGACAGCCGCCATTTCTCAAAGCCAAATGAACTTATACCATGGAAAAAAGTATGGCGCTCGCTCGACTGGGCTGTGTCTCACGATCTGAATTCTGTAGAAAAGATAAATGCACGCATAAAGAAAGGGGAATTCCCGCAGATAGTTCACGAAGCGGAATCGTTTTATGAAAACCAGCTTGACACCGCAGCAGAATTAATTAAAGAAAGAAGCTCCGAACTTAAAATGGTTATGGTCTCGGGCCCTTCATCATCAGGCAAGACCACTACTACCCTAAAGCTGGAACAGAGGCTTAATAAAATGGGAATGAGCTTTGTGCCTCTAATTGTTGATAATTATTTCTACGATCTTGAAATGCATCCCAAAGACGAATTCGGCGACTACGATTTCGAAACGCCGCAGGCGTTGGACCTCCAGCTTATTAATGATCATCTTAAAAGACTCGCTGCCGGCGAAGAAGTAAAAATTCCTTATTACGATTTCAAAACCGGGAAACGGTTCCTTGACAGCAGCCCTCTTCAGCTTCACGAAAATGAAGTACTCCTTATAGACAGCCTTCACGGTTTATATCCAGAATTCAGCAAAGAAATTCCGGCATCGCAGAAATTTAAACTCTATCTCGAACCTCTTCTCCAGATGAAAATGCCCGACGGGCAGTATATACGCTGGACTGATTTACGTCTGATCAGAAGAATGCTCAGGGATTCGGTTCACAGGGCATACAATCCGGAACAGACTCTTCTTCACTGGCATTATGTACGTTCTTCCGAAAAAAGGACCATCCTTCCCTATAGCGGGACAGCAGACTATATTGTAAATACCTCAATGGCATACGAAGTGCCTATCTACCGCCCGAAACTTCTTAAATCGTTCCAGGAGTGGGCAGTAAAATATAAAGGTGATCCGCTCCGCGAGGATGCATTTGTAAGGGCTGAACGAGTGATGAGAATGCTTGAGGCTATTGAGCCGATGGATGACGATTCTTCAATTCCGGGGGATTCCGTACTCCGGGAATTTATCGGCGGAAGCATTTTGGATTATCATTAAATTAATAAAGACAAATAAAAAGGGGGCCTAAGCCCCTTTTTTATTTTAAACACCATAGAACTTGATTATCTCTTCAGCAATTTCTTTCACCTTTTCAAACTGAAGAAAGTGACCGCATTCATCAAGCAGCAGAAGGCTTGCACAGGGAAATTTTGCAGCTGCCTCTCTTGCCAGGTCTGCCCCCTTAATATTCCCGTGCAGCACAGGCTGGGGAATGAATTTATCATTTAGTCCATAGACAATAAGAGTTTTCTGCTTAATTTCCGCTAGCCTGCCGGCAACAGGTTCTTCAAGCAGGCTTCTGAAAGAATTTGCAACCACAGTGCAGTAGTCGTTAAAATTTTTCCAGTTCCGCATCAGTTTTCTATCTTCAATCATCCGGTCAGCGTCACCGGTCATTCTGAAAAAATTGATTGAGAAATTATACTCAATCTGCTTGTCGGTTGCTGAGGCATAGTATTGGGGAGAATTGTTTTTGAGAAGCCTTCCCTTTTCATTTTCTGTAAAGGTCTCAAAACCCGCAGGGGCGAGAAGGACCAGCCCTTCAATTATTGAAGGATATTTCAACGCCGTGGTCATTGCCACCTGTCCCCCCATTGAGTGTCCTACTAAAGAAACTCGTGATAGGTTCAGTTTTTTAATAAACGATTCAATAACATCGGCATAAAATGCCATAGAGCCGGAATGAACGCCGGAAGATGATTTGGCGTATCCCGGCAGATCTATGGCTATGCATCGGAATTTTTCTTTTATGAGGGGAATCAATTTCATCCAGGCCGGAATATAACTCGAAAGCCCGTGAATCATCAATAAGGTGTTGCCCTCTTTAACTTCTCCCGAATCGTAATAGGCAACCGATATTCCGCCGTCAATTTGAACGGCGGAATATTCGAAATCATATTTAAGCTCGGGGAATTGCATAATTATTTCAGGAAACCGAGAATAGCAGATGTAAATTCTTCCGGCTTTTCAATCTGGAGCATATGGCCGCAGTTGTCAATTTCGTGCAGCTTGCAGTTGGGAATCTGTTCTGCGCCCCACTTGAATAAATCTGAAGTGAAACCGGGATTTAAATAAGGATTTGGAATGAGACCGTCATATCTGCCGTAAACAATAAGAGTAGGAGTTTTTATATTCTTTATCTTATCGAATGTCGGTTCATCAAGCATTGCGTTGACGCAGCGGACAACAGTATAAGTAAACTCGTCAAAGTCCTTTGCATTAATCATTCTAACTCTCTCTTCAACCATCCATTCCCATTTGTCATCCCAGGAATAGAAGTTACTTGCCAGGTTTCGCCTGATTCCTTCTTCGGTAGTGGTCTTTACTCCTTTCTTTGTCATAACGCTTCTAAGCCAGTCCCCCTGCCCCTGCAAGAATTCTTCAACACCTGCCGGAGATGCGAGTACAAGCTTATCCAATTTATCGGGATACATAAGAGCAAATTTAATTCCTATCTGTCCCCCCATTGAATGCCCGACCAGAGTGAACTTATCAATTTTAAGTTCATCTGTGAGACGTTTAATCTGCTCTGCATAGAATGAGATTGAGTAAGGATAGGCTCCCTTGCCCGATTTACCGTAGCCGGGAAGGTCAACTGCAATAACGCGGTATTGTTTTGAGAGTTCCGGAATTGCATAACGCCAGAAACCCGCATTGCTTGCCAGTCCGTGTATAAGTATAATTGTCTTATCCCCCTTGCCTTCATCAATATATGCAATAGAAGGATTTTGAAGCGCGGTTTTAGCAGGATATGAATAATTTATATCCTTGAATTCGACCGGGGGAAGATTTGTATAGAGAAATCCCGAGCAGCCGCCAAGCAGGAATAAGGGAAGTAATAATAATAGATATAATTTTTTCATTGTGTCCTCCTAAAACATTAACCAGCTAAGAGATGTAAAAATAACCCAGGGATCTTTTGGGCGCTGTTTATCGTAAGTGGTGTTGGGCGAATTATAGAAATCACCAAGCTTCAAATAGCCGGCACTTAATCCGAAGGTAAGGTACGTCTTTATATTATACTTCAGTTCAAGGTTAACTTCGGAACCTATATATGCTGATCCTCCTTTAGGAGTAACATTTGAAAAAGCAGTAGCAAATCCTACCTTGCCGCTGAATTTGTTGGGGATAAAATCCTTCATAAAAGTAACAAATCCGGCCGTTACTCCGTAACCGAGGTTGGCAATATCGTGAACTGCAGAGTAATATCTGTTAACAACCTGTGCATCGGGGAAAAGAAGGAGGGCTCTGTGCGAACTGTAAATGCCTGTGGGGGATCCCCATATATTACCGGTCAATACGCTGTTTACTTTTTTATCGTCAACACCGTTGTTATCCCCTGTTGTAAAGAGCCCTTCTACAGATACTTTATCGTTGGCAGTCATACCATATTTATAAGAAAGCATTAAGTTGCCAGCGACTCCGAAAATATCAGCAAATTTGTTTTTTGCTTCCGAAGCAGATACTGTATCGATAGTACCGAGATTAGCCATTACGTATGCATCTGCCCACCATCTGCCGGCCAGAAAATCCCTGTTGTATGAAGCGTGGGTACCAACCCAGAATATGTCTGCCTGGTAGCGCTGAGTTGGAAGATTAAGCCTTACTGCTCCGTTATATTCTGCAAGCTGGCTGTTAAGTCCCTGCCCCAGAATAGAGATACCTCCGCTGTTCTTCCCTCTGTCATACACGTACCAGATATTTCCGCCTACTTCCAAAAGAGGAGAAATGCGGGATTCAACATCGGCCATCCAGAGGGAAACGTCGTCATCAATCTGTATAATGTTTTCATACAGCTGGTAATAACCGAATCTTCCCTGTGTGGTTTTGTTGATGTTTCCAAAGAGGCTTATGCCTACTCCCTGTGTGCCCCAGTAGCTTAATTTATATGCGCTTGTCTGGGCAGTGCTAAGTGCAGCTATGTTCGGATCCCTAACGTTATCGAAAATTCTCTGGAGCCCGATAACGAGATTCCATTCTGCATCTTTAGGTTTAATTTCTACGTTTGCAAGGAGTGTCTGAAGGTTTACCTGTCCGGCATTAATACCCCCTCCTGCATTTCCCCCTACTCCGTATGCATTGTCACCCCAGGTCATATCAATCTTAAATAAACTCCTGAAGGTTGCTACTCCGTCCAGAATCTGCGGGGTATAAATGAACATAGGAACAAATCGCTGTTCAAAATAGAGGGCTGTCTGATCGTGCGTGTCGGTTGTGTTTAACCCGAATAACCGCCCTATAATCTGTCCGCGCAATAATTCATTTGTGGGAGCAATATTAGAGGCAGTGCCGCGCGAGAACCAGTAGCCGATAAATTTTAATTCCGGCGCTTTCTGATCCGGAATCCTTTTCGATTCATCGGGCAGATTCTGCGCCGATATAACCGAAAATGAGAATACTAATAAAAGAAAGGCGTTTATGAATGTTTTTTTCATTTTTTTCTCCAATACGGTTGCAAATTAAGAGGGAGTTTATTCAACCCCCTCCTTTAAATCTGCATTATTGCTGTTTTACATATTTCTGAATATAGATATTGTATTTTGTGCCTGCAATTGTTGTGCTGCCGAAACCGCCTGCTGCTGTTGGTGCCGATACACCATTAATAGCCGGAGTTGTCTGGATTACTTCATAAGTCATTGCGCTTGCATTAATTGCATAAATACCTGTTGCTGTTACTGCGGCAGGAGAGCTCTGGCTTGCAACAATATTATAGATTGTCTTGCCTGTTGTTCCTGTTGTTGTAAGAGCATCGGTATAAGTAGTTGAAGAGTTGGTGTAAGTTCCGGTTAATGTAGTCGTAACATTGTTAACATCTGTCTGAACTACTGAGTAGGTCTTGTCGGCTCTGAATGTAGCGGTGATTGACCTTACATTGAGAGGAGCGGCATAGAGACCCGGAGCAAGATTGGCGCCTGAAGAAACCCAGACTCCTACGATAGGATCAACGGTTGTTTCCGGACCGGTTGAAGTATCATCGCTTTTGCACGATGTTAAAAAGAATGTTCCTGCAGCAAGAACGAGTAATAACAGCTTTTTCATATAGCCTCCTTTGTGATTAGTTTATTTGTTTGAATAAATATTGAATAATTTCTTTCTATCTGTTTTGCCTGCCTCATTTTTCGGAATTTCATCAAGTAAGAAGAAGTGTTTTGGAATTTTATATTTTGCGAGCCCTTCAAGGCAGAATTTCTGAAGCTCATCAATATTTGATTTTTCATCTTCTTCAAGTTTTATGAATGCCGCACCTACTTCTCCCCATTTGGCATCCTCAACGCCAATAACAGCGGCCTCTTTAATGCATTTATTTGTAAGCAGGAACCGTTCAATTTCGGCGGGATAAACATTTTCGCCCCCGCTAATGAACATATTCTTCTTTCTGTCCACTACATAAAAATATCCTTCTTCATCTTTAAGAACCATATCGCCGGTATGGAACCATCCGTCTGTTATACTCTTAGCTGTTTCTTCCGGTTTTCTCCAATAACCGGGAGTAACCACAGGGGATTTAAGCCAGAGTTCTCCGACCTCATTGGTACCGAGCTCTTTATTATCCCCATTCATAATTTTGACATCGAAATAGAAATTGGGAAAACCGATAGAGCCTTTTTTACGTATTGCATCGTCATGATGAAGAGAGAATACATTGGGCCCTACTTCAGTAAGCCCGTACCCCTGACGTATATAAACTCCCTTGTTATGCCATATATTAATAAGAGGAATAGGCATAGGCGCGCCTCCGACAATCGCATAGCGTACTGTTGAAAGGTCTGCCTTTTCAAATAATTGAGAATCGGCCATCATCTGGAGCATTGTCGGCACTCCGAATAGGATTGTTGCCTTCTCCTCCTCCATCAACTTCAATATCAGGTCGGCATCAAATTTTGAAAGCAATGTGTGTGATGCGCCGTGATGAACAAATGGGGTAAAAAGCACATTCCAGCCCCCCGTATGGAAAAATGGGGCAAAGCTCTGGGTATGGTCCCCCGTTGTAAGATCGAGACGCAATGCCGTGTTTATTGAATTCCAGAAGAGCATTCTGTGATTTATAATTGCCCCCTTGGAAAGTCCCGTTGTTCCTGCCGTATATAAAATCATAACCGGGTCTTCCCAGTCATGGATTACTTTAGGAGCAGAAATATTAGTGACGCTTTTCTCAAGAAACGATGTAATGCTTTCTACCTTTATTTTTTCTTTTATCGCGCCAAGCGTTTCAAGTTTTTTAATTTCTTCTGCATATTCTTCTTCATAGAAAAATACCTTTGGTTCAGCATCTTTAATTAAAACATCAAGTTCTCTGGGAGTAAGCCTGAAATTGAGAGGCACAAGAATAGTACCCGCCTTAATGCAGGCGAAAAACAGGAGCACATATTCAGCCCTGTTCTTTGAATAAACCGCAATCCGATCCCCTTTAACCGCTTTCAATTCATCAATAAAATAATTAGCCAGACTGTTGGCCCTTTCGTTAAAATCGGAATAGGACCATTCCATATTTCTGTGATACTCTCTCAGCATCATTCTTTTGGGAGTATACCGGGCCCATTTTGAAAGCCAATCAAACTGTTCCATTTTTCTTCTCCAATTTTCTGCTTCCGGCATACAATATAATTCCGGCAATAAGACATGCAACAGGACTTATAAGCAAAGTATATTTCATAAAAGCGGGATTCTGGGTAACTCCCATAACGTCATTAACTTTTCCATACAATGGGGGGGCAATCCCGTATCCAATAACATTGACGACAAAGAAATACAATCCGACGGCTAGCCCTCTTAAATTCGGCCCTGCAATATCATTAACATCTGCCGCGGCAGCGCCGAGCCAGGATAAAGCAAGTCCCAGAAGAAGTGAAATCAGTACAAACTGAAAGGCTACGTTGGAACTGAATAAAATCAGTAGCCAGATAGGAATACAAATAAGAGCCAGAATGCTGGTGAAAATCATTCTCCCCCCTTCTCTCCGGTTGTGGAATTTATCGGCGAAGTAACCTCCTAATATTGTACCGGGCAGTCCTCCCGCCACAGTTCCAATACCAATCCAGAATCCCGTATCGGCAACATTGAGCCCCTGCGCCCTTACGAAAAATGTGGGGAGCCAGATCGAAACACTGTTCGAAGCAACGGCAAAGAATGCATAACCGAACAAAATATAGCGAAGCGGAACATTCTTAAGAAGCAAACGCCAATCTGTTTTCTCCTTCTGAACAGGAGTATCGCTAATGCCTCTCTTCGGCTCTTTAAGCATTAGGACAAGCAATACCAGTAATAATCCGGGGAAACCGAGAAAGTAGAATGCAAAACGCCATCCCATCAAATCGCTTATCCAGCCTCCAAAGAAGAATGCAACTCCGGTACCGACGGCAATAGCTGAAGAAAATACAGCCTGTACGGTAGCTCTAATACGGGACGGGAAATAGTCGCTTAATAGAGACAGAGCAGCGGGACCCAATGTCGCCTCTCCAATTCCAACCATCATCCTGCAGAAAAAGATAGTCCAGAAACTGTCTGCAAATCCGGTCAGTCCCGAAAAAACACTCCAAACCGTGAGCCCGAATGC
>JAEXUB010000130.1 GCA_023453125.1 Bacteroidota bacterium
GTCCTAAAAAGAATGTTGAACCATATAAGAGGGGACCGCTTATAAAATCGATTAAATGCGTCAGGCCGCTTTCTCTTATTGCAACTCCGACAAAAAGGCTCAGGAACAAGGGGGCAGCTACGGGGAAGAGGAGACAGAGAATTGTGCAGGCCGCAATCGAGAATGCGAGCTTCTGTCCTGCCGTAACCCTTTTAGGATTCTTCTTCGGTTCGTGCTCAATTCCTCTAAGCCTCTTTGGAACAAGGAGCTTAATAAGGTATGGATAGCCTCCGTATGTTAGACCAAGATATAAATAGGCAACGACAGTTATTGGAACGAAGAGGTCCTTAGATAGAGCCAGTGATGTAAATAGCACCATCGGCCCGTCAGCCCCGCCGACCATTGCAATGGAAGCGGAATCTCTTATATTCAATCCCATAGCCATTGCAATCGGGATTGTAAGAAATGTGCCCAATTCCGCGCACAATGCAAGAAACATGCTCAGATAGGGGCGGGCAATTAAAAAGCTTACATCCAGCATAACTCCTATTCCCATAAAAACGAAACAGGCAATAAGTCCGTTGCTGAATGTATAAGTGTAGATAGGTTGTAAAAAGTTTATCTGCAGTATATTCATCAAATCATCCGTTTTGACAACGAGGGGATCGAGGAACAGATTGCCGTGCATTCCTCCCGGCATTACAAGAACTCCCGCATTAATTGCAGCCATCCCAATTCCGAGCGGAATCATTAACAATGGTTCAAGAACTCCCTTTTTGCCGAGATAAACCAAGAGCATGCCTAATAACATAAGCCCGATTCTTGTATACATAATCACCGGATCTGAGCTTAGCAGGGTTGAAACTCCCTGAAACAAATTTAAAACATCTTTAATTTCCATAATAAACCTAACCGATATCCTTTAACGTTTGTAAGTATTAAGACCGTAAATTTTTGAGCTCCAGGGTGAATACTGCCTTCCCTGACGCACAATTGTAAGCTTTCCTGTTTCTTCGTCGTGCAGATCCTTTGAATGCAGGTGCAAAGCGATAGCAATAGCTGCTGTTACTTCTTCCTCGTTTTCCATTAATGCCGCTTCGGACTGGATAGTCTTAAGCTGCTGGGCTGTTACGAGATCAGGTGCTCCCTCTTTTGCCTTCTTTCTTTCAGTAAGCTTTATAACAGAATATATTCCGCTTATTACAAATGCTACAAAGAAAGAGATTACCGCGGCAATGGCATACATATACAAAATCAATGTGAATACATTCATATCAAATCCAAAAATAGTTGAAATATTTCGATGCCTGCTTTAGAAAGATTATTCTTTCCTTTCAAACTCATCATCGTATTAAATATGGAACAATTTAACATTATTCTCTGCATTGGGATTTCCTGGCGGATAGACTCAATTAAAAAATGAAAAGAGGTTTTATGTCTGAAAATATTGCGGTGCTTTGATTATGTTTATTAACTCTGCACAATTTCCAATATAAGTATACCCGTTCTCTTTACTAATGCAAAAAACTGATTCAAAAATATGAATGAAATCAATTGAGAGGGGTGAAAATATTATTAAAAAATTTTTATTTAATTTGAGGATAATTTGAAAATCAGCCTAAACGGGATAAAATGGGAGTGTTGATATTAAGGCGTTGAATATTTCGAGTTCTTTCGTTTAATGAAAATTATTGAATAAAAAAGCCGCCTTTTCAAGGCGGCTTTTTATGAAATTATTGTCTTTCCCGGGTCTCTCCTTCAAAATCTCCCCGCTGCTGTGGTGCGGGGGCTTTTTTGATGTTAACCGATGTGCTTGCCGAATTATTCTTTACACTGAAATTTATTGTGTAAGTTCCTTCCGCAACAATTGTTTTCTCTTTCGAACCGTCGGTCATATCCCAAAGGAAATAATTCAATCCGTTAGATGCCGCAAATTCGGTTGCATAAACTGCTTTGCCTGACTGGTCTTTAACCTCAACTTTCACATTCCCTTTTTCATTTACAAAGAAGGGGACTTTAACCGGTTCACTCCTAAAGAGACGTCCTCTGAATGAGACAGGAAGAGTTGCATCATTGGGAGAAAATACGGATAGTGGAGCGCTGAGCGTATTCTCATTCAATTTCTGTATCAGTTCGGCATCCATAGCCCAGGCGCCTCTTCCGTGTGTACCGATGATTAATAAACTTTCTCTCGGATGGATTACAAGGTCGTGTACGTAATTAACAGGCAGATTCGCCTGTAGAGAATACCAGCTTTTTCCCTGATTTAACGAAATATAAACTCCGAAATCGTTTCCGACATAAAGAATGTTCGGATTAATCGGATCTTCCTTTATTACATTTACCGGTCCGGTAGGAAGATTGTTTACAATGCTCTTCCAGGTTTCGCCGCAATCGTCCGATTTCCATAAATAAGGGGTAAAGTCGTCATCCCTTTTTCCGTTCTGACTCATATATACAACATTGGCATCGTACTTTGAAGCTACAATCTCTGAAACCCATTTACCGTATGGAAGTCCTTTTACTATTTCTTTCCAGTTCCTGCCGTCATCTTTTGTAACGTGTACTCTGCCGTCATCTGTGCCTACAAAAATCAATCCCGGTTTAATAGGGGATTCAACGGTCGAGAAAATAGTCTGGTAAGGTATATCTCCCGATTTGTTGGGATCATTGTATGTAAGGTCAGGACTTATTCGTGTCCAGTTATCTCCTCTGTCTATTGATTTGAACATATACTGGAATCCCATATAAAGAGTCTTGGGATTATGAGGGGAGATAAAATGGGGCGCAAGCCACTGCCCTCTGAGAGCCGGTTCCCCCTTAGCGGCCTTAGGCATAATATTCTTAGACTGCCCGGTTTTAATGTCGGTTCTGGAAAGAGAGCCGTAGAAACTTGCTGCATAAACTATATCCGGATTATTAGGGTCAATCTGGTGAATGCTTCCTTCCCAACCGGGAGCGCGTTCAAATTTCTGTGCCGGAATTTTATCCCTGCCGCGGCTCAGGTCAATAATCGCCTTATAGCTTCCGTGATCCTGAATAGAACCGTAAATTTTTATCGGGTCCCCCATATCTGCGGCGATGTTGAAGAACTGAACGAGGGGAACATTGTCTGTAAAATCGCGCCAGTGCTCACCGCCGTCATATGTAAGAGCAATGCCACCGTCATTCACGTTAACCATAAAATTGCTGTTTGCGGGATCAATCCATAAGCCGTGATTGTCAGAATGGAAATCCCCCATCTCTTTAAATGTCTTACCGCCGTCCCGCGAAATGTTAAGGCTTAATCCCATTATGAATACTTTGTTCTCATCATTAGGATCTACTTTTATTTGTCCGAATACCCAGCCGTAAGTGGCGGCGAGCCCTTCCATAAACTGGGAATTCTCGCTTACCTGTTTCCAGGTATTTCCTTTATCTTCGCTCTTATAAACTGTAGCCCCTTTTATAGTGCCCCCTTTTGGACGGCCGTAGGAATCTACATTGTTAGGGTCTTTGTTCTCTCTTATTATCTGATAATTGTCTATGAATGCATAAAGAACATTTGGATTTGAGCGGGCAATATCAATTCCAATTCTTCCCCTGAAATTAACCTCCGGCAGTCCGTTTGAGATTTCCTTCCAATTCTTTCCTGCATCGGTCGATTTATAGATTGATCCGCCTACATAATCTCCCCCTGTTCTCGGGTCGTTCCATTTATTTCTTACGCGTGCCCAGGTTGCTATATATAATGTGTTTGCATCTTTGGGATCGATAACGAGATCTATTACACCTGTCTTTTCATTTTTATAAAATACTTTATTCCAGGTTTTTCCCCCGTCAACTGTTTTATAAAGTCCTCTGTCTTTATTATCAGTCCACTCTGTTCCTGATGCGGCAACATAAACTATGTCGGGATTAGCGGGATGAACAATTATGCGTGAAATTGTATTTGTGCCAACAAGCCCCATATGCTTCCAGGTTTTTCCTTCATCTTCCGATTTGAATATACCCGCGCCGGCATTTGAACTGCGGAATATGTTTGCTTCCCCTGTTCCAACCCAGAGAATCTTTTGGTTTGAAGGGGCGAGTGCTATATCTCCTATAGAAGCTGTGGGAGCGTTTTCAAATATCGGCAGCCACGTTGTTCCGTCGTTTGTGGTTTTCCATACTCCGCCTGTTGCACCTGCAACATAAATAGTGTAGTTGTTGCCGCGCGGCGTAACCACTTCAACGTCTGTCATTCGGCCGCTTATATTTGTTGGCCCTAAAAACTGCCATTTGAAATTGTTAAAAGGGGATTTCTCTTTTAACTGGAGATGATTCTCATACATTTTCATTCTCTGTTCCGGGGAGGTGTTTGTAACAAGGTTCTGTCCCCAGGCAGATGTGGTTAAAAACAAAAAGAAAAGAAAATAAATTGATTTCTTTAAATCGGTATTAAAGATACTTCTCATATCTTTCCCCCATTATTTTATAAGGACTGGTTTGTTATTCTAACGGAATTATCTGCATATAAATTAAAACTATACGATAAATAATCCAAGTTAATAGATTGATTGGAAGAAGAGGATATGCTTTGAGTTTTAATAATATCGGTTGGAATTAATAAAAAAGGCCCTCCGTAAAGAGGGCCGTATAAACTACTCAATTACCGTTTCATCCAGAAATATCCAGGCATCTCCGCCTTTCCCTTTATGCCAGTCGGGGCATATACCTGTATTCTTTGCGTATACTCTTATGAACCGCGCTTTGGAGGGGGATGCATAAGTAAATTTCTGAATTGTCTCTCCATCTTTATCAAGAGGGATTGTGCTTTTTATAATTACCGGAGGAGCGAAAGAAATTCCATCCTCGGAGAAGGAATAAACTATTTCCAGCGGATGGAATATCCACGAGTTATTGTCCTGAATGGTAGTAGTCTCAATTTTGTTGAAAGAGGTGAGGGTGCCAAGGTCAATAACAAAAACGGCGTCATTCTTTTCAAATCCCTGCCAGAGACCGTCAAGAAAATCGCGTGAGCCGAATTGGCCGTCTGTAAGTGCTTTATTTCCCCCGGCATAATACTTATCGCTGTAAGTGCTTTCATATTTTACCGGCTTGCCGAATGCGAGATGCTTTTTAATATTGGTATTAATCATATTTGTTGAAGGGCGGGACTGCGCTGGGGAGGAGAATATTATTGCTCCCGTTTCTAGGAGACCGTCTGATAGGGCTCTTAAAACGATATTCCCGCTTTCCTTTGTTGACTGTAGTATTATCTGGCATTTACCGCTGAAGAGGCTCCTTTTATATCCGCCTGTAATATACTTGTCCGCTTCTTGGCTGCTCGGGTCCCCGTTGCCAACACCTATAATTCTGCCGGGGCCTTCGATCTCAAATCTTATCAGGTTTGATGCATCGGGAACTTCGCGCCCATCTTTATCTACTGCCGAAACGTTGATAATGGAAATATCCTCCCCATCGGCACTAATTGTTTTTCTGTCGGGGGTAAGAATTATTTTGTAAGCGCTGTCTGTTGTTTCTCTTTTGGCCTTTATTGTTCTTCCGTTTCTTACACCAACCGCTTCAAGAATACCGGCCTCAAACGGTACATTCCATTCGAGATGGGAATTTTTCTCCATTGTTTTTTTGCCCAGGCTTTTCCCGTTCAGGAAAAGCTCAACAGATTCGCAGTTGCTTTCAATCCATACATTAATATTTTTTCCTTCGCTTCCTCTCCAGTTCCAGTGAGGGGCAATATAGAGCACATCCTCATTTGTCCACCAGGCTTTATAATAGTAGTAATTGGTTTTTGGGAATCCGCATACATCCATAATGCCGAAGTGGGAATTTATACAGGGCCATGAATAAGGTGTCGGTTCTCCGCGATAGTCAAAACCGGTCCATACAAATGCGCCGGCAAGCCATTCGCGCTCGTCAAAGAATTTCCACCATTGTTCCGCTCTGCTTCCCCAGCCCGGAATGTTCATATCATAATCGGCTACATATCCTTTCGCGGAATCATTCGAATAGATTCCCCTTGTGCACAAAGTGCTTCCTTCTTCGCTTCCCCAGAGAATCTGATCCGGATGTTCTTTACGGTATTTGTCTATGTTGGCTATATTCATATAATTAAAACCGCGTATTGGGATTACTTCATTAATTCCCTCGAAAGAGTTGCCGTTGTTCCCGCCGTATGTAGAAAGGCGGGTTGGATCGAGCTCTTTCTGGAGCCTTAGCATAGAGAGGGCAATAGACTTTCCAACCTGTGAATTCTGGATTGCGAATTCCTCGTTGCCGATTGACCAGGCAATTACCGAAGGATGATTCCGGTCTCTTTTAATCAGAGTAGCAAACTGTTCCATAAATTCAGGGGTACTTCCCATCAGCCTTGTTTCGTCAAGGACAAGCATACCAAGACGGTCGCACGCCTCAAGCAGTTCGTTTGTTGGTGGATTATGGCTTGTACGATAGGCGTTTACCCCCATTTCCTTTAATCTTTCAATCCTGTAATACTGAAGCCTGTCCGGAAGTGCGCTTCCAACCCCCGCATGATCCTGATGATTGCATACTCCCTTAATCTTTACCTGTTTCCCGTTAAGGAAGAATCCTTTATCCTTATCGAATTTGATAGTCCTTATTCCAAACTCGGTTTCCCGGCGGTCAATTGTTTTATTTCCGGATTTAATTACCGAAACCAGTTTGTAAAGATTTGGCTTTTCAATTGACCAGAGGAGAGGATTGACGATTTTAAGAGATTGATTAATACTCTTCTTTTCGTATGGATTGAGTGTAATTATTGAACTGCCAGCCGATACGGCTTGCTTTCCCTTTGAATCAATTACCGTAGTTTCAATAATAAAGTTTTCTTTTGAACCGGACTGATTAAATACTTCAGTTGAAGTTTCTGCAATGCCCGTATTGCCTTTTAAATCTGTCTTAACAAACACACCATACTCCGGAATATGCAGGGGAGAATTTTTTATAAGCCAGACGTGACGGTAAATGCCCGCCCCTTCATAAAACCACCCTTCATACTGGCTTGCATCAACCCTTACGGCAAGAACGTTTTTCTTACCATACTGAATGTAATCAGTAACATCAAATGAAAATTCATTATATCCGCTCAGGTTTCTTCCAATAAAATGTTCATTAAGCCAAATTGAAGCATCCCTGAAAACACCGTCGAACCTGAATGTAAATCTTTTTCCCTTATCTTCCTGTGAAACCATAAAGGATTTTCTATACCATCCAATTGTTGTAGCGGGGAATTGTCTTCCAACCGGCTTATATCCGTGGCTCTTTACATCATCATCCTTGATGTTAACAAAATCGAGTTCAACAGCCCAGTCGTGCGGAAGATTTAAGGTGCGCCAGTTATCATAGTTAAAGGAATATTTCATTGCCCCCGTTCCGGAGCCCGCCTTTGCGAAAATTGCCCCCAATCCGTAGTCAAAATCCTCTTTAATTGATGATGCGTGGCCGAAACTGAATTTCCAGTCGAAATCCATGAGGAGCTTTTCACGCTGCGCTGATGCGGCTGATGTTAATGAAAGAAATATAAATAGTATAAGAATTGTTTTTTTCATCGGGTTCATTTCAATATCCGGTTAGTTTATAATTATTTCATCTGCAAAGAGCCATGCTTTGCCCCCTTTGCCTATATGCCATTCGGGGCATGAGCTTACGTTCTGCGCCTTAACCTTTACGAATCGTGCGCTCTTTTTTGGATTGGCCGAAAAATCAGTAATGCTTATGTCGGTATCCGGCGCGGTTCTGTTGGTGAATGACTGAATTTCTTCATACGCTTTACCATCGGAAGAAATTGAAATGCTTACGGAGGAGGGGAGGAAAATCCAGGAAGTCTGGTTCTGCAGAAAACCGCAGGTGACCGATTTAATTTTTTTTGGCTTGCCGAGATCTATTACCGCTTCAAGATCTGATGCTTCAAATCCGCACCAATGTTTGTCGGTATAGTCAAGACTGCCCCGTTTACCGTCGATTAAGGGAGAAGTAATTCCTCCCGAATATCTTTTTGCCGGCTGATGCAGGAGTGTAAGTGTTCCACCCAAAGCAAGATTTTTTACATTTGGATTTATACCCGGCTGCATTTTCCGTCCCGGAGCTCTTACTTCGGTTCCAACTCGGTCCGTAAGTCCGTCGCCAAGCTCAATTCTTTTTTTCTCAGCAATTCCTTTAAGCCTTTCTGCAATTTCAGGATGCAATTCAATTATATTATTCTTTTCACCGATATCGTTTTCTAGATCGTATAGTTCCAAGCCTACATTGACTGTACCGGTCGGGCCCGGAAAACCATCTTTGCCGGGAGATGTTTTTGCGTATGTAAGGGACTTATGAGGAAAATAGAGTTTCCATTTTCCCTCTCTTACCCCCCTTAGTTCATAGTCGTAGTAAAACACGAATTCATTTCTCGGATTAGCGACAAAGTCCCCCTTAAAAAGAGGAAGAATATTCACCCCGTCTATTTTTTTTGAAGGGAGCGTGGAGCCGGAAATAGACGCGATTGTCGGAAGAAGGTCGATAGTAGATGCGATGTTATTACATACCGTCCTTTCGGGAATAACACCCGGCCAGCAGATAACCGCGGGAACACGGGCTCCCCCCTCGAATGCAGTTCCCTTTCCTTCGCGAAGAGGATTAGCGGAGCCCGCATTGTTGCCGTAATTAAGCCAGGGACCGTTGTCGCTTGTAAAAATAAAGAGAGTGTCTTTTTCAATGCCGTTCCTTTTAAGCGCGCTAATTATTTCACCGGCTGACCAGTCAATTTCTTCAATTACATCACCGTATAATCCCTGTTTAGATTTTCCCCTGAATTTTGAAGAAGCTGCAACCGGTGCGTGGGGCATTGAATGGGGCATGTATAAAAAGAAGGGACGGTCTTTGTTCTTATCAATGAATTTTACTCCTCTTTCCGTATAGAGCCTTGTCAACCCGGCCTGATCGTCAAGCGTTTCAATAGTTTTGATTTTCTCTTCACCTTCAATCAGAGGGAGCGGAGGGTACCTTTTTGCTTTGGGGTCTTTCGTGTCATATTTTTTGCCGTCATAATTAACAGGCCACATATCATTGGAATAGGGAAGTCCGAGATACTCATCGAAACCCTGTTTAAGCGGAAGAAATTCCTTATGATGCCCAAGATGCCATTTGCCGAATATTCCTGTCCGGTATCCTCTCTTTTTCAATATGTCAGCGATTGTCTCCTCGGCTGGATTAAGCCCTACCTGTGAAAAAGGCATAAGTGCGTTACGGATTCCGACTCTTTCGGCATAGCATCCGGTAAGAAGGGATGCTCTTGATGCGCTGCATACAGCCTGAGAGACATAAAAGCTGGTAAATCGCATTCCTTTTTCCGCAAGAGCATCGATGTTCGGTGTTGAAATATCTTTTGCTCCAAAGCAGCTTAAGTCTCCATATCCCATATCATCGCAGAACATTATAACAATATTCGGAGGCCTTTTCCTGTCTCTTACTAATCCGGCAATGCTTTCAGCCTGTGATAATACAATGGCCGCACTCCCAAGAGCGCCAAGCTTAATAAAATCCCGTCTGGTTAATTCTTTCATTGAAATCACTATTTAATAATTATTTCATCTGCGAATAACCAGGCCTTACCTCCCTTACCGGTATGCCAGTCGGGACAGATACCCTGGTTCTCTGCAAATATTTTCACAAATCTTCCTTTGGAGCCGGCAATAGGGGCAGTGAATGTTTCCGGCTTTGAAACGCCGTTTTCAAACGGGGCCGAGTTTTTTATTTCGAATTTCTTTGTGTAATTGATTCCGTCATCAGAAATATAAAATTCAATCCTTTTCGGGGGGAATATCCAGGAGCCGATGGCTTTAAGGAATCCGATGCTGATCTGGTTTATTTCCTTTGATTCTTCCAAGTCAATTACCGCTTCAAAATCAACCTGCTGGAATCCCTGCCAGTATCCGTCATTAAAGTTCAAGCCTCCTCTTATTCCGTCGGTTAAAGCATATTCTTTCAGGGACTGGTATTTCTGGGCGTATTCGTTTTTGTACGATACTTTTTTAAAAAATGCAAGATGTCTGCTGAAATTAAATTCAATCTTGTTGAGTGAAGGGGTGTTTTTCCTGAAAGCCCGGGCAGTTACCAGCATCGAATTGCTCAAGGGAATTGCACCTGATAATTTCTTTGATTTGAAAGTCGGTTCAGTTCCGTCGAGAGTATAACGGATATCGGCGCTTTTATCGGCACATTTTATTTTAATTTCCGCCTCTCCCTTCTCCCTGTTTAAGGATGGAAGTATTGATAATGCAGGTTTATAAAAGGGGAGTTTATCTGTTCTGAATGAAGATGCGGGAAGCCCTTCTCCATTGAAGAGGCCGGATTCATCGGTGTTTGTAAATGCAAAACGCACAGCAGCCGGTTTAGATACTTCGCTGCTTGAGACTACAATCGTGTTTTTTTCAATAACCGCATCGGCTTTTTTAAACTGCATATCCTTCCCGGCAATTGTAAAGCCATTCGGGGTGTTTCCCTTAAAGACCAGTCCGCTCTCCGCATAATCAAAAAATATCCGGATCTTATTCCCTTCAACTTTATAACTTTTATAAAGGGGACCCGAGAATGCGGGAACACTTATATTATAAGTCTTGGCAAAAGCCCAGAGAGCGAGTCTCTTTCCTACATCCTGTTTGTTCGTCGGATGGATATCGTTTGGATTTCCGATATCCATTGTAACCGCCATTCCGGTATTGCGGGCTGTTGATAATGTCTTAAGCTGTGCCTCTCTCAGAAACGCCGATGAGTTTTCGGCATCGCCATAATTGTATGGGGCAATCTGTACGAAATAAAAAGGGAACTCTCCAATCTGCCATTTGTCGCGCCAGCATTTAATCATTGTTGTAAAGAGTTTATTGTAAAGATTGCTGTTGTCAACGTTAGCCTCTCCCTGGTACCAGATAGCTCCCTTTATTGTAAAGTCTAAAAGGGGATTTATCATTGCATTGTAGAGATAAGCCGGTTTACCTGAATCCCAGTTGGGAGTTAATGAAAGATAATAATTCAGATCTTTGTCATTCTTTAAGTATTCAATATCGGTCCAGGCCTCGGCAGGGGTTCCTCCCCAATTTGTTGAAATAAGGCCTATCGGCACATTAAGCTTATTGAATAATTCTCTTCCAAAGAAGAATGCGGTCGCACTGAATTCTTCGGTGCTTTCAGGAGCCGGCATAATCCATTTGGCTTTGCAGGTATCAAGAAGGGAGGGGGAGGCTGCTTTTTCAATCTGCATAAAGCGGATCATCTGATATTTTTTCTTAATGAAATCTTCTTTATCCTCTTTAAAATTCTTCTCCCATCCGCCGAACATTTTAATTGTATACTCCATATTCGACTGTCCGGAACAGATCCATACTTCACCTAACAGGACGTTATCAAATTTTATTTCATTTTCTCCCGTTACTGTAATAGAATAAGGGCCTCCGGCATCCGCAGTTTTAATTTTGGCAATCCATTTGCCCTCCTTTGATGTAACTGCGGTAACGGCATCTTTAAGCCATCCGGTATTTATGGTAACCTTTTCTCCCGGACTGCCCCAGCCCCAAATTTTGACTTCTGTATTCCTCTGCAGAACCATATCGTTAGAAAAAATATTTGGAAGCCTTATTTTTCCCGATACAGGCTGAATAAGAATGATTACCAAAAGAACCGATAATAATTTTTTCATTTCTGCTCCTGATTATTTCGAAATGGACTGGGGAGTGCCGATTGTCTTAAATACTACTTTTACTAAAGGCGCTTCTTCGCCGCTGAATTCACACGAGAAAGCAATTTTATGTTTTCCCTTTGTAATAACGGGAATTGCCGTTGACGCTTCCACTGTCTTTATCTGCCTTCCCTTATCATTATATACTCTTGCTGTTTTTGTCCCTTCGCACAGAAGAGTCTCGTTGCTCTTAAGCTCAACATTAAATGAAACAGTTGCATAGTTGTCAATTTCAAAAACAGGATTCTTTATTGAGCCTTTTCCCCCAGCGGCCTTGAGTTTGAACATTAGGGGCTGCTCCTTATCCCTGTTCTCATATTCCCATTGTGAGGCAACCGGTTCTCCCGGCTGGCGGATTGTCTTTTCATAAACATATTCTTCTGAAGCATTTAACGGATATAAATTCCATTTGCCGGTTCCGGTGTTTTCAAGATGAAATTCCGTTTTGGGATTCTTCATTAATTCCCGCTGCGATTGCGAAAACACTTTAGCGCGGCGGGCGGTTTCCCATTCTCTAATTGCATCGAGTATCTGAGGCGTCTCCTCATTTTTCCTTAATGCAGAAATGTCTGTAGCAAGAGCAAAGCCCGCATTGTAGCCTGCTGCACGGGCAAGCATCCATTCTATATCCGACAACGTGGTTGTCTCGGTTAAAAGGTACCAGCCGAGCATATTGGGAAGATAGTTCCTTTCCAAAAGAGCCTGATTGTTAATTCTATATTCCTGCATGCTCTCGCGGAATCCCTCGTACCAGGGTTCTCCCCAGTTGCAGTAAGTGTTTATGTGCCAGTAAAAATGTTTTGAATTGCTTGTTCCGTTTATTACTGTGTGGTCAAGGTTGTCATAGAAATCCTTGGCAAAAAGGTCAATGGCATAATCCCCCTGTCCGGTAGCTCCGCATCCTTCGTGACCGTCAAAATCCATCTGGCTCAGTCCAGTCTCATTAAACCTGACAGCAAGATTTCTCGCTATTTCCCTCTGCATTTCAATGTTGGGAAAAAATATTTTGTATGCGTGGTCTGCAAGTTTGTCTACAGTTTCATTTTTTGCGTGAGGGGAAGCTTTAGTTCCGAAAGCTCCTCTTTCGCAGTCGACCAGCTTATAGGGAGCCTCTTTTGTAACTGTTCTGTATCGTATGAGCTCGGTGCCCATCATAACGGTATGAAGCCAGTTTGACGTTTCATTGTCAAAATATTCAGGGGAGGCAACTGTTATTTCCTTTCCTTTTTCGTCGATATTTTCAATTAAAAAGCTTGAGCCCGTTTTAACAAGACGCTTATCGGGCACGGGAGTAATATAAGGATCGTTGGTATTAATGAAATTAGTTAGGGTGTGCGCCCCCAATCTGATACCCAGGGCGTTGGCTTTTTCCACGCATTTTCTAAGCCCCTCAACACCATTCGGGAAGTCCCGTTTGGTAATTTTATATTGTCCCCAGCTGTCAAAAATATTCATATGGTAAAGAGTCATTAAATCGGCTCTCTTTGTATAGCTTAATAATTCATCTATGCTGCTTTCGGAATAATCGGCAATGAGATAACTTCTTCCGGTCTGCGGAGAAATTTTTGACCAAACCCCGTCAATCATCGGATGGGGAAGTCCCTCTGCAATTTCAATTTCGCCAATACGTTCCAGAGTTACGTTTTCTTTGCATCCGAAGAGTGCTATTTTAGATCCCGGTATCTCCTCTCCTTCAATCGGTTCAACCGGCATATTTGGCCAGGAGTCGTTCCAAACGGAAATGTTTCTCTGCTTTGACCTGTCGATGGTATAGGCCTGCAGTATACTTCCCCATTCCTTTGCCTCTGCGGTCCTGCCGCGGCCGAACTCAAAGCCTTCATCCTTTACAGGAAAACCGCCGACAGTCTTAACATTCAAAGACTGAATGCCAATTGAGAAGTCTCCGCTGCGCACAACTCCAATAATCTCGCCGACAGTCTTTTTAATCGAAGTGGCATAAGGACCCCACAGTATAAAATCTGTTATCCTGTTCTTCTGTTGTATGCTTGTAATTTCAAATGTAAGATGAGTAGGTTTAACGGCATATTTAACAGTTAAAGTTACTCCGGCATTCTTATAGAATAAGCTGATTATATTTTCTTTTTCGTTAAATGAGGCTGAGGAGGGGAGTTCAAACCCGGCTGAGGTTTTTATCCGGACGAGAGGAGAATGCTCTTCTTTTGCAAGGAATTCAATACCCCCCTGAATGTCGGATAAACCTGTTATGAATCCGGAGCTGTTGATTGAAAGCGCTAAGTCTTTCGTTTTAAGATGCAGTCCGCCGCTCTGAGCCAGAGATGATGTAAATCCGGCTATCAGCAGAATGAATAAGAGTTTTCTAATTGTCATAAAATTTCCGCAATTATTTTTTTGTTATGGTTACACTTTTCCCTTTGTCTGTTTCAATTATAATATAATCTTTTGTTACCTGCTTGGATTTATAATTTCCCGCAACAGCAATGTTAACATCGCAGAAAGGATTAGAAATTACGGCTTTTCCCCCTTTTTCGGGAAGGAGTGAGAGGCTTTGAAAGGATCCATCTTTCATTGAAGCAGAAATGAGGAATGCGCCTTCGGTCCGGAGGCTTTTAAATGAAGCGTTTTTCCATTCCTTAGGAATTGCCGGAAAGATTTTGATTAAACCGTTATGGCTCTGAAGCAGCATTTCTTGAATTCCCTGTGCGAATGCGAAATTCCCCTCAAGTGTAAATGGCCTGTATGTGAAACTGGACTTGCCGGTGCCCGACTGGTCCCCGTTTAAATGAAAACTGTTTGGAGAGCAGAAACAGGAGGCGAAAATTCTTAATGCTTCAGCCGCTTTGTTTCCATCCATCGCCCTGGCATAAAGACTTCCAAGCCAGCTGTATGAGTAACCGCACCACTGACTGGTGCCGAGCCTTTCAAGATCCGATAATGATTTATTAATTATTTCTCTGTCAGTCTTCTTTTCCCACGCTGTAATTCCGAGGGGATGGATTGACATAAGATGTGAAAAATGCCTGTGCGAAAATTTTAATTCAACTCCAGGGGCAACAAGAAGTTTATTTCCTTCCGTTGCTAGTTCAGGCCACTGCGAAAGTATTGTACGCCATTTTGCGGCTTCACTTTTTTTGCCGAGCGCATCGGCACCTTCGGCTGCGGCTCCATAGAGCCATCTTATCAATGCAAGGTCATAATTCGTAGTCTCCTTAAACCAGGCAGATATATCGTTGTCGTTTATCTCGGGGGAAGAGGAGAGAGGCAGCTTTCTTTTTCCTTTCTCAAGAGTTGAAAGGTTTGTAATAAACTCTGCCGTTTCCGACAACCAGGGGTATGCACTGTTCTTCAGAAAATTTTCATCCATGCTGTACCGCCACTCAAGATAAAAATGATGCGCAAGCCAGGCAGATACTGTAGGAGACATTGCATATTGAATCCATCCCCCCATCGGCTGTCCGGTTAATGTAGAAACGCCTGCGAAGTTCAGCCCTTTAACGCCGAAATATTTTTTGGTAAATCTTATAGCCTCCGGCTTATTAAGGTTAAGCCAGTTTGTAAAAGAGCGTGCTTCAGAAGGATGATTTGAAGAATAGGAAGGCCAGTAACTAAGCTGTGTATTAAGGTCATTATGAAAATCTCCCTTCCAGGGGGGAAGCCGCCTGTTGTCGGCAGTCCAGATTGCCTGCAGCGTAATTGGGGGCGCGCTGCTGCGCGAAGTGCTTCCGAATTTATACATCTCTTTATAGTATTGCTCTTCAAGCAGAAGATCCGGAATGCTGATTGATGATTTCAACCAGAATTTCTTCCACCAGCCGGTATGTCTGCTAAATTCCATGGCATATATTTTTTCTGAAATATTCCCTGCAAAGGCAGTGTATTTTTCCTTATATAATGGATAGGGGCGGGAGGTGGAAATTGTCCACGCGCAGTAAAGAGTTTTATTTTCGAATTTCCATTTAAGTCTTATTTTAAATTCATAATCGCCGTAACACTTCTGGGTATATATTATTTCATTTTTCCTTTTTTCAATCCCGGGTTCCCTATATCCAAGTCTCACAAGGTCATTCCCCCCGGGACCGCTGTTTGAACCTTGTATCAGTGCTTCTGAATTGAATGGGGGAGGATCAATCCTCGGAGCAAGCTCTTCTTTAAGTCCAGATATTTTAATCCACCCTTCAGATGAAACGGCGTTGACGAAAGAGGTTACAGTGATTCCGTTTTTGAGTTTAACATCGGCGACTGCATCGGCAAGGTTAACTGAAGCATACTCTGCCTCATTCAGTCCCGGCAAATCGAATTCGATTGCTCCTGCCGGAATCTTGGTCGGGGTTGCATCACGGTCATATGGAATGTCAAGAAGCTGCTGAACCGGCTTGTAATCATTCTCTTTGACTTTCTTAACTACCCAGTTGAAACTGAAATTCGGATCCTCAAATTCTTTTGGAGTCCTGATGTCCCATAAGTCTCCCCTGTCCAGTGCAAACCTCAGGGCATTTCCCTTTTTCCAGATTAATGCGCCGAACATACCGTTTCCGAGAGGAAGCCCTTCATCCCATTTGTCCGGTATTGAATTAAACTTTATTGCATATCCGGATTTTTTGCCGGTATCGTCTTGATAACCGCTTATCATTTTGAAAGAGAAAAAAGAAATGATTATAAATAAAGCAAGAAGAGACTTTTTCATAAGTGCGCCCCGGATTTAATTGCGTAATGCAAAGTTTGCATAAAGATTGCGGAATTGCAAGGGGGTGGTATATTTAAAAAAATAAAGGGAGCCATTGGCTCCCTTTATAAGGAAAATGTTTATTTTATTTAAACGTTTCCAGTGTGAATTTCTTTCCAGATGCAGAGGCGGGATTCTCAATTAGTCTATAAACGGGATACTCGTAACCTCGTCCCCACTGCGATACAACCTGTCTGTCAAAGAAATTCCAGAAGAGCATTCCGTCGTCTGCCTGGGCTTCAAGGAGATATGCTGCAACATTAGCATTCTTCTGGGCCATCGGGACAAAGATTGTACCGGCGTTAAATTTCCTGTTTGTTTTAGCCATTTCCCCTTTAACCTGATTCGGATAATGCCCCTGGTTGGATCTCTGTGCGGGTTTAAGGTCCGTAATTTTATAAGCTTCAACCGGTAAAGTCACGGAATCCTTTATCATCTTATATTCAATTCCGTGTTTGTTTAAAAGAGAAATAGCGAGAGGATCGCGTGTGGTTATAAGATAGCCGTAAGGAAGGCGCACCGATTTCTTAGCCGAGAAATCCGCCATATAAGGGAGTTCAACAAGTTTAGGTTCGCCTCCCCGTTTCTGTCTTGTTCTGCCGAATTCATCCTTATAAGTTTCGAGTTTATCGTATGAATGAATCTGAATTTTGTGAGGGATAAAACCCAGCTTGTATTCAATTGCAAATGAATCGGAAGGAGCCGGATTCAATCCTCTTGCAATTGTACGGCTGTCTGCATCGTTAACCATTTTAACAATTTCATCCCGGTTCTCATAAGCAAAATCGAGAATTGATTTAAGCAGGTTATAACATCCCAGCACGCGCGATTTAAAATCGGCATATACGTTGTTTTCGTTTAAAATGGAAAGACGGTTCCTAAGCCCCGCGTAATTAACAACATATCTTGGTTCCTGACTGAATGCCGCCCATCCTTTTGTTACATCGCGCCTGTCAATATATTCACCGTATGCAACATTAGGAGTGTTGTATTTTTCCTTTAATGTCTTTGAGACCACCGGAAAAAATTTTGTTTCCATATATTTTCTTATTTCGGTCGAGCCGTTCGGATTCATAGCCCAGCAGAATGATACAGCCTCTTCGTAAAGGGAGCCGTCAGTTGTATGGCAGTCAACAACTATATCCGGATCCCATCTGTTAAGAATATTTTTAATAAAGCCTTCAGTCTCCGGTGCCTCTACTTTCATCGCATCCCTGTTAAGGTCAAGGTTCTGTCCGTTGTATCTTATGCCGGTACCGTTATCGGGGCCATTCTGGCCGCGGCGGTTTACTTCAATAGGGGCAAATTTATCGTTCCCGTCCGGATTGTAATTGGGGCAAATAAGCAGTATTACTTTATCAAGATAATCGGGTTTCTGCTTTGCAAGAATGTCGCGGGCAAGCATTAATGAGGCTTCTTTTCCTTCAACTTCGCCGGCGTGAATATTGGCCTTGTAATATACAACAATTCTCTTGTCGTTCTTAAGAGAAGCGGGATCTTTAGGAAGAGGATTGCCGATTATAATAAGAGGTATTTCTTTTCCTTCAACAGATTTGGCAATTGTCTCCACCTTTACATAGGGAGAGCTCTTCTTAAGCTGCTTAATAAAGTCGAGGACGTCTGAATGAGCCGAAGTGGATTTAAAGCCCGACTTTTCGGCAACAGTTAGAAATTTTGGATTTGACTGAGCATGCAGCTGAATGGCAAAAATTATTATTAAGGCCGCAGCCGTTAAAACATTCTGCTTTTTCATACTTATATTTCTCTCTGGATAGTTAACGCGATTTTAATTACAGGGGAAAAATAAACAAAGAGGGGGGAGAATTACAATTTAAATTTCATTTATTTAGAATTCGGCATTATGGTGTTGTTAAACTTAAGAGTAAAGGTTGTGCCTTCCCCTTTCCTGCTGGTAACGTTAATCTCGATTCCGTTCATATCGCAGTATTTTTTAACCAGGGCAAGACCAAGTCCGTTCCCTTCGTATTTTCTGGTATATCCCTGTTCCTCCTGTGTGAAAGGGACGAAAAGTTTTGGAAAGAAATCCTCGCTCATTCCAATGCCGGTATCTGTTATACTGCATTCGGCCTGTCCGGCAGCATTATTGTACACTCTGATTGTAATACCGCCGGTGTTTGTATATTTTATTGCATTGTCAATCAGGTTCGCAAATATCTGTTCAAGAGTATAATTATCACCGATAACGCTTTTGTTAACGGCATTGTTCTCGAATGATATTGAAAGGGATTTTTCCTTTGCAGTAAGAAGATATTCAGGGAGAAGCTGGTTTAAAATGTCTTTCTCAATATCCAGAGGCTCCGGGATATACTCATAAGTCTGGGTTTGAATCTCCGACATATTGAGGAGAAGATCCACAGTCCTTATTATTCTTTTACCTGCGTTAGTAATGCTCTTGAAGCCTTCTCTAAGATCCGGATCGATTTTGTCTTCCACTTCCGATTTAATAAGGCTCGAGAAACTTAATACCACGTTAATAGGGGAACGGATTTCGTGCGACATCTGAGCAAGGAATTCGGATTTAATCTCATCCGCCTTTTCTGCCCTTATTTTTGCTTTTTCAAGTTCAGCAGTTCGCTCAATAACTCTTTTTTCAAGCTCGGAATTGAGCTGCTCAAGTTCAAGATTGGCTGCAAGAATTTTTTCGGCCTGCTCATTTACTATTTCCTGCTGTTTTTCAAGCTGGGCTGTCCTTTCGCTAACAATCTTTTCCAGATTAGACTTCTGTCTTTCAAGGTTTTTTGTCCTCAATTTAAAAAATAGGAATAGAAGTCCAAGTCCCGCCCCGAGTCCGAATAATTTAAACCAGATAGTATTCCACCACGGGGGAAGGATTTCAATTTTAAGTACGGCTCCTGTTTCATTCCATACGTCGTCGCTGTTTGCCCCAATAACCCGGAAATAATAGGTTCCCGGCTCAAGCTTGTAGGTTACAAATCTTCTGTTCCCCCCCTCATTCCATTCCGTCTCAAAATTTTCCATCAGGTACTTATACTTATTTTTCTCCGGGGAGAAATAATCGAGAGCGGCAAATTCAAGGCTTATAATGTTTTCATCGTAATTAAGTGTAATCTCTTTTACATCTTCTATTGCCTGAGTAAACAAAACCTTGCCGTTGAATTTATCTCCCGGATTAATCTGTTTGTTCATCACCGAAAATCCCGTGATGTAAACAGGGGGGATGTGGCTGTTGACGTAAACATCATCAGGAGTAAATACGTTGAATCCGTTTACACCGGTAAAATAAAATTTCCCCGTAGATGAGACCATTGAAGGGAAGTTGAATTCATTACTCTGAAGTCCGTCTTCAACCGTATAAATAATTGTCTTACCGGTGGTATGATTGTATTTTATAAGTCCTTTGCCTGTGCCTAACCAAAGATTATCTTTATCATCTTTTTCTATGGAATAGATTGTCTCTACCGGAATTTCAAGCTTAATTCTTTCGAATCCGCCGGATGCCGCATCAAACTTGTTTAATCCGTCCGAGGTCCCGACCCATATAGTTCCCGATTTATCCTCATAAATAGAGCAGATTTCATTATTGCTGATGCTCCGGGGGTCTCCCTTCCTGTTTTTATAAATTATAAATTCTTCTGTTCCCGGCTTCAGGAGGTTCAGTCCGTTTGTGGTGCAGATCCAGAGATTTTTCTTTGAGTCAATAAAAAGGCGCCATACAAGGTTGTTGCTTAATGATTTACTGTTCCCGGAAGAATGGGTGAATCTTTTAATAGACTCGGTTTCAATATTAATCCTAATCAGTCCCCCTTCGCCGCCAAGCCACAGGTTTTTATTGTCATCAATGGCTATAGCCATTATACGGTCGAATTTAAGGCTGTCAAGAAGTTTCTTGTTTCTGAAAGGGTTGATGCCTTTTTTGTTTGGAATTGAGAAAGCAAATGCTCCGGCATCGGTACCAACCCATAAAATGCCGTTCAATATTTTTTTATTTGTGTAACAGGTCCATTGAACATCAGTAGTTATGCCGGCATCGTCTTTCTTTAAAAAGCTTTCAACCCTGTTGGAAGCAGGATAGAATAAATTCAGTCCGTTGAGAGTTGCCATCCAGACATTATTATTAATATCCTCCGCCATTCCGTATATTTCATTATTGCTGAAGTTCCTGAAGCCTGGATTGGTGTTTTTATAATGAACGAATCGTTCTTTTAGGAATTTAAGCTTATCGACCCCTTTTGCCCTTGTTGCTACCCAGAGGTTGGAAGCATTATCCATATAAAGGGCCTCAACTTCATTGGAAGCCAGACTTTCAAAATCATTTTCCTGGTGCTGGATAACAGAGTGAGTGCCTGACTCGGTATCGAGAATATAAATTCCATTATGGGAGCCTATCCACAGTTCTGTTTCATTTACGAAAATTAATGATGTAACGTAAAAACTGGCGTCTTCTTTTTTGAATGAGGAGGCGGTAAGAACATCCGTATATTTATTTTCTTTGGTATCAAATTTTGATATTCCGAAACTTGAACCTATCCAAAGATTTCCTTTATTATCGAACTGGATGCTTGATAAATAATCCTTTGCCCAATCCGGGCTGTTATTAGGAGTCCTCTTATGGCGTATAAATGTTCCTTTTTCGGGTAAGAAACGGTTTAATCCGTGGAATGTTGCTACCCATATATCACCCTGCTCAGATATTGCAATTTTAGATACCCAGTCGCTGCAGATGCTCGAATTATCTTTTTCCTTGTAGTTATACTTTGTAATCTTTTTTGTAGCAGGATTATATTGAATGAGCCCGTATCCTACGGTTCCTATATAAATATTTCCGTTTTTGTCTTCGGCGAAAGAGGATACATTAAATTGGCTTCGGAGTGAATCGGGGAATATATTATCGAAATTATTTCTTTCCCTGTTGTAAATGCTTATACCGGAACGTGTACCAACCCAGAGCCTATTTTGCGAGTCCTCGAATAATGTCTGAATGAAGTTATTAATAAGGCTGTTCTGGTCATCGGAGTGGTTCAGATAATTGGTGAATTTATATCCGTCGAATTTACTAAGTCCGCTCGAACCGAACCAGATAAATCCCTTGTGATCCTGTATTACGGCAAGAACCATACTCTCGGCAAGCCCGTCATTAATAGTATAATGGCGGAACTTATAGTTCCCCGACTGCCCCGGAATTGACTGGGCGATTAGAAGTATCAGAAACAGGATCTTTTTTATTTTCATTATGTGCAATAATTTGGTACTATATAATCGAAAAACTCTACTGCAAATTAAGTGTTCCTGAACGGTTTTCCAATGCGATAAATACTAATATTAATATATTGCAACTTGAATATATGTTGTAATACTAAATTACTGTCGCTAATTTTAATACATTCCCTTATTAAATATTCTGCCGGCTTAATAAAATTTTAAACATAAACATAAATCAGGAGTAGTGATGTACAGGAAATATTTGCTTGCACTTGTTGTTCTTCTTTTCTCTCTTAATATTATTGCGCAGGAGAAGAAAGAAGAAGCTGTTTCCAAAAAGGCCCCTAAGGCAATTGAGATTAAGGATATTATTAAATGGAAAGGAGTCCGTTCTTCAGCTCTCTCTCCGAATGGAGAATGGTTTGCTTATTACGTTACTCCGCAGGAAGGGGACGGAGAGGTAATAATCAGGAAAACAAAAGAAGATAAGGAATACAAATTCCCTACGGGGGATGCCTCTTCATTCGGTAATGCCGCTTTCTCTGAGGACGGGAAATGGGCAGCATTTATTACCTACCCTAAATTTTCAGAGGCAAAGAATCTGCGCAAGCAGAAAAAGACAATCTATTCGGGAGTAACTCTTGTTAACCTTTCGAACGGAGAGAAAAAGGAATTTGATAAAGTCAGGTCATTCCGTTTTTCAAATGAAAATCCGGAATGGATTGTTTTCAGCAAATATCCTCCAGAAGGACAGACTCCGGGAAAAGATAAACCGGCCGGAACTGATATTGTATTGAGGGAGCTGGCATCGGGAAGGGAATTCAATATCGGGAACGTAGCCTCTTTTTCATTCAATAAAAAGGGGACTCTTCTTGCAATGATAATCGATGCTAATGATATGGCAGGCAACGGCGTAATGATACGCGATATGAAAACGGGAATAATCCATTCTATTGAAAGCGATAAAGCGGTTTACCGCAATCTAACCTGGACCGAAAAAGGGGAAGGGCTTGCATTCCTTAAGGGAGTTGAGGATAAAAAATATGAAGAGAAAGTTTTCAGCATAATTGGATTCAAAAACCCGGCCGAAAAAAATCAGGTGAGAGTAGAATATAATCCCAAAGATGATAAATCATTCCCCGAAGGAATGGGAATCAGTACCAACGGAGGGGCATCCTGGAACAGCAGTCTTACTTTTCTTACATTCGGAATAGCCGAACAGAAAAAGAAGGATAATGCCGAAGATGCAAAGGATAAACCGGCCGCAGAGGAGAAGAAAGATGCTCAGGTAAAAGAAAATGCGCCGGCTCCAGATGCTAAGAAAGACGAGCCGAAAAAAGAGGATGCTAAAAAGAAACCGGCCGTTAAAGTTGAAGATGATGAATTACCGGGACTTGTAATCTGGCACTGGCAGGATAAACGCCTTCAGGCGCAGCAGCAGGTGAACGAGCCTATGGATAAAAACTATACTTATTTATCAATATATAATCCTGCCGATAAGAAATTTATGAGGCTTGCTACAGATTCTCTAAGAAGGATCACGATTCCTGAAAAGGCAGATTACGCCGTTGGTTTTGACAATACCGACTATGAACTATACGGCAATCTGGACGGAAAAAACTTTAATGACATTTATATTATCAACCTTTCAACCGGTGAAAAGAAACTGGCGCTTAAACAGAACAGGTGGAGTATGGGAGTAAGCCCGGATGCGAACTACCTGCTCTATTTTGAAGACGGACATTATTATACATACGAAATTAAAACCGGGAACAAGGTAAATATTACAAAGAATCTTCCTGTTTCTTTTGTGAATGTTGAAGATGACCACAATGTAAAGAATCCTCCTGTATATCCAATTGGATGGTCCAAGGAAAGCAAGACAGTTCTGTTGTCTGATTTGTGGGATGTGTGGAGCGTTCCGGCTGCGGGAGGAGAAGGAATTAATATTACCGTAAACGGAAGAAAAGACCAGATTAAATATCAGAGAAGAATTGTACTGGATTATGAGGAAAAAGGAATAGACCTTTCCAAACCGCTATATTTTATGATGTACGGCGAATGGACTAAGAAAGGAGGCATTGCCCTTGTTAACTATAAAAAACCGGGAGCCAAACCTCTCTTGTGGGATGATGCCGCCTTCTCTACTTTGATTAAAGCTAAGAATGCCGATCTGATGCTTTATACTAAAGAAACAGCTAAAGAAGCTCCGGAATATTATTCCGCCGCTCCCGATCTTGCAAACGGTAAAAAACTTACCGATATCGGAGTTCAGCAAAAGGATTATCTCTGGTCAGACGGCGCAATGCTTGTAAATTACAAGAGCGATAAGGGAGTGCCTCTTCAGGCGGCTCTATATCTTCCTGCTAACTATGAAAAAGGAAAAAGCTATCCAACCGTTGTTTATTATTATGAAAAATTGTCGCAGGGTCTAAATCAGTATACGCGTCCGTCGGCAAACGGATTCAACAAATCATATTATACAAGCCAGGGTTACGCCGTTCTTATGCCCGATATCGTGTATCAGCTTAACGATCCCGGTATGTCTGCTGTCTGGTGTGTAATTCCGGCAGTTAAGGCGGCAATTGAAACAGGAATAGTTGATAAGGATAGAATCGGCATACAGGGGCATTCCTGGGGAGGCTACCAGACTGCTTTCCTTATAACCCAGACTAATATGTTCAAGGCCGCGGTAGCGGGAGCTCCTCTTACGGATATGGTAAGTATGTACAGCTTAATTTACTGGAACAGCGGGTCTGGAAATATGTCAATATTCGAAAGCTCGCAGGGTAGATTTACCGGAAGCTATCTTGATAACTTTGAAGCATACATAAGGAACTCTCCTGTATTCCACGCAAAGAATGTTACCACTCCTCTTGTTATTCTTCATAATGATAAGGATGGAGCGGTAGACTGGACACAGGGAATTGAATATTACAGCACGCTGCGCAGACTCCAGAAACCGGTTGTTATGCTTCAGTACAAAGGGGAGAACCACGGACTGGCTAAAACGGAGAACCAGCGCGATTATACCGTTAGGATGAAAGAATTCTTTGACCATTACCTGATGGGGAAACCGATGCCCGACTGGTACGAAAAAGGAATTTCAAACCTTAAGCTTAAAGACCATCTTAAAGAAAGGGTTAAAGACCTAAAGGAAAAAATAGAGTCGAATAATTAAGGCGAGGTGAAAAGGCCGGGCTCTCCCCGGCTTTTTCATTTAATTTAACCTGCATCCCTAAACACAATTTACACTTTCAATTTTTTCTCTTTTCACTTTATCCATTTTGATTTATCTTTGCGCACTTAAAAAAGCACAAAGAAAAGATGCCAAGAAAGAAACAGATAAAGCTGGACGAAGTAAAAACAATGCCGAATGTCTTCATTTCGGCAGACGATAATGTATTTGAATCCATTAAGGCCTTCTTTAATAACGGGAAAAAATTTACTCTTGAACTTGGCTGCGGCAACGGAGATTATACTGTTAATCTTGCCGAGCACTATCCGGACCGGAATTTTATTGGTGTTGACCGGAAAGGGAACCGTATCTGGACCGGTTCAAAGAATTCTATGCAGGCTGAGCATAAAAACGCGGCATTTCTAATAACAGCCATCGAAAGAATTGACAAAATATTCCCGGAAAATTCGGTTGAAGAAATATGGATTACATTCCCCGATCCGTATCCGCGCCGGAGCAGTATGCATAAGAGGCTTGTACACCCCCGGTTCCTTGACCTCTACCGGAAGATTCTAGCCCCCGGGGCAAAAATTAATCTTAAAACGGATGACGATACTCTTCACTATTACTCGGTTCAGATTGTTGAGGAATTAAATCTGAAACTCCATAAGGCTACAGATAATTTATATGACGGAACTGAACTGACTTTTGAGGAATCAATTCAGACTAAATATGAGAAAAACCACCTGAAAGAGGGAAAAACGATTAAATTGACCTCTTTTTCGCTCATTTAACCTTTTATACGACCGCTCGTCAAATCCAGTAGTAATTTTTGGCAAAAGGAAGCCTCCCGGTTTGTGAGTTTTGGGGGAGTAGTATATTTTTAGCAGTTATTTATTTACAACTTGAGGAAAAACGATGAAAAAAGCAGCAGTAAAATTAATGGTTCTGTTCCTCTTTATTTCTCTCTCATTGTCTGCGCAGAGCATTCAATGGCAGAACCTCGACACAGTTAAAGCACAGAGATTCGATACCGGTAAAATGTGGACCTTCGATTATCCTCCTATGGAATTCTGGAAAGAAGCATACGGTTTTACTCCTTCGCAGGAATGGCTCGATAACGCACGCCTTGCGGCTATCCGCTTTGCAAGCTGGTGCAGCTCCTCGTTCGTTTCGGAAGACGGACTTGTAATGACAAACCACCACTGCGTTGATTTTATTCTTGAAAGCTTCCAGAAACAGGGGGAAAATATTCCAAGAAACGGTTTCTTCGCTCCTACACTGGCGGACGAAAGAAAAATTCCTAATCTTTTTGTAGACCAGCTTATAAAGATTGAAGATGTTACAAAACCGATGATAGACGCCATAAACGCGGCTAAGACTTTGGATGAAAAACTTAAAGCCAAAGCAGACAAGCAGAGGGAAATTATCGATCAGTATAAAGTGAAATATCCAGGTATGAAATACCAGGTTGTTCAGCTGTTTAACGGCGGAAAATATTCAATGTATATTTACAAAACATACAACGATGTCCGCGCCGTTTATATGAACGAAAGGGATATGGGCTTGTACGGCGGCGACCCTGACAATTTTACATATCCGAGATACAATGCCGATTTTGCATTTGTACGCGTTTATGATGAAACAGGCAAACCTTTAAAGACAAAAAACTTCTTTAAATTCTCGCAGAACGGCCCTCAGTCGGGCGAACCTTTATTCGTAGTTGGAAACCCCGGTTCTACATTCCGTCTTAAGACTGTTGCCCAGCTTGAATACTTCAGGGATATCCAGTATGCAAATCAGGTTGCTCTCTTAAAGGGACAGCTCCAGATATTCTTTGATCTTGCAAAGCAGTACCCGGAAAAGGCAGACTTCTATAATAATCAGGCATTCTTCACAGGCAACTCAGCAAAATCGCTTGGCGGTGCATTGGAAGGATTGCGCGATCCTGAATTTATGGCACGCAAAAAAGATTTCGAAAAGAAATTTAAGGAAGCAGTTTTCGCAAGTGCCGATTTAAAGAGCAGATTCGGACATCTCTGGGCCGGTATTGAAGGCACACGCGGCGAAATGAGAAAATTCGGAATGGAAATGGCTGCTTACACACTTAATGCAAGCCAGTATTTCGCAATGGGCAAACAGCTTCTCGCTCTCGCTAAGAAAGGCGCAATGCCTGCAGGGGAAGACTTCGATAAGGAAATGAAGAAAATCTATCCGGACAATTTTGATAAGGCTCTTCAGGATAAACTCCTTAACCTGCACGTTGATATGATTGTAATGAACCTTGGCAAAGACCACAAGCTGGTTAAAGAAGTATTCGGCGGTAAAACAGGCGTCGAAGCCGTTAAGTACCTTCTTGCCAAATCTGCATTTGCTACAAAGGAAGGATTAGTTAAACTCGCAAAAGAAGGTTCCGAAGCTGTTATTAACTCAAACGATCCTTTCATTCTCTTCGCAAAAGCTACAGTAGATAAGGCTCAGGAGATGATTAAGAAATCGGCTGAAATTAATAAGACCGAAAAAGCTATGGAAGAGGAACTTGGACAGGCATTATTCGCCGTATACGGAACCTCAATTCCGCCTGATGCTACATTCACACTCAGAATAAGCGACGGCGTTATGGCCGGTTATGATTATAACGGAACAATCGCTCCCGAATTCACAACATTCTACGGAATGTATGACAGATATTATTCACACAAGAAGAAATATCCGTGGGATTTACCTGAAAGATGGGCAAAGCCTTCAAAGGATCTCGATATGTCCGCATCATATAATTTCGTTTCAACAAACGACATTATCGGCGGAAACTCAGGCAGTCCGATTGTAAATAAGAATCTTGAAGTTGTAGGCGCGGTATTCGACGGCAATATTGAAAGCTTGCCGGGCAACTTTATCTATGATACCAAGGCAAACAGAACAGTATCGGTATCAAGCGCCGGTATTATTCAGATTTTAAGCAATATTACAAACGCAAAACGTATTGCCGAAGAGCTTAAGGCGGGCAAAATCGTAAATTAAACCAGTTTATAATATTTGAATTTAAAGTGCCGGCATTAAACGCCGGCATTTTTTTTTGTGTCAAATGGATGAACGGCTTTGTTAAAACACAAAACTGTCTTAATTTTCTACCAAATATACAATCAAATAAGGGTGTGATATGAGAAACAAATTATTTACTTATTCTCTTTTGCTGTTTGTTTTATTTATTTATCTGCCTCTTAACGCGCAGAAGGCTTTTAATCCCGATACCGTTAAGGCTCAGAAATTCGATACCGGAACTATGTGGGCTTTTGAATACCCTCCGTTCGAGTATCTTAAAGAAGTTTATAATTTTACCCCCACACAGGGATGGTTCGACGACGTACGCCTTTCGGCATTAAGAATTCCCGGCTGTTCCGCTTCTTTTGTAAGCGAAGACGGTCTTCTTATGACAAATAACCATTGCGCGCGCGGTATCCGCCGCCAGATGCAGCGCGAAGGGGAAAATCTTGCTGCCACCGGTTTCTATGCAGCTACATTGGCCGAAGAAAGAAAAATTCCTAACTTCACTGCCGAACAGATGGTTTACCTTAAAGATGTTTCCAAAGAAGTTCTTCCAGCTCTTAAAGTCGGTAAGACTCAGAAAGAAAAAGTTGCCAGTCTGAATGCCAAGATTGCAGAACTCCGCGCAAAATATGCAAAGGAACTCAATCTTAAGATTGATATCATTCCTTACTACAACGGCGCTGTTTATTATATGCAGGGATTCAAAGTTTACACCGACGTCCGCTATGTGTTCCAGCCTGAAGAAGGTATTGCTTATTTCGGCGGCGACCCTGATAACTTTACCTATCCGCGCTATAATCTCGACTGCACATTCCTCCGCGTTTATGAAAACGACAAGCCGGTTAAGACAGATCACTATTTCAAATGGAGCCCGAACGGCGCCAACCCCGGCGAACTCGTTTTTACAGTCGGCAATCCGGGCACAACAAACAGACTTAGAACTGTTGCCCAGCTTGAATATATGCGCGATGTTCAGTACAGAAATTCCACTTTCCAGTATGATAACCTTTACAGAAGACTCGAAGAGCTCAAGAGCGTTAATCCTTCCAAAGCTCAGGATTATGAAACCGCACGCCTTTCATTCAGCAACAGCCAGAAAAATAATTCAGGCTACTACAATGCTCTTCTCGATCCTACAATGATGGCCCGCAAGGTTGCTTTCGAAAAGAAGAATCAGGCATTCGTTATGAAAGATCCTGAATTAAAGAAAGAATACGGCCACGTATGGAAGACTATTGCCGGCGCTAGAAAAGAGCTTACAGGCATCGATACTAAACTCGCAGCTTACAATCCTACCGGACAGGCGATTTCACGTTACCTTCAGATTGCACAGTCTTTGGTAAGACAGGCCAAACTTGCATTATTGACTCCTGCAGAAAAGGAAAAGATGCAGGCTGAAGCACAGCAGAGAGGCGGCGGGCAGAGACCTGGGGGACAGGGAGCACCGGGGGGAAGACAGATGTCATTATTCCCCGATAATTTCGATCCTATTCTCGAAAAAGCAAAACTCGAAATAAGCATTGATTTTATTACTATAAATCTCGGCAAGAACGATCCTCTTGTAAAAAAATATTTCCAGGGGAAAGCAGGCAAGGATATTGCAGGTGAGCTGATTGAAAAATCACTCTTCAAGAACAAACAGGCTGTTGAAGAAATTGCAAAGAAAGATCCTAAAGAAATTCTTAAGCTTGACGATCCTTTCGTTAAATACTTTGCCGAAGTATACGGCAAAATTGAGCCTCTTAACAAGAAAAGAACCGAAGCTCTTGAAACCGAAACAGTTGCATTCAATCTCCTCGGCCAGATTATGTACAAGATTTACGGTACTACCATTCCTCCCGATGCAAACAGAACACTCCGCTTAAGCGACGGCGTTGTTAAGGGATATGAATACAACGGAACAATTGCTCCGCCTAAGACTACATTCTTCGGTATGTACGACAGATATTACTCATTCGGCGGAAAATATCCATTCGATCTTCCCGAAAGATGGAAAAACGTTCCTCAGGGATTCGATTTAAATACTCCGTTTAACCTTGTTACAACAAACGATATTATCGGCGGCAACTCCGGCAGTGCGGTAATCAATAAGAATGCCGAAGTAATCGGCCTTGCATTCGACGGCAACATCGAAATGCTCGAAGGAAATTTCCTATACCGCCAGAATACAAACAGAACAGTTGCTGTAGATTCAAAGGGTATGTATGAGGCTATCAAGAAAGTTTACAAAGCCGAAAGACTTGCCAATGAATTAGCTACCGGAAAAATGGCTAACTAAATAAACATTTTTTTTACTCCGGAAAGGCAGCAGGATTTTCTTGCTGCCTTTTCCTATTTTAGAATGTTAAATTAATAATCAGGAAGCATATCATGAAGAAAAGTATGTTGTTTGTTCTGCTTTTATGGGGCTCTTTCCTTTTTGCACAGGGAAATTTCAATCCCGATACCGTAAAGGCACAGAAATTTGATACCGGAACAATGTGGGCATTCGAATATCCTCCGTTCGAGTATCTTAAACAGGTTTATAATTTCGCTCCGTCGCAGGACTGGTTCGATCACGTCCGGTTATCGGCAATAAGAATCCCGGGATGCTCGGCATCATTTGTAAGTTCAGACGGGCTATTAATGACTAATAACCATTGCGCAACGGGAGTAAGATCGCGCGTTCAGAAACCGGGAGAAGACCTTGAAAAGACCGGGTTCTTTGCCGCTACTCTTGCCGACGAAAGAAAAATTCCGAATTTTACAGCCGAACAGCTTGTGTATCTTAAAGATGTATCAAAAGAAGTTATTGCCTCTATGAAAGAGGGAAAGAACGAAAAGGATAAAATTGAAAAGCGCACCGCAAAGATTGCGGAGCTCCGCGAAAAATACGGTAAAGAGCTCGGGCTGAAGATTGATATAGTTTCTTATTATAACGGGGGCGTTTATTATCTGCAGGGCTTTAAAGTATATACCGACGTACGTTATGTATTCCAGCCGGAAGAGCAGACTGCTTCCTTCGGCGGCGACCCGGATAATTTTACCTATCCAAGATACGGCCTCGACTGCGCATTCCTCCGCGTTTATGAAAACGACAAACCGATTAAGACAGACCATTATTTCAAATGGAGCCCTAACGGCGCAGCTCCGGGAGAATTGGTGTTTACAGTAGGCAATCCCGGTACTACAAACAGATTAAGAACTGTTGCCCAGCTTGAATATATGCGCGATGTACAGTACAGAAATAATAATTTCCTAATGGATAATTATTACAAGGCGCTTGAAGCACTCAAATCGGCTAATCCTTCAAAAGCCGAAGACTATCAGCGTATGAGGCTTGCATTCTCAAACAGCTGGAAAAGCGTTACATATACACTTAAATCGCTTCAGGATCCTTATTTAATGGCGCGCAAAAAAGCCTTTGAAAAGAAAATCCAGGAAGTTGTTATGAAAGACGCTTCCCTTAAGAAAGAATTCGGACACGTATGGAAGACAATTGAGGCTACTAGAAAAGAATTAAAAGGAATAGACACTAAACTTGCTGCCTATACTCCTAATGGACAGTATGCTTCGCGCTATCAGACAATAGCCAATCAGCTCGTTGCCCAGGCACGCCTTGCAAAGATGACTCCGGAAGAAAGAGAAAAAATGCAGGCTCAGCAGCGGGGACAGTTCGGCGGCGGTCAGAGACCGGGAGGACAGGGGCAGCGTCAGCAGGCACTCTATCCGGATAATTTTGACTCGTATCTTGAAAAGGCAAAGCTCGAAATTAATGTTGATTACATAATTATGAACCTCGGAAAGAACGATCCGATGGTTAAGAAATTATTCAACGGCAAGACAGGAAAAGAAGCCGCAGCAGAACTGATTGATAAATCGCTCTTTAAAAACAAACAGGCTGTAGAGGAAATCCAGAAGAAAACTCCGGATGAAATACTTAAGCTCAACGATCCTTTCATCCAGTTCTATGCACAGGTTTATGATAAAGTAAGAGACCTGCGCAAGAAACAGGGGGAAGTAACCGATACCGAAAACGTTGCTTTCCAGCTCCTCGGACAGATTATGTACAAGATTTACGGCACATCTATTCCTCCGGATGCCAACAGGACCTTGAGAATTTCCGACGGTATTCTTAAAAGCTACGATTATAATGGAACTACCGCGCCGATTAAGACTACATTCCACGGAATGTACGACAGATATTACGGCAACGAAGGAAAATATCCTTTCAATATTGAAGAAAGATGGAAAAATCCTCCCGCAGATTTCGATCTCGGTACTCCTTATA
>JAEXUB010000192.1 GCA_023453125.1 Bacteroidota bacterium
AATGCTACATTCCTCAAGACCTCAATAAATGAAATTAGAAAATACAAAGGGGAGCCGGAGCTCAGCGCTAAAGAAATTCTCGACCTTATTAAGGAAAAATCGAAAGTGCTCGATATGGACCCTTCTATGCTTAACCGTTCTGTGAATGTCGGATTCTCGGGGGGAGAAAAGAAGAGGAATGAGGTCCTGCAGCTTTTAACTCTCAATCCCAAATTTGCGCTTCTTGACGAAACCGATTCGGGACTCGACATTGACGCTTTGAAAATTGTTGCCAACGGCGTTAATATATTCAGGAATGAAAATAATTCGGTGCTCGTTGTTACACACTACCAGAGGCTTTTGGATTATATAGTACCCGACTTTGTTCACGTTCTTGCAAAGGGTAAAATAATTAAAAGCGGCGGTAAGGAGCTGGCCCTTGAACTTGAGGAAAAAGGGTACGATTGGCTTAAAGAAGAAACTGAACCGGTTTTATAAGAAAAGGATATCGGAATGTCAGAAGAAAATAAAAAAGAAAAACAATGGTATCTCGATAATTTTGAATCCTTCGAGAAAAATTTAAACGGGGAAAAGGAATCATATACTCACGCCGTTCGGAGAGAGGCAGCTGCAAAGCTTGCATCGGTAAATTTCCCCACATTGAAAGATGAAGAATGGAAATACACTAATGTATCTCCCATAATAAAAAATAATTTTATGCCTGCTGTTTCCCCTGAACTCCCGGTCAAGACTGCTAAAGAAATCGAAGAAAAAATCTTCTGCGGTTTTGAGTGTCACAGGATAGTGTTTGTTAACGGAATTTTTAATGAAGAGCTTTCTGATATCAAGCCCCTTCCTGCCGGTGTAATACTAGGCAGCCTGCGCAGGCTTGCAAAAGAGAATAAGGAGCTGATTGAAAAGCACCTGACTGCTGAAGAAGGGAATGCATTCAGCCTCCTTAACAGCGCATACAGCATTGACGGGCTCTTTGCATATATTCCCAAAGGAAAATCTGTTGAGCATCCTGTCCAGGTGCTTTATCTCAACGGAAAAGAGGGGCAGCTTTCTCTTTCGTCTCCCAAGAATCTTATTATCGCCGGTGAAGCCTCCGAGGTTAATATAGTTATGAATTTCTCGGGAGCAGGTGGGGAATCCTATTTTACAAATGCTTCAACCAAAGTATTTACGGCGAAGAATGCAGTTGTGAATATCTATAAAATACAGAATGAAAACACTAATGCATATCATATTGAGAGAGTTGATGCGGTTCAGGAAGAATCGAGCTTCTTTAATCATTATAATATGACTTTCGGCGGTGCAATTGTCAGGAACGACATAAACTCGGCGCTTAACGGCGAGAACTGTGAATGCCATTATTACGGGCTCTATCTGGGAAGCGGCAAACAGCATATAGATAATCATACTTTTGTTGACCACGCAAAGCCTAACTGCATGAGCAATGAACTATACAAAGGAATCCTTGACGATACATCACGCGGCGTATTCAACGGGAAAATTATGGTGCGTCCCGATGCCCAGAAAACTAACGCCTATCAGTCAAACAAGACTATTCTTCTCTCTGAAAAGGCGGTTATTGATACAAAGCCCCAGCTTGAAATCTTTGCAGACGACGTAAAATGCTCGCACGGCGCTACAATTGGGCATCTTGATGATACGGCGTATTTCTATATCCGTTCACGCGGTGTGCCTGCAGATCTTGCAAAATCGATGCTCATAAGGGCATTCGCAAACGATGTTATTGAATCAGTTAAAATTCCCGAATTAAAAGAAAGATTAAACCATATGATATTTGACCATCTGCACAGGGTGGAAATTACCAATCAATAAGAGAAAATAATGATTAACAGCCAGGCTGATATAAAAACGGTTAGGAAATTCAATGTAGATGAGGTAAGAAATGATTTCCCCATTCTCAAAAGGCAGGTAAACGGGAAACCCCTTGTCTATCTTGATAACGCGGCAACCGCACAGAAACCGCAGTCGGTTATTGACAGCATGACCCACTATTACACATACGAGAACGCTAATATTCACCGCGGGCTCCATTTCTTAAGCGAGCTTGCTACCGAATCGTACGAAAGCGCCAGGCTGAAAATTAAAGAGTTTCTCAATGTAATGAGCGTTTCCGAAATTATTTTCGTACGCGGAACTACCGAAGGAATTAACCTTGTGGCCAATTCACTCTGCCGCTCACAGCATTTCAGGGAAGAGGACGAGGTAATTGTAACCGCTATGGAGCATCACGCCAATATTGTGCCCTGGCAGCTTTTGGGGCGCAGAAAAAAAATAAAACTGCGCGTCATTCCAATTAACGACGCGGGGGAAATAGACATTGAGGAATTTCAAAAACTTATAAATCCTAAAACCAAACTTGTATCGGTTGTGCATATCTCCAACGCGCTCGGTACAATAAATCCGGTAAAGAAAATTATAGACATAGCCCATTCCCACAATATTCCCGTACTGCTTGACGGCGCACAGTCAACTCCCCATATGAGAGTTGATGTACAGGAGCTCGGGTGCGACTTTTTCACATTCTCCGGGCATAAGATGTTCGGCCCGACTGGAATAGGTGCCCTCTATGGAAAGACGCAGTATCTCGAGATGATGCCTCCATACCAGGGGGGAGGGGATATGATTAGGGAAGTATCTTTTGAGCATACAACATACGACGATCTGCCCCGCAAGTTCGAAGCAGGAACTCCGAATATAGCCGGT
>JAEXUB010000214.1 GCA_023453125.1 Bacteroidota bacterium
GACAAAGCAACTTCTTCTCCAACTCTTAAACCGCTTCGGATAATAATATAATCTTCCCCTTTTTCGCCGACTTCAATTTCTCTCTCGTCGAATCCGCTTCCATTCTTAACAAAGACAAATTTCTTTCCGTTTTTCTCGAAAATTGATTCAATAGGAATAAAGATTACATCGGGGATTTCTTTTATAATCATCTTGTTGCCGGTAGTCATTCCCGGTTTAAGTTTTTCGGAACGCTGTTTCATTCTGATAAGAACTTCGTATACTTTTAACTTAGAGTTATAATCCCTGACTCGCCCCAGAGAAGCTATGTCGCTAATCTCGCCGACGAAGGTGCTGTCCTGGAAGGCATCCAGCTTAACCTGAACCTTCTGAGACTTCTTAATTTTGCTTACGTCAACTTCATTTACGTATGTAACGCTTTCCATTAATGAGAGATCCGGAAGTTCAATTATATTGTATCCCCCCTGCGCTGTATTTCCTATCTGGAATTTTCTACCCTGATTTTCCCAGTTGGTGCCGTATACTACAAGTCCCTCTCCCGGAGCTTTTAATGTAAGAGATTCAAGCTCTTCTCTTGCTCTCTTCAATTCCTGCTCTCTCTGTCTTACCTGCAGCGCCTGATTGTTAAGTTCAGACCTCTGGATAATCTTGCTCGATTCAACATCGGTCTTGGTCTGCGCATAGCTCAATTCATTCTTCCTATGGTTAAGAGCCGCTTCCTGCTGTGCCGCCTGCGCTTCGAACTTTACTTTTTCGAGCATCAGCTTGCTCTGTTCAAAACTTATCTCCGCGGTCTGCAGCTGTGTATCGAAGCGCGCATTCTGCGATTTATGATTTGCGAGGAGTTTCTCCCTGTCCGAAAGAACAACTTCATATCTCTGTTCTTCATCCCTTACTCTCTGTGTTGCATCGGCCTGATCGAAGCGTACAAGAACATCCCCTTCTTTTACATATGTGCCTTCGGGAATCAGGTAAACAATTTTCAGCTGCCCTCTTATTCTTGGGGCTCTTATGCTGATTGAATTTTTCGCGCGCAGCTCGCCGCTTTCCGTAATTGATATTACAAATTTATCCCTTGTTACTTTGTATACGGGAATTTCGTGGTAGCTGGTCTGGAATGAAGCTATAATAAAAAATATAAGAATAATTAAAATAATGGGGAATGAAATTACGACACTCTTTCTCTTAAAAAAAGGAGGAAGCTTTGAACGGTTAATCTTGTCGTAAATGAAATTGAATTTCTCTTTAAAAAATGAAATAATTCTGCTTCCCTTCTTTTCCGAGGGCTTGCCGCTTGTTCCCATGTTATTTACTCCCCGCTATACGGATTTTATTATTTGCCTGTTTTATTTCTTTTAATTTAGACAGCAAAACAGGGAAAAAGTTAAATTAAGTTTTAAGAATTACTAAATTTATATAATTATTTTTAGACTAAAAACGGAAATATTTCCCACCTCTTTTCTTTCTTGTATGTAAACGAACCGGCTCAAGAATTATTTTATTTAATCCGAAATAAAAAGATATATTAACCGTATATCCTGTTTGACAAAGCCAATAAAATATTGCTATTTTTAGTCTGAATATTAAACTATCCCCAATAATTCTCTGTTTTGAATAGAAAGAGAGAAAGGATATGTGCGGAAGATTCGAAAATAAGTTCTCAATACAGGAGCTTGTTCTGATGCTCGACTCTCTGAATCTTGTTTCGGAGGAGGAGGAGACCAAGCCTTTCAACATTGCCCCCACAGACGAAATAAACTCAATCCTGAAAGAGAAGGAGAAATTCCATCTCTCGAAAATTAAATGGGGCATAAAGTTCTCCCCTGAATCGCATCTCATTTTTAATACGCGGATTGAAACCATCAAGGAAAAACCGTTCTGGAAAAAACTGTATGACAGAAACAGGTGCCTGGTTCCTATGACCGGCTTTTATGAATGGAAAAAATCAGGAACCAAAAAAATTCCCTACCGGATTTATCTTTCGGAAGAGCCTCTCTTCTTTGTAGCCGCTCTGTATGCGCAGGGAAAAGAGTTTGGAAAAGAAGTCTCCCTTATAACAACAACGCCTAACAAATTTGTTTCATCGGTGCATCACAGAATGCCGGTTATTATTCCCGCTCCCGATATAGAAAAATTCTTTTCGCGCCCGGTTGAAGAAAACATTGCGTTATCCATTCCTCTTTCCGATACCGTTAAGATGGAAATGGAACCGGCGGAGATATAAAATTTGCAGCCGATGCAAGAAAAACCCTATGTCTATTGCATTGAGGGAAAAGGCATAAAATAAATTTTTACCTATTTGCTTTTAATTTATTTAAAGCTATCTTGAATTAAAGTTTAAATGAGATTACTAAAAAGGCTCCCTTTTATCAAGAAAATAATATTTAACGTTACACTCTATAATCAATTGTCCCTTGTTCTTCTTAACTCCCCGGCGGCGGCAGAGAGAATAAAAATAAAAGACCTGCGCCTTCCGGAATATAAATTCATTCTTTAAAAAAATTACTAAGGAGTAATTAATGAATATTTACATCGGCAACCTGGCAAAAGAAGCAACCGAAGAAGACCTCAAAGAAGCTTTCTCTAAATTCGGCGCAGTATCAAGCGCTAAGATAATACGCGACATGACAACCGGAGAGCCCAGAGGTTTCGGATTTGTCGAAATGTCCGATAACGAAGCTGCCCAGAAAGCAGTTGACGAATTGAACAATTCAACCCTTAAGGGAAAGCAGATTGTTGTTAACGAATCGCGCCCTAAAACCGGGGGCGGCGGTAAAGGAAGAGGCGGTTTCGGCCAGAGAGGAGGCGGGGGCGGCAATAGAGGCGGCTCGTTCGGCGGCGGAAGAAGACCCGGAGGGGGCGGAGGCGGAGGCAACCGCGGCGGCTCTTTCGGAGGCGGAAGATCCGGCGGCGACCGCGGCGGCAACAGATGGTAATGATTTCTATTATATAAATCAAAAGCCCGTCTTAAGACGGGCTTTTTTATTTCTATAAACCTTTTATAGCGAAGAGATACATTTTATCATCTTCGCCCCGCTCCGGATATACAGCCAGATAGTTGCCCCATTTGAAAATTTTATATCCCCACGATCTTGCCGTCTCTTTCAATAAAATTATTCCGAGAGGCTCATATTCTGAGTTGTATTTTACCAGAACAGCTCCCTCTTTCCCGCTGCTGAATGGAGATGGCTGCAGAAGATATTTTCCAATCGGAATGAGGCGCTGACTGTTTACTAAGTAATATTTAATTTCTCTTTTTGACTCATCTAATGCTTTCGGAGGAAACCACTCATCTGCCGCCGGAAATTCTTTTCTGCCTGTTTCAACTCCGGCATTATTGTAAAATATGATATTCTTTGAAGCGGAAAAATAAAGGCAATATCCGTTTTCTGTATCTGCATAAAATGCATAATCGCACTGCGGCAGGTTGTGCCCGTAATCCCTCTTCTGCAGTTTTATTTGCCTGACCAGCTTACCGCCGGAGGTTATCTCTGTACCTGTAATAACACCCCCGTCGCCGAATAATGCCTTGCTCTCTTTCAGGTATTCATTTTCTTTTTTATCATCAGCCGGCGGCATTGTACCGCTCTTTGTTAAATCGTCAAAAGCCATACCAAAATAAGTTAATACATAATTTCCTTTCCGGTTAATATATAAATTATATGGACTTGCCATATACGATTTCTCCATCAGCACATTCCTGATTTCCCCGGTAGAAAGAATCAGTTTGTTAAAGTACTGCAGCCCGCTTGCCAATATGAGAGTATCCCCCGTTATGAAAGCATTTTCAATTATAGAAAATCTGAGGGAATCATAATTTGTTTTCTTTTTATCTGCCGCATAATAGTCCCTTGTCTTCTTATTCAAGTCCAATACGCTGTATAGAGAATCCAGTTTGCCTTTCAGGTCAATCTCTTTTATTACCTTCATATTATTGTCTGTAATGAAAACCAGCTTTTCTTTTTTGTTTAAAAATAGCAGTGACGAATCTCCGTATGGAAGTATAACGCCGAATTTACTGATCGGGATTTCCACCCCGCTCCGGTAGATACCGGAAATAATTTTTTCCGGCTTCGCTTCCGAAATAATTTTTAATTCACTTATTTTTTTTTCCTGCGGTATTAAATAACACCCAGCAATTATTACAGCAGCAAGAAGTAAGACAATTCCCCTTTTCATTTTCCCCTCCCGGGATTTTATAATTAATAGATAGAATTATTCCAGCATATATATTAAACAGTTTAATGGTTAAAGAGTTTCCCGGACAAAGATAATTAATTATCGGGATAAAAAGAAAGGGGGTTTAAAGAACCAAATCCCGCGGGGTGAGCGGGATCCGGTGAAAAAACCAGATCCCGCGGGGTGGCAGGATCTGGTAAAGGGGGTAGTTATTATGAAAGCAAAATTTATTACTGCTGAGGAGGTCTCTGTCTCTGAGCTCTCAGTTCTTCCTGTTCCTTATTGTATTTTGCAAAAGCTTCTTTCTGTTTTGCATCCAAAAGGGCTTCAATTTTCTTGTTGAGCTCCGTACGGTTCTTCTGCATAATCTCCATCATTGCCTGGCGGTCGCCCCCCTGCATTTCCTCTCTCATCTTTGTCATTTCTTCGTTGTTCTTCTTTATGATATCGGTTAATTTCTTAACCTGTTCTGCATTCAATGTAAGCTTTTCTGTAAGGGTCTTAACCTGCTGAGCCATTCTTTCTTCGGCTGTCATTCTCTGTCCCCCCATTCCCTGCTGGGCATAAACAGATACTACCGAGAATAAAAATAATACTAATGAAAATAAGGCGATCTTGCGGAACATATCTTTCTCCCTTTTGTTTGTTTGATAATTTGACAACTTATATTACTCCCGGGTTTAATCCAACGGGAATCATTTTTCAAATGAATATAAGAATTAATTACTCCCCCCGTTATTAATTTCTATTCATAATTTATTATTTTAACCGTGTACTCCTCAGGAAAATGGATTTTGTTCCTTTATCGAACTATTTAATTTTAAAGTTTATCGGGGGCGCAATGAAACGCATCTTATTATTACCTATCATCTTAACCTGCTCATTTCTTAACGCGCAGGTAAAATTCGACGGGAAACTGTTAAACTCAATTTCATTCCGCAATTTAGCCCCCCACAGGGTTGGCGCCTGGGTAGGGGCTATTGCAGTACCCGATAACCCCGGGGCAAAATATAAAAACACCTATTTTGTCTCCCCCCGCAACGGCGGCGTGTTCAAAACAATTAATAACGGAACCACTTTCTATCCCGTCTTTGATAAGTACGGCACCAATACAATCGGAGATATAGCAATTGCGCCATCCGACCCTGACATCGTTTGGGTCGGCACAGGGGATTCCTACAACGCACGCTCTACTTATGCGGGGAACGGAATTTATAAGAGCACCGACGGCGGAGAAACATTTGCAAATATGGGACTGGGAGATTCCCACCATATAGTTAAAATTCTCATTCATCCGAAGAATAAAAACATTGTATATGCCGCATCTATGGGGCATCTCTTCTCTCCCAACAAGGAAAGAGGCGTCTTTAAAACTACCGACGGGGGAAAAAGCTGGAGCAAAATTCTATACATCGACGAAAACACCGGAGTGATAGATTTAATTATGAATCCCGACAATCCCGATATTCTCTTTGCTTCGGCATATGAAAAATACCGCTACCCGTGGCATTTTGAAGCCGGGGGCGTTAACAGCGGCGTTTATAAAACCAATGACGGGGGAAAGAGCTGGAATAAAATTTCAGCCGGTCTTCCCAACGGACCGCTGGGAAGAATAGGGCTCTCTCTATGCCTCTCTAAACCGGAAGTGGTTTATGCGCTGGTTGAAAACCTTAATCCGAAAGACCCTTCCAAACCCCTTAATACCAAGGGAATGATGAATACCTACCGGGATGATTATTACGACCAGCTGATTGGCGGGGAATTATACCGCTCCGACGACGGGGGGATTTCCTGGAGGAAAATGAATGACCCGAAAATAAATTTAAGCAATAAGGCCGCTTACTCATTCAACAGAATTAATGTCGATCCCTTGAATGCAGATAAAGTATATGTGCTTGGAGTCTCAATCTTTTATACTTATGACGGGGGCAGGAACTGGAAAGGGGTAAGCTACGAACCGGGACTCCTCTTTCCCAATATGTTCGGCGATGTGAGAACAATGTGGATTGATCCGAAAGATTCTGACCATATAATGGTGGGAAGCGACGGGGGGTTGTATGAAACCTTTGACGGCGCAAAGACTATTGTGCATCATTATAATATTCCCGCGGGGGAATTCTACCGCGTTGAAGCCGATATGAATGAACCTTATTATATTTACGGCGGAATGCAGGACCACGAGATTTGGGCTGCCCCTTCAAACGGACCTGCCGGACAGATTTCCCTTGACGACTGGCGCATCGTCGGATCGGGGGACGGTATGTTTATTAAAGTAGATTCCGATAACCGCTACGCATATTTCACTGGACAGTTCGGACAGCAGATGGTTGCGGACCTAAAAATCGGAAAAAGAAAAAGCATTATGCCGAAAGCGGCAAAGGATAAGCCGGCATACCGCTTTACCTGGGATACTCCCCTTATAATTTCCCCGCACGATAAGAATACTGTTTATACCGGAGCGCAGATGCTTCTTAGAACCACCAACCGGGGAGAAAAATGGATTGAATTAAGCGGCGACCTTACTACCGACGATTCAATTAAGCAGAACGGAAGGGGGCATATTAAATACTGCACCATTACTTATATTTCTGAATCACCAATTAAAAAAGGATTAATCTGGGTGGGCACTGATGACGGCAGAATTCATTATACTCCCGATGAAGGAAAAACCTGGATTGAATGCACTGAAGCTTTGACAAAAGCGGGAGCTCCTAAAGACCTCTGGATTACATCAATTTTCACTTCGCATCATAACCCCGCGGTTGTATATACTTCTAAATCGGGTTACACGAGAGATATTTTTTCTTCTTTTATATATAAATCAACCGATTACGGAAAAACCTGGGTTTCTATTTCCTCCAATCTTCCTTCCGCCCCGGTAAATACAATTTGGGAGGATAAGGATAATTCATCTCTCCTCTTCTGCGGCACCGATAACGGATTATTTGTATCTATTAATGGTGGAAATGAATGGATGCGATTTAATCAGCTTCCTCCAGTGCCGGTTAAGGATGTTATAGTTCATAAAAGAGAGAACGACCTTATTGCCGCCACTTACGGAAGAGGGATTTATACTGCCGATATTACCCCTCTTAAAGAGATGAATGAAAAATTCTTTGATAATGATTATTACCTCTTTAATGTAGAAAGCAAACCATTAATGAATTACTCCGAGCAGGCTGGGTGGGGAAATATTCAGCTTATGGGGAGCAAGCATCTTTATACCGAAAATGAGCCGAACGGCTTTACAATAAATTATTTTATTAAAGATGCCTCTGCCGCCGATGTTAACATTGATATTTACGATGCAAAGGGAAATCAGATTAAGACAATTAAA
>JAEXUB010000225.1 GCA_023453125.1 Bacteroidota bacterium
CGATGTCGGCTCATCGCATCCTGGGGCTGAAGAAGGTCCCAAGGGTTTGGCTGTTCGCCAATTAAAGCGGTACGTGAGCTGGGTTCAGAACGTCGTGAGACAGTTCGGTCCCTATCCTATGCGGGCGAAGGATACTTGAGAAGAGTCGCTTCTAGTACGAGAGGACCGAAGTGAACGCACCTATAGTGCGCCAGTTGTCGCGCCAGCGGCATAGCTGGGTAGCTATGTGCGGATGTGATAAGTGCTGAAAGCATCTAAGTACGAAACACACTTCAAGATTAGGTATCCCTGCCGTAAGGCACTAAAGACTCCTCGGAGATGACGAGGTTGATAGGCTGCAGGTACAAGTGTAGTAATACATTCAGCCAAGCAGTACTAATAAGTCGTGAGACTTAGCCATTAAATATTATTAAAAGATGGTTATTCGGTTTATTCTCAAGCTCTGCTCTTTCAAACTTTCATATTTTGATTTTGACCAAAAGTTTTCTGGTGGTTATAGCTATGGGGTTACACCTCTTCCCATTCCGAACAGAGAAGTTAAGCCCATATACGCCGATGTTACTGCATGCGCAGGTGTGTGGAAAAGTAGGTAGCTGCCAGATTTATTTTTAGAAAGCCCGTCAACTGACGGGCTTTCGTTTTTTAAACAAGATGGTAGCTGCCAGTCCGCCGCGGCGGATTATTTTAGTAAACCCGTCAACTGACGGGCTTTCGTTTTTTAAATAAGCTCAGGTGTGCGGAAACCCCTCAAGATCGGGGCAGAATCCGGTAGCTGCAGAAGAGCTCACGCAGAATTAGTTAAAGCCCCTCTTTGGGGGTTATTTGTTTTTCTATTGCTAAATGTACAATTGTGATAATGAAAATATTAATTGATGCAGATATTTATAATATATAGTTTCGCAGCGTAAAACCGGTTTAATTAAAACGCTTTTCTTCCATTCTTTTCTGAATAAATTTTGTTTCTATTCTCTTTTTTGTAAATTTCAGCTGTAGTTTAAATGGATACTTCGAAGGATAGTTCAAAAAAAATTGCTTTCCTCATAACCAAAAGTTTCCTATTGAGTTACCGTAAATTTACAATTACAAAAATAAAGGAAGGGATTCAAAACGAATCCGTTTAATATATATGAAAAAGTTTAAAGGCCATTCATTTCACATCCCGGTTCTTGGTATTGGGTATTCTATTGATGCCCCGTTGAAAGTGGCAAGATACGGGGTTACTTCAACCGTTTCCATTGTAGATGATATTCTTCTGGAACAGCTTAGGGAAAAATTCTGCGGAATTTATTCGATGGAATATGTTCCGATTCCTCTAAATGCAGAGGACAGCCGCGCTAAGAGAATTACGGCATATTTAAATCTGCTGGATTATGTGGTAAAGGAACAGTTTAACTCCCTCCGCAATTCCTCGTTCGAGATTGAAGGGGGAATAAAAAAATATTGCGAACTTCTTCCTTCATATTCAGAGATAAAAATTAAATATCTGCAGATGCTGAACGAAAAGGATGAAACCGTAAAGGCCGGACTTCAGCAGTGGATAAGGGATAATATTTATCCCGGCGAGATTGAAGCGAATATTATGACCAAAGTCGATAAAGAGAACTTCGGGCCCGGCGGCGAACCTCTGCCGGTTGAATTTAATGATGCCCATTCTGCATTAAGAGGATTTGCAAAAAGCACTCTTAACAGTTCGGTGGTTTTTTCGGCAGGAATGAATCCAAGACTTTACGGCTATGCGGAAAAATTTGAAGAATTTCTCCCGTCGACCGCCGGTAATTTTTCCAAAAGAATTACATTAAAGGTAAGCGATTACCGCTCTGCCTTAATCCAGGGAAAATTCCTTGCAAAAAAAGGACTCTGGGTAAATGAATTCAGGATTGAATCGGGATTAAACTGCGGCGGCCACGCATTTGCCACCGAAGGTTACCTGCTCGGACCGATTATGGAAGAATTTAAATTGAAGAGAGAAGAACTGACCTTTTCTCTAAAAGAGATTTATTATTCTGCGCTCCGTAAAAAGGGACTTGATACCGATATTGAAAAAATAAACTCAAGAATTACGGTACAGGGGGGAGTCGGTACCGAAAAGGAACATCTCTTCCTCCTCAATCATTATAATGTGGATTCAGTCGGATGGGGAAGCCCCTTCCTCCTGGTGCCCGAGGTAATGAATGTTGATGCGGATACTTTAAGAAGGCTTACCGATGCCAAGGAAGAAGATTATTATCTTAGCGATATTTCCCCCCTCGGCGTTCCATTTAACAGCCTTAAAGGGAATAGTAAAGACATTGAAAAACAGAACAGGATTGAAGCGGGTAAACCGGGGAGCCCCTGCGCAAAGAAATTTTTAATGTTCAAAAATGATATTGCAGGAAAACCTCTCTGTACAGCGTCAATTGCATATATTAAGGAGATCGGAAGGCTTAAACAGCAGTCAGCCGATGCTCTCGGTCTCCAGAAGGAATATAATGCAACTCTCGAAAAGGCGTGCCTCTGCGAAGGACTTTCTGCATCGGCCCTTATTACAAATGGAGTTGAAAAAATTAAGCAGAGCCTCGGAGTGTCCATTTGTCCCGGTCCCAATATGGCATATTTTAACCGTGTAGCCACCTTTAAGGAAATGGTAGACCATATCTACGGAAGAATTAACCTTATTGCGGATGCTAACAGGCCAAACCTCTTTATAAAAGAGCTCGATCTGTATATTAACTATCTTCAGAAAAGAGTAAAGGAAAAAATGGAAGGGGTTTCAAAGCAGACTGAAGAATATATAACCACTTTCAGAAACAACCTTTCGACGGAAATTGAATACTATAAAAACCTTATTCCTCAATTTGAAGAGGAAACGGGGAAAATGAAAGAGCGCTTTAAAAAGGATCTTGAGGAACTTGAACAGAAGCTGTATTCAAATTTTCAGAATTATTGCATCGATTGAGAGGCAAATTAAATTTAATCCCGGCTTTGCCGGGATTTTTTTTATC
>JAEXUB010000240.1 GCA_023453125.1 Bacteroidota bacterium
CTGAGAAGATACGATCCGGTCTCTGTTGAAGAAGAATCAGATAAGGCAAGTGATTATTTTCTTTACCAGAATTATCCCAATCCTTTTAATCCGGCAACAAAGATAAGTTTTGCGCTTCCCGCTGAAAGCAGGGTGTCGGTTAAAATCTATAATCCGTTGGGAGCAGAAATAGAAAAAATCTATGAAGGAAAAAGAAGTGCCGGTAAATACAGCACGGAATGGATGCCCGGCAATCTTCCTTCCGGAATATATTTCTGCGTAGTTGAAGCAGTGCCTGTATCGGGAGGCAATCTGTTCAGGTCCCTAATTAAAATGGTGTATGTTAAATAAAATATTGTTTGTTTGAATTCTAAATGCCGGAGAACATCCGGCTTTTTTTTATGGTTAGTATAAAAAGCTATTATTAATAAGCCGGAGCCGGTTGTCCTCTTTTTAATTAATTGTATCCATCCTGTAAAACAATTAATAAGCTAGAGCGTCTTATTAAAAAAGATAAAACCGGAACCGAAAGAAAGACAATATGAAAAAGAATAGACACAAATTCGGATATCTGTTAATAATATTACTTGCCGCCGCGGGAAATATGTCCGCACAATGGAACAGGGTAGTCTCTCCTTCAAGCCGTGTTTTTGCTTTTAAACAAATAGACAGTAAGCTGTTTGCCGGAACGGAGGATAGCGGGCTATGGTACAGCTTAAATGGGGGAGCAGGCTGGCAGCAGCACGCAACAGGATTATATGAATTTAATTTTGATGTCTCTTCATTTGAAAGAAGCGGCGATTATTTATTCGCCGGAACTGAGGGAGGAGGAGTATGCCTAAGCAGGAATAAGGGAGTCGATTGGGAGCCTTTCAATAGCGGCTTTCAATCGCAAGGATTCGTATCCGGTTTAATAATGGTGGGAGATACCCTCTTTGCCGCGGTAAGTTATTCAATAGGAATGCAGCCAAGCGGAGTTTATAAAACGCATTTTCAAACGGCAAATTGGAAATATTACGGGACCGGTATGCCTGTTAATCTGGGGGACATAACATCATTCGTCAAAAATTCAAACAACACTTTTTTTGCAGGAGTAACCCTGGGGGGAATAAGGGGCAGTATTTATGTAAGCCGGGATAAGGGTTATACCTGGTGCGGAAAAAATATAAGCGGCGCATCGGATGTATATTCCCTTGCGGTCGACGGAAACAGAGTGTATGCCGGGACTAATAACGGGATCTATTATTCAGAAGACGAAGGGGGTACGTGGATAAAATTAAGCGAAGAACTGAATGGATTTTATATTGATTACATTTTGTTCGGCGCCGGCAAAATCTTTGCCGCGGCAGACGCTAATGGTGTTATTTATTCAAACGACAATGGAAAAAAATGGTACAGCATAACAAAAAACCTTCCGATTGCTTCGGATTACATAAGTGCATTATTTTTATATCAGGATAATTTATATGCTGCTATGAGTGCCGGGCAGGGTGTTTGGAGCATACCATTGTCAATTGCCGGAATCGACTTTAAGGATAAAATACCGACCGGGGCAGTGCTTTATCAGAACTATCCGAATCCCTTTAATCCATCAACAAAAATTACGTTTAACGTACAGGAGGAGAGCAGGCTGACGGTTAAAATATATAATGCCCTTGGTGCAGAAGTTGAAAGATTATTTGAGGGACGAAAGGGAAGCGGGAAATACAGCTTCGAATGGAACGCGGTTTCTCTTCCATCAGGAGTTTATTTCTGCGCCCTGGAAGGAATTCCTTCATCCGGAGGAAAGGCGTTCCGCTCAATGATAAAAATGGTCTATATTAAATAAACAGTATTTGTACAAATAAAAAATGCCGGTGACTAACCGGCATTTTAGTTTTATTCTGTAAGACAATAATTATTTCAATTCAAGTTTTCCGTTGAGGTTTATTGTTTCTCCCTTTTTAAGCTTAAAGGTTTTAACAATATCTTTATAGCGCAGAATTATCGAGTTTCCGTTTTTAGAATTTATCCTGGCATTCGAAAGAAGGCCCGAATCCCACTCCATATCAATTACAAACCCTCCGCGGGCGCATAATCCCTTTATGCTTCCCGATTTCCATTCGCCGGGGAGGGCGGGGAGAAGAACAACTTCGCCTGTATGTGACTGGAGGAGCATTTCAGCTATTCCGGCAGTGCCGCCGAAATTGCCATCAATCTGGAATGGGGGATGGGCATCCCAGAGATTTGGATATGTACCGCCCCCCGAATATTTTGTACCGGGTGCCGGGTCTACATAACTCAAATGTGTTCTTAAAAGTTTGTATGCATGGTCTCCGTCAAGGAGTCTGGCCCACAGATTTATTTTCCAGGCTTTGCTCCAGCCTGTACCGCCGTCTCCCCGTAATTCGAGAGTTTTCTTAACGGCATCAGACAGCTGCGGTGTTGAAGAAGGCGTTATCTGTCTGCCCGGATAAACGCCGAACAAATGGGAAACGTGCCTGTGCTGCGGTTCGGCATCTTCCCAATCGTAATACCATTCCTGAAGGTTCCCCTTCTTTCCGATTTTATAAGGATACATTTTTGTAAGAGTGTTATTAAGCCTTAGCCTCAAGGGAAAATCAGTATTCAAAATCTGCGCCGCATCCAATGTTCTCCCCAAAACCTCTCTTATGATTGCAAGGTCAGCGGTAGTTCCTTTTGAAGTTGCCCCTTTGTATCCCTTATCGGTAATATATATGTTTTCGGGGGATGTTGATGGTGATGTGATTAGAAATCCTCTCTCATCTTCAACAAGCCAGTTAAGGCAGAATTTGGCGGCCCCTTTTAAAATCGGGTAAGCGGTTTTCTGCAGGAATAAAGTATCCCGCGTAAAATCGAAGTGCTCCCAAAGATGCGTAGAAAGCCAGGCGCCTCCCATATTCCAGTTTGCCCAGGAAGGATCTCCTTTGCCGAAATTACCTACCGGATTGGACATTGCCCAGATATCGGTATTATGAGCCGCGCACCAGCCGTCTTCTATGCCGTAGAAATTTTTGGCTGTAACTTCTCCGGTCACCTGAAGATTGCTTATGAAGCGCAGCAGCGGCTCGTGAAGCTCGGACAAATTGCACACCTCAACAGGCCAGTAATTCATTTCCGTATTAATGTTAATGGTATAGTTGCTGCTCCAGGGGGGGCGCATCATAATATTCCATTTCCCCTGAAGATTTGCCGGTATTCCGCCGGGCCTCGAGGCGCTTATCATTAAATATCTGCCGTACTGAAAATAAAGGGACTCCAGCGCGAAATCTTTTTCTCCGTTGGAATATTTTTTGAGTCTTGCATCAGTTGGAATGGCTGAAACGGTATCGGCATTAAGAGTGAATTCAACGCGGTTGAAATATTTATTAAAATCCTCAATGTGCCTTTTTTTAAGCTGGGAATATTTTCTGGAAGATGCTTCGCTCAGATATTTATAAGCAAGCATCTTTTCATCAAGCCCTTCGGAAGATGGGTCTTTTTCAAATCCGTTGAAGCTTGTAGCAGAGGAAAGCAGAATGGTGCATTCCTTTGCGCCGGTTACGGTAAGGGTAGAATCGGAAGCGGTAACTTCACCGTCTGTTTCAATTACCTCCGCAAGGGTTCTGAATCTGGTTCCCCTGTTATCGTCATATTTAAGGGCCTCGGGAACATTGCCAATATAATTCGGCTCTGCGTGATAAGGCGCTCGCCCCTGCATTGATATTGTAGTATATTCCGATGTGGTTTTATGTCGGAGCTGACTGGTAAGCCGTATCTTAAAATTTAGGCTGTCGCTTTTTGAGGCGGATAAATTAATCACCATTACCTGGTCAGGATAGGAAATAAAAACTTCTCTTCTATACTGTGTTCCGTTGACAACATATTCAGAGGCGGCAACGGCATTTCTTATATCCAGTTCCCTCTTTAATCCTACTACTTTTCCTTTATGGCTGAAATCGAGATACAGGTCCCCCAACGGGGCATAGGATTGAGAATAGCTTCCCTGCATGCTTTTGTTAAGCTTATCGGCCATTTCATAGTCGTTGTTATTAATTGCCTCTCTTATATCCTCCAGATTTTTGTAAGCATTGGGATTCATATCGGGATTAACCGGCTCTCCCGCCCATAGAGTCTCTTCGTTAAGTGTAATTCTCTCGGTCGGAACAGTCCCAAATACGGTTGCTGCAAGCCTGCCGTTTCCGATCGGAAGAGACTCCTCATAGACTGAGGCCTGTTTGTCGTACCACAATACCTGTTTTGTAAGCTTCTCGCTTTGACAGCCGGCAGCAGATAAAATAATAACTGTAACGGCCGCCGACAGGAAAAATCTTTTACGAATCCCTTTTCTGCTCATTTAACTTTCTGCTTTGTTATAGATTATTTTAGCACTATTGTAATATAATGTTTAATAAATTCAGTTCCATTACCCTCAATTAAAATTGCTAATTTCCCGTTTTTGATTGAAGCCCCTTTAACAGAAGAAGTTAATTCGGGGTGTAAAATTCCAAGTTCGTAATTCCGCCCTGGAATTCCTTCAACTTCAACTATAAGCTCATTTCCGTTCAATTTCTGCGAAATTACTTTCAACCCCTCATTTACGGCTCCTATAGGAGTTGTCTGAGGGAGAAGGTATAATTCCGCCACCGGCATATGGCTTATAACCAATTCTGTCTTCCCGGAGAGTTTGAATTCCGAAGAAACTGTAACTGCCTGATTCCTGTTTACTACTTTGCTTTGGACCCCTTTTCCGTTTACAGCTATTTTTATATCATCTGTACCGAGAGGAAGATCGGGGCTGAAGATGAAGTCTATCTCTTTTCCCCCCTTTTTTTCCACAATCAGTGTTTTCTTTCCTTTTTCTATTTTGTATTTAAGGCTTACTGAGGCGTCTCCTACTTTAATATTATTAACATCAAGATAATTCCAGTCGGCGGGAATTTTAGGAGCAAATACAATTTTACCCCGGAGTGCATCGGTTTCAATGCCGAGCATTCCGGTAACCATAGGAACAATATAACCGCTGGTGCAGAATCCCTGGTTATGGTAGGCTTCACCGAGTTTTGTATTTATGCTGCCGGAGAAAACTTCGGGGAAGATGCCGAGGCCGTAATCGAACGCATGCTGAAGAGTATTGGTTAATGTTTTGTAAGCTGAAAGATTGTAATGATATTTGTATTGCGCCGTTGTGGCAAAAATGGAATTGAATCCCCAAACGGTTCCGTAATTATAATTTGTAGCTTCGTATAGAGTAGATTTGCTGGAAAGATTTCTCACTCCCCAGTCGGTAACCATATCGCTTTCGTTAAAGCTTTTTACAGAGCGTGCGCTGTTTTTTTCATTCAGCATTCCAAGCACCATTATTGAAGTGGGGAAGATGTTTTTATCCCTCACCTGTTTGCCGTCGTCGGCAGCTCCAAAGCTGTAAAATCCCAGATCTTCCATCCAGAATAATTTTTCGAGGGCTGCTTTGGCTTTAGGAAGGAGTTCGGCGGAGGCCTTCTCCATTTCCTTATCCCCCGTATACTTTGCCATCAGGTTAACTTCCTGAACTCCTTTAGCCCACAAACCCTGAGTATAAAGGTCGTTATTAATCCTAACCAGAGCGCCGAATTCAAGAACGCCAAGCCCGGCCCCTTTAAGGTCCATCAGGCCGTCTCCGTTGCTGTCTTTTTTAAGGCACCAGTTATAAGCCTGTACAATAGAAGGCCAGCTTTTCTTAATAAACTCAACATCCCCCGTTCTTCTGAAATAATCGCCAAGAGCAACAAGGTACCATGGTGTGGTATCGGCGTGGTTATAACCGTAATGATAATCATTCCACCAATCGACAAGACCGTCGCTCTGAGAGAGTTCGTGGGCAATTTTACCGATGTCGTTATTTACTTCATCGGGGGATTTTTTTCTGATTGGGAAGTTATCCTGTCTCTGCCATTTCTGAGTAAAAGCCAGAGCATCTTTTGTTGTAGAGTAATCGCCGTAGCTGTTCATTGCAAGCGAGTTAATAAAAGTATCGCCTCCAAAATACCATGCGAAACCGGGGCGTCCGCCGCCGCCGCTCAATCCATATCCGGCGACAGTTCCCTTCCCGAGCGCCGGGTTATCAACAACAAGGTTCCGAAGCGCCATTTTACCGAATTCATATGCAAGATTAAGCTTTTCATCCGGGGTTTTTACCTGAATTGTGGAATGGCGGAGGTCTTTATAATAATTAACTGTTTCATTGAAATATTTTTCGATGTTTCCGGCAATATCTTTATATAGAGCGGAGACCTGGTCCCGTGTCTGTTTATGTCCCCCTGTTATAATAATCGGATAATAAAATTCGCCCGCCTTGTTCGGTTCAACTGTAAATTTAAACTGAATCGGATTGTCTGCAAACATATGGGCCGGAGGGGCTGCCATTTGTTCTGCTATAGGAGAGCCGCAAACAAAATATCCTCTTCTCTGTGCTTCAGTTATAACATATCCCTTTAGGTTGGCATCCCAATAGGAGCTTTGCCCCCCTATTCCGGCGGGCCATTGGGGCTGCATTACCGGCATAAATCCGGGTACAATTGTGAGAGGAGTGGTTGTATAGACATCGAGGAGTATAACAGCGGCCGGCTTATCTTTTGGTATAAAAATAATTTCTTTTACGGTAAAAGATTCATATACAAAAGTAATTGTAGTGGCTTCGGGGGTAACGGTAATTTCCCTTACAATATCTTTTGAAAGAATTGGCTGTGTAGTTGTATTCACAAAGAACTGCAGGTCGAAACCGCGGAATACTTTCCAGGGCCAGATCCACATTTCGAATGTGCCGTTTTCAAATCCTATTGCCGCGGCTTTGGTGCCTATCTTATCCATATACTGGTGCGGCTGAGCTGCCCGGGTAAGTGAAAGGTCATTATATGGGATTCCGAATTTTTTAGTAAGACCGGTCTGAGCGGTCAAACAAAAACCCGAAAGAAGAAAAAGAAGCAGTGTTTTTTTTATGTGACTCATGTTACAGTCCTCTATTTTTTATAATTATATTTATCAATTAATACTTTGGCCATAATTGCGTCCCATATGTAGTTGGAAGGGGAGTTTAG
>JAEXUB010000261.1 GCA_023453125.1 Bacteroidota bacterium
TTTATAACGACGCAAATGGTTTTGAGGCCGGGATTGTATATAAGAATCCCCAGCAGCGTATGATATTTGTAAATCACCTCCTAGCCGAAGGAAAAGTTACGGGGATGGAGATTGAAATGATTACCCGCACAGGGCGCTCTGTGTGCGCTCTGATAAGCGCATCTCTTTCGGGAGATGTTATAGACGGCACTCTGGTGGATATTACTAAATTGAAAGAGGCGGTTAGTGAAATTGAATTGAAAAATGATCAGCTTCAGAAGCTTAATACCGAAAAAGATAAACTATTTTCCATAATTGCCCACGACCTTAAGAGCCCTTTTCAGGGATTTATTGGTTTAACCCAAATGATGGCAGAGGATATAGGAAGCTTTACATTAGCGCAGGTATCGGATCTCGGAAGAGATATGAACAGATCTGCCAACAATCTTCTAAAACTGCTTTCAAATCTGCTTAACTGGTCGCAGCTTCAGAGCGGAACAATCGACTTCAATCCGCGAGCCTGTTCTTTGCTTCATTTATCCAATGCGGGAATTGAAAGCATTAAGGTAAAGGCGACTTTAAAGGAAATATCAATTTCTAATTCAATTCCCGATAATTATGCAATTAACGCCGATGAGAATATGATAAGCTCTGTATTCAGGAATCTTTTGTCGAATGCCGTAAAATTCACACCGCGGGGAGGTAAAATTGCAATTACCGCAGAAGAACAAGAACAGGATTATGTGAAAGTATCAATTACTGATAACGGAATTGGAATGCCTGACTATATACTGAACAATTTATTCAAACTGGAAGAGAAAGTTGGAAGAAAAGGAACCGACGGAGAGGAATCTACAGGATTGGGTTTGATATTGTGCAAGGAGTTCATAGAAAAACACAATGGAAAAATTACTGTTGAAAGCGAGGAAGGAAAAGGAACAACATTCAGTTTTACTATTCCACTGGTAAAAATGAACAAATAGCTGAATAAATATTTCCCGGTATAAAAGACACAACTCTGACTCAGGTCAATTTTTATTTATTTCTCCCGCACCATATTTGGACTGTAAATAACAAAGGAGAAATAAAATGTATTTTAAAAAATCAATTTTTGCAAAATCCATTCTTTTAATTGTCCTGATATTCATCTTTAATAGTGTATCCATGGCACATTGCGACGGCCTCGACGGACCGGTTGTAAAAGATGCTCGTCTTGCACTCGAAAAAGGGAATGTTAAAATTGTCCTTAAATGGATTAAAGCCGAATACGAAAAGGAAATAACCGAAGCCTTCAATAAAACTCTTGCCGTAAGAAAGCATTCTAATGAATCTAAAGAGCTTGCCGACATGTATTTCTTTGAAACGCTTGTAAGGTTGCACCGGGCCGGAGAAGGAGCCCCCTATACCGGACTAAAGCCCGCGGGCAGAGATATTGGAAAAGCTATTCCATTGGCCGATAAAGTGCTTGTAACCGGCGCACCGCAGGAACTGGTTAAATACCTTCAGGAATATGTGCATGACGGACTTCATCCCCTTTATCTGAATCTTATGAAGAAAAAGGATTTCAATCCTGATGATATTGAAGCCGGGCGGGATTTTGTAAAAGCTTATGTTGAATTTGTTCACTACGTTGAAAGGATATCTCTTGCAGGAATGCCTGCATCGCACGAAGGCGTTCTAAAGCATGAGCATTAAAAAAGATTACAGGCGCGGGATTTTTTTCCGCGCTTATTAATTTAAAATTCTATCCAGCTCCTTTATACTTATTTCCGTTTCAAGCCCTTCGGTATGCCAATGTTTTTTGCATCCGCTGAACTCAAGAAGTACGCATTGCGCGTCAATGCCGTATCTTTTAAGTTCCCAGCCTCCTTCAACTAGAGTGGTAACGCAGGCCGAAGCAACCACTCCCCTTCCGGCGCCGCATTTATCGGGAGCCCACTGGGATAGGTCGGAAGCATGGGGAATTATATAAACTTCAAAATTCTCTTTTTTCCCCTTTAACCGGAACGAATTTACCCTGCATTCAAGACAGCACCCGATACACTTTAATCCCCCCGGCTCCCTCTTTGCAAGACATTTATCAGGATTTCTTTTTCTCATACAGCCGGGAAGTAAAAGCACTTTTCCCTTTGTTTCTGCATACCCCTTTTTATATGCCATATTCAATATCTCTGCACCTGTCATATTCAGATGATATTCATCTCTCGTCCGCATACATGATATCCTATCCTCTCTCCATCTGTAATAAGACTTTCTCCTTTCTCTAAACCCATCAACATTCAGTGTGAATTTTTCCAAAGCAGTTAATGCAGATCCCTTAAACCATTGCGTAAAATCGGCGATTTCCTTGAAAATCATTTCTCTTTCTTCTTTTGATGCAAGTCCCCAAAAGGCGCGCCATCTTATGAACCTGACAGCCTGCTCCCTGAATTCGCCTGTAGCCTCGAACCAACGGCATACTTTGTCAATTTCTGCAAGAGTGGGAGAACGGGTAATACTGCTTTTTTTACCTTCGGGAAACAGAAAGAGGGTAATCAGAATTCCTCTTGCAAAATCTATATATGGTTTAGCAATCCTGTGTTTTTTTCTCCATTCACCCATCTTAGCCATTGTAATAAATGGAGCAAATTTAATATTAAGGGCATACCTGCCGTAAGTTTCCCAAAGGACACCAAAACTTAATAGTTCAAGAATGTACTCTTCCCTTTCTCTTATTTCCTCAAGATTGTACTTTGCAAGAAAAGCAATATATTCATCAAGCCTGACTCCCAGATGCTTTTCTCCTTCGGTAATCACCTGCAAAGCAAAATTTCTAATTATTCCGTAATACTCTTCCGAATCGGATGCATTCGATCGGAGTGAATAGGTAATTTCTTTCATATTATTATAATTTTTTTTCCGGGGGAAAAGTAATTAAAAAAGGGAAAGAAGTAAAAACTGCTTTAAGTTTATATTTGAAGATGTTTAATTACCAGAATTTCTGCCCCGGAATCAGAGAAGTTTTTCCATCCTCTTTCAATCCCGGCAGCGGCCTCAAGCAAATCTCCAAAATTTACCTTAGATTCAATTTCATTAATAACCGCGACGGGATTTCCTTTTAGGACATAGAATGTAACCGGGAACGGCAGTATATGGTTTGCTATTACTCCCCCCGGCTCAAGAACAAGCCTTACATATTCACACCTGTTGGAAGTACTTATTAAATATCCGGCAGCGCCTTCCGAATTGTAAATCTGCTTATTGTTCTCTTTTGCAGTCAGCATCACTTTGCTCCTTTTTTCCAGGCCGGATTTAATTTAAGGATTTTCCTGTAAACAGGACACTCTTCTATGTGCGCATTCGGCAGATATCCTGTGCTCATAAGAAATTCGTTTACTATTTCACCGCCGGTAAATTTAAATGTTTTTTTAAATAACTTAGTCCATTCCTCTTTTTTCATAGGATGATTGCAGTCCAGCCAGTTCTTGAATGAACCCGATTCCTTTTTTATTGCAAGAATTACGTTAGCGTTATGAATGGCAGCATTTATTTTTAAACGGTTTCTTATAATTCCGGCATCATTAAGGAGCCTTTCAATATCCTTTTCGCCGTACGAGGCAACCTTTTTAATTTCAAAATTATGGTACGCTTTACGGAAATTTTTCTCCTTATTCAGAATTGTTGACCAGCTTAATCCTGCCTGGTTTATTTCGAGTATCAGCCTGCCGAATAATTCATTGTCGTCATCAATCGGAAAACCGTAAGCAGTATCGTGATAGATTCTGTTTACATCATTCAGGGGAAGCGGTTCTACATATTCGCAGTATGATTTAGGATTTGCCATTATTTACCTTTCTATAATCTGAATTGTTTAGAGGTTTACTTATTATTCATTTTTACGGCAAAGAATGCCATTACAAATGCAGATCTTTCGGCCGGATTAAAAATGATAGCTTATTCCGAAAAAAAGCATGCTTTCTGATGGTCCCTGCGATGTAGTTGCGGTACCGTAATAATTCCATCCGTCGCGGCTGTATAAGAAATCGCTGTAATGAGTCTTTTCGGAATAAGCGCTCATTGGACGGTACTGCAGGTCGATAGAGAGAAACTTAAAAGGAACAACTTTAACCCCTACAATATAGCCGTAGCGGAACATACTCATCGATTTTTCCCCGTTGGCGTTCATTATTGATTCTTCATCCCCGCTTACGGTAAATTTCTGAAAACTGCCTCCAAGCATTATGCCTGCCGTTAGCACTGCAGGAAAATCCTCAATAGGTATAAGATGGATATCTATATCGAACATTAAAAGAGAATAGGAGATATTTTTAAATAGGAGAGGATTTGTAACGGTTCCGCCGAATATATCACGGTCAATATATTTTCCCATCTTAAAATCATCAAGTGTGGTAGATGTATAATTAGCCGAAACCGTAATACCCGCCCAAAATCCGGATGGGACATAAGAATAACCGGCCCCTATTGTAATTAGGCTTTTGCCCTTATCCATAAGGAACTCTTTCTCATCCCAGTTAAGGAGCAGTACCTGATCGAATGTAGTATAACCTGCGCGCACAAAGAAGCCATTGAGCAGATCTCCGCCGCTTTTATTCTGCGCACTGAGTAAATGCGGAACGAGCAGAATTATTGCGCCGATTAAGCAGGATATTTTAATCGATTTCATTTATACTCCTTTGTCACAAAATTCCATTCCGTTTATCGGCAAGATATGAGTTTACAATTCAATTAACAACGGCGGATGCAAAATGTTTAATTGAATATTTATTCTAACGGCATATCCTGAATAAAATAATTTCTTGAATATAAGACTCAATTCTTCTAACTTTTACCGCAGTATAAATCTTGTAGAAAAAACAATTTAAATTAAAATTATTATTCAATAAATAAACTGGAGAGTTTATGCCTAAAGGCAGATTCCGCTATACCGGAATAAATGTATTGCTTGCCATTACAATGATTTTTGCCTTAAATATTCTATTGCAGGCACAGGGAAAAATAACTTCCCCCAAGGATTTTCTCGGATTTAACATTGGGGACGACTATTATCTTCTAAACTACAAAAAGATGATAGACTATTGGAAGAAAATTGATTCCGAATCGGATAGGATGAAGCTCGAAGTAATAGGCAAAACCGAGGAAGGGCGCGATCAATATATGGCTATTATTACCTCTCCACGAAATTTAGAAAAACTAAATGAATATAGATCAATTTCTAAAAAGCTCGCGCTTGCAGACGGATTAACCGAGAAAGATGCAAAAGAACTTGCAAAAAAAGGGAAGGCCGTTATCTGGATTGACGGCGGACTCCATGCAACTGAAGTAGTCGGCGCTAACCAGCTTGCCGAAATGGCTTACAGAATGGTAAGTATGAACGATGAAGAAACTATGCGATTTCTGGATGACATTATTCTTCTTCTCGTTCCTGCTAATCCTGACGGACAGGACCTTGTTGCAGACTGGTATATGAAAGAGAGCGACCCGAAAAAAAGATCTTACAGTAATATTCCCCGCTTGTATCAGAAATACATCGGGCACGACAATAACAGGGATTTTTATTTAAATAGCCAGAAAGAAACTGAAAACATGTCCAGAATAATGTTTCTTGAATGGTTCCCGCAGATTATGTATAATCATCACCAGACCGGCCCGGCGGATCAGGTTGTATTCGTTCCCCCTTTCCGCGATCCCGTAAATTATGTGTATGATCCCCTTCTTACAATAGGAATACAATCTGTAGGGCTTGCAATGCATAGCCGCCTTATTGCGGAGAATAAACCGGGGGCGGGAATGAGATCAATTGCCTCCTACTCAATCTGGTACAACGGCAGCCTTCGCACAACCGGTTATTTCCATAACCAGATTGGCATACTTACAGAAATGAACGGAACCCCTACTCCAATGGAAATCGCCTTTAATCCTGACCGCCAGCTGGCTACAAACGATCTGCCCTATCCAATTACTCCACAAACCTGGCATTTCAGGCAGTCAATTGAGTATTCAATAACACTTAACAAGGCAATATTGGATTATGCATCGCGCAATAGGGAAACGGTTTTGTTTAACCGCTATCTAATGGGGAAAAACGCAATTGAAAAAGGGAATAAAGACAGCTGGACAATCAATCCTGCATCAGTTAAGTATGCTAAGAATAAGATCCAGAATGAAATTTCGGCTCAGCGGGATACAACCCGCGGAACGCAGCAGCAGCGAACCTCCCAGAGAATCCCTTCAAAGTATTTTGAATTCTTTAAATCCAAAGAGAACAGGGACCCCAGAGGATATATAATTCCTTCGGACCAGCCCGATTTTCCGACAGCGGTTAAGTTTGTAAACTCGCTTATTAAAAGCGGCGTAAAAGTATTAAAAGGGGTAAAAGATTTTACCGTAGAAGGGAAATCATATCCTGCTGGCTCACTTATTGTGAAATGCAATCAGGCATTCCGCCCCCACATTCTGGATATGTTTGAACCTCAGTATCATCCGGATGATTTCCGATATGAGAACGGCCCTCCTATTCCTCCGTACGATAATGCGGGATGGACTCTTGCAATTCAAATGGGAGTTAAGTTCGACAGAGTCCTTGAAGGATTTGACGGACCGTTTGAAGAAATTAATGGACTTGCCAAACCGGATGCGGGAAAGATTATTGCCTCGGGAAAACAGGAGAATTATCTTCTTGAATATAACAGCAACGATGCCGTGATTGCTGTTAACAGGCTTTTGAAAGAAAATGTTAAAGTATGCTGGCTTATGGAGGATTACAAATACGGAAATAAGGTTTATCCGGCAGGTACTTTTTATATTCCGGGAGACGGCAAATCCAAAAGCCTGATTAAAGAATTAGCCGGCGTACTTGGAATTAATTTTACCTGCATTGATGAGATTAAAACAGCTTCTATTAAGGAATTGAAGAATGCACGTATTGGATTGTGGGACCGTTACGGCGGCTCAATGCCCGCAGGATGGACCAGATGGATTCTTGAACAGTTCAATTTCCCCTTTAAACTTGTCTATGCAAAAGAATTGAATCAGGGGAATTTAAAAGATAAATTCGATATACTCATATTCGTTTCCGGCGCTATTCCCGCAAAACAGGCACAGACTTCGGCAAGACAGGCTCCACAACAGAGGGGTGCAGGCCAGTCTTCTATTCCGGCTGAGTTTAATTATATGACAGGCAATATTACTCCCGATACAACCATTGTAAGAATAAAGGAATTTATGGAGCAGGGAGGCACAGTTGTAACGATTGGAAGTTCAACAAATGCCGCATACCATTACAACCTTCCTTTGAGCAGTCATATGGTAAACAGCAAAGGGGCTCCCCTTTCAAGAGAAGAGTATTATGTTCCTGCTTCCATACTCAACTTGAAAATTGACAACAAAGAACCTATTGCATTCGGCCTACCGGAAAGGATTCCGGTTATTTTTGAAAACAGTCCTGTATTCAGGCTTAAGCCGGAAAGTTCAAAAGAGGGACTAAAACAGCTTGCCTGGTTCGATACCGATACTCCCCTTTTAAGCGGATGGGCCTGGGGGCAGGATAAACTTTACGGAGGTACGGCCGCAGTCTCAGCTAAAATCGGGAAAGGCAGTTTATATCTGTTCGGTCCTGAGATATTATTCCGTGCGCAATCGCACGCGGCTTTTAAATATCTCTTTAATGGAATATATTTGAGCACTATTAATAATTAGGCACAAATGAAAGTAATTATTACAGGGGCAACAGGCATGGTTGGAGAAGGTGTTCTCCACACATGCCTCAACAGCCCGGATGTTGATTCAGTCCTTTCGGTAAGCCGGAAGCCGGTTGGATTTGAGAATAAAAAACTGAAAGAGCTTATTACTGATGACTATTTTAACCTGGGAGGATTTGAAGAAATTCTTACCGGTTATGACGCATGCTTTTTCTGCCTCGGCATTTCATCTGTAGGTGTCGATAAAAAGTCTTATTATAGAACCACCTATGAACTAACTATGAATTTCGGCAGAATTATTTCAGGCCTTAATAAAGATATGGTAATGATATACGTTTCGGGAGCCGGGACAGACGGCACCGAAAAAGGAAGACTTGAATGGGCACGCGTAAAAGGAAAAACTGAAAACGATTTAATGAAACTTCCATTTAAAAGAGTTTACGCATACCGTCCCGGCTTTATTAAACCGATACCGGGATTGAAGAGAGCACATAAATTCTACAAATATATTAACTGGCTTTATCCGGCAGGAAAAGCACTCTTTCCTGAAAGCTTTAATACTCTTGAAGAAGTCGGCTTGTCAATGATAAATATATCCGGATCCAATTACGAGGAAAGTGTTATTACAGGCAGGGATATTACCCGGCTTGCACGTTAAAATTTACGACTAATAAAACTCAAAAGCCGAAGTTCGAACCCATTGCCTGACAATCGCCAATGCTCAATCCTATGAGCATTCGGTTTATTAAATTATCTTTTTGACAAAATCGATAAAATCTTTTTTACTGTATGGTTTAGGCATATAATGGGAACAACCTTCTTCAATAAAGGATTTCTCATCACCGTCCATTGCGAATGCGGTAAATGCTATAACCGGAGTGTCTTTATATTTATCATATTG
>JAEXUB010000017.1 GCA_023453125.1 Bacteroidota bacterium
ATGCTGCCCGCCTTCCCTTGAAAAGGGAAGGCTACTCACATTGCTAACCTACTTGAGAACGGCGGGAAAATATTTACTCCGGTACCAAAGAAAATTTGCTGGAGCATGAGTGCAGATTTACTTGTACAAATTTATCCCCTTCCATTTTCAAGGGAAGGGGGAGGAGGCATAATGCTGAGAGTAAGAAGAATTAAGTCGACCGGGATGGGTTATTTGCAGTAGAGAGAACCCATCCGTGAGTCACGCATTTAGACAATCAAAGATCAATGCTGCCCGCCTTCCCTCGGAAAGTCGAAGATCCCGCTTAGCGGGGGGAAGGGGAAAAAGTAGTAACTAAAGAATGTCATTAAACCGGTAAAAGGGGATGAGTTCCAAACTCGCAACGCCGCTCATCTCCACGCTGCTCTATTTGTCCGGCCCGTGCCGGACTACGCGAAGACCACAGAATATCAAGATAGTAAAAGGAAGAATGAGTTTAAAACAAAAAGGCTCTCCTTTTGGAGGAGAGCCTCGGAAGACTAAAAATCGAGTCCTAACGACCAGTAGTATTTAGGTTTGGAAAATCCCTGCATATCGTAAGACCAGGCTACGTCGAAGCGCCACAGGAAAATAAAATTAAATCGAAGTCCGAACCCGGTTCCAAGAAGCAGGTCTTTTGTTACAAGATCTCCCGAGCTGTTGCGGCCAAAGAGCTGAAGATCAGAATTTTTATCCCACGTAGCGCCTGCATCAATAAATACCGTTCCGAGAATATTCTGGAACAGAAGGGGGAGAGGGCCTGTAATTAAATATCTGATTAGAGGGGAGCGGAGTTCAAGGTTAAGGAGCATATATTTTGAACCCATACGCTGAGCCAGATTAAAACCTCTCATTGGTGTAGCCAGAGAGAGGAATGCGAATTCATCAACAGTGTTTATCGGAATATCGCTTGTTGCGAATTCCCTGTTAAGCCAGTTATCGGTGCCTCCAAGCAGGAACCGCTGCGGATTATTCCCTGCCGAATAACCTCCTGATAATCTTATAACAAAAGAATTATCAAAGAAGAATCTCATATAAGTGCGGTAATCGAATAATAGCGAAGCAAAGCTTCTTGCCTTATCGTTAAATCCGGGATTACCGAATAGTGTAACACTGTATCTTGTTCCTTCTATAGGAGAATAATATCCGAAGAGTATATTATCGTGTACAAAAGAGAGGGAAGGGGTTATAAAGAAAGCATTCTGAGATGGATAAAATGCGTCGTCAACATTTTCTGATGAAACATTTAATAGTCCCAGACTGAGATCTATTCTGTAAAACCTGTTAATCGGATAGCTGGCAAAGGCTGAAAAACTCAGATTACGGTAACGGAACAGGTCGCTTCTCACTCCAGTGGATGCATAGAAAAAGCGGGCTGTATGCATTAAAGAAAACCCTATGTCAAGTTTATTTTCAAGATAATAATATGCAACACCGTAATCGCTGTTTTTCAAATCCATCTGCATATTGGTCATGCCGATTATTCTGTGATTGCCGAGCATATCGCTGAATGAAAGTACAGTTGAACCATATGCTCCGTATAATGTGCTGAAGTCGGCACTTGCATAGATAAGGTCGGGGGAGAAATTGATTTTATATTTATTAACCAGATAATTCCCTTCATCGTCCAGCGTCTCCCTGAAAGCAATTTCCTTCTTTTTAATCGAAGTGGAATCTAGGTAGTTTTTCCCTTCGCCGAATACATAACGGCTGTAATCGACTTTTATGGTATCCTTTTTAGGATCTTTTGATTTCAGCTGTCCTGAAAATATCTTTTTCCCGGTATCGGTCTTAACCGAGTCTTTAAGAGGGACTTCGGTTTTCTGGGTAACTATAACCGGTTCATTTTTAGAGTCGCCGGCAGCCAGTATTTTCCCGTTTTTATCACTCGTTAAACGGCTCACATAAACTGTCTTTTTTAATTCCTTAATGTCGGTCTTAGGGGTAAATGGATTGTCGAGAGTAAAAATATTGTATCCTTCCTTATATAAAGAAGTGAATGCAAGTTTTTTACCGTCGTATGAAAGGGACATCTGGCTTATTTCTGTGAGAGAATTGGTAATCGGTTCAGCAGGCAGTTCAAGAATGGAACCAACTTTATCATCGGGATTAAGAACAATTCTTTTCTTGTAAATATTTCCAATGCCGTTATAATCGGATGAAAAAAGAATTTCCTTTCCGTCAACCGAAGTAACTGCAAATTGTTCATTAGAATGTTTCCAGTTGGTAATGCGTTCAATTTTTCCCGAGGCTAGATCAATCATATACAGGTCTTTTTGATAAACATCGTGCTTATACATTTCATAATTTTCACCAGGCTGGGTAATAAGGTCCCCTCTGTCTGAAGAAAAGATTATTTTTTTATTATCCCTTGTCCAGGTCGGGTCGTTATCGCTGAAAATATCATTTATGACATTTGTTACTTTTTTTGTATCGAAATCATAAACATAGATATCTGATTGCTTCCTATTCTGCCCCACAAATGCAAGTTTTTTACCGTCAAAAGACCAGGCAACAGATTCAATGCCGTCCATTTCAATAGGCAGAATATCAATATCGGCGTTATCGGTGTTAATAACCGCAATCGAATTAAATCCTCCCCCTTTGGCAGAAAGGGCAACACGCTTATTATCGGGGGCCCAGGTTAATGAAGGGAAGAGGACATTAAGTTCTTCAAAATCTGTTGTCTTGCCGCTTTCGAGGAGCTTCTTTGTTACTTTTCCGTCCGAGGTATTCATCAGGTAAAGATTTAGGTAAATATCTTTATCGGACAGGTATGCAATTTTGTCGCCGTTCGGTGATATTGCAGGACTCACATTATAAAAACCGTAACCGTCTTTTCTATTGTTGGTAAGCCTTTTGGCAAATTCGTCCGGATCAACATAATTAGCAATATCGGGCCAGTATTCTTTTTTAAGGTCTTTAAGCCATCTTTCGTTCAATTCTTCAAGGTCTATTCCGAGAGCCGATTTGAAACCCTGCTCAAAATTGCCTGCGCTCTGCACTTTATTTACAAGTTGTCCTACTTTTTCTTCCCCGTATTTAGTCGCAATATATTTCATTACCGCCTGACCGCCCCGGTAAGCATAATAATTAGTGAGCTGCTGTATGTTAGGGAGGGTATTGCTTAGGATTGCGTTCCTGATGAACTGGTCCTGATTTAAATTCCATCCTGAGGAGAGATACTCTGCCATGCCTTCGTGAAACCAGAGAGGAATGTTAAGGTTTATATTCCGGGATATTATGTTTTGAATTGAGCCGCCGTAGAACATATCCTGAAGAACAGCATGCACCAGTTCGTGATGAATAACGTGTTCATACTTGGCATAATTCCCTTCGAAAGGAAGAACAACCCTGTTTTTGAATGGTTCAGTAAAACCGCCAATTCCCTTGCTTAAATATTCATCAGTTGTATTGGTTTCCTGAAAATCATTATGGGAGGCATAAACAATCAGGGAAAGCCTGTTGCCCAATTTATAATTAAACTGGGTGGTAATTGAATTTAGTGCTTTCTCGGCGGAATGGGCAGCATATTCGGCAATTATCTCTCCGCCTGAATAGAAATATATATCAAAATGTTTGGTCTGTATGTAGAACCAATCATGATTTTTATAATTTACCTTGTTCTGACCAAATTGGGCAAAGAGCGTTGAAACCGAGAAAAACACAATTCCGATAAAAAATATGTATTTTTTCATATAAGAGCATCCTAACTTTTACCGAAATAATATAAAATTATTAGTTATTTAAAAGGGCAAAATCAATCTCTTTTTTCTCCTCATTAACCCTAAGCAGCTTAACGCTTACTTTATCCCCTAACCTTATCCTTTTGCCGGTATCCTTGCCGACAATAGAATAATTTTTCTCGTCTAATACATAAAAATCGTCGTTCAGATCCCGGAACCTGATTAAACCTTCGGCCAGTGTCTGGCTTAATTCCACAAAGAAGCCGAAATTCGTAAATCCCGATATTACACCGTGGAATTCCTCTCCTACTTTATTCTTCAGGAATTCAATTTGTTTAAGCTTTACCGATTGTCTTTCGGCTGCTACGGCATTTCTTTCTGTTGCCGATGTATGATCGCAAATGTCTTCCAGTTCATCTAGCCTGTATTTTTTATAATTCGCATTATCCACTATCTCATAGATTATTTTATGAACAATCAGGTCCGGAAATCTCCTGATAGGAGAGGTAAAATGGGTATAATATTTAAATCCGAGGCCGTAATGCCCTATGTTATTTACCGAGTAGACTGCCTTAGCCATTGAACGTATCGCTATTTCGTTTATAACTGCTTCCTCTTCAGTACCGCCGATTTCGTCAAAAAGTTTCTGGAACTGTCTGGAATTATTCACTTCGCGGGCATCGAATGAATAACCTAATGATTTCACGAATCGGGCAAATTCAAAAATCTTTTCCTTTTCAGGTAGATCGTGTACCCTGTAAACAAACGAAATCTGATTTTTGTTCTCAATTTTTTTAATATGTCCGGCAATTATCTGATTTGCCATAAGCATATATTCCTCAATAAGATTATGGCTTTCGCGCACTTCCTTTATTTTAATATCAGTTACGTGTCCGGTTTTATCGAGGCTGAATTCCACCTCGGGGGTATAGAAATTTATACTGCCGCTCTTAATTCTTTTCTGCCTCATTGTTTTGGCAAGTTTATTCATCGTGAGAAGGGTTTCAGAAAAGTCTCCCTTGCCCGAATCCAGTATTTCCTGAACTTCTTCGTAGGTAAATCTTCTTTTGCTGTTAATAATCGTTTTTTTAATCTCATAGCCGAGAATTTTACCTCTGGGGGTAACTTCGGCAATTACAGAATAGGTAAGCCGGTCTTCATTTGGAACAAGGGAACAGATTTTATTCGAAAGTCTTTCGGGGAGCATTGGAATTACTTTGCCAACCAGATAAACGCTGGTTCCTCTTTTAAGCGCCTCCTGGTAGATAGAAGAGCCGTCCGGTACAAAATGGCTCACATCTGCAATATGCACTCCAACAATAAAATTCCCCTCTTCATTTCTTTCAATTGAGACCGCGTCGTCAAAATCCTTTGCATCTTTAGGGTCAATTGTAAAAATCTCCTTATCCCTCAAATCGAGTCTTTTTGCAATTTCTTCTTCCGGGATTTCATCCGGAATGTTTTCCGCTTCCTTGAGGACTTTTTTTGAGAATTTATAGCTGAGTTCAAACTGCATTGCTATAGATGCAATTTCGGCATCGTAGCTGCCGGCTTTTCCGAGAGTGTCTTTTATTTCCCCTTCCGGATTTAAATCGGCCTTTTTCCAGATTAAGTTATGAACAACAACCTTATCGCCGATTTCGGCTCCTTTAAGCCTGGCAGGGGAGATGTAGATGTTTCTCTGAAATGACCTGTCGTCCGGCTCTACATAATAAAAGGAATCTGTTTTCTGCAATACGCCTACAACTTCATCCCTTTTCCTTTTAACTATATCAACAATCTGCCCTTCAATATTCTTCCCCTTCTTTCTTGCAAAGAGGGCAACCTCAACTGTATCTCCGTCCAAGGCAGTATCAAGATGCTTTTCTGATATGAAAATTTCACCAATCTGCGTTTTAACAAATCCAAAACTGCGGTCTTTAATAATCTGGAGGGGACCGGTAAGTTTTTCGGATGATTTTTTATTCAGCATATACCGCTTGCCGCTTCTTTCAAGGAATCCTTCTTTGGAGAGCTGAAAGAGTATTTCCTTAAGCTGCGCGTATTCATAATCATTTTCTAATTCGAGCCTGCGGGCCAGATCTTTAGACTTAATTAACAGCCCCGGATTTTTTTTGAAAAAAGATATTATTTTGTTTTTCATTAGAATATAAACCTTAATTTTAAACCGACTTCATAAATTTTATTTTCGAGCAGGGTAGTCTTTAATACAGGGTCCTTTCGTTCGGTGCGAAGGCGGAAATTTGATAACAAGGGTATTTCAAGCTTCAGGTTCATATACCTTAGATCCTGCAGAGCCTGCGTAGAACCGCCTACTTCGTATGAGAATCCCTTTATGGCGCCGCTCAATGAGAAGATTTCGGGGCCGAGTTTAACATCCGTTACCACATCTCCAAGAGCGGAATTGAGAAATCCTGTTAAGAAAGAACCAACCAGGGAAGTAGCAACGCTGTTGCTTAATGTAGATGCGAGAGATGTCTTTTCCCCCTGAGTAAGTTCATCTTTCAATTTACCGGTCAGGATAAAGGAGATAGCGTCATTATCAATATCCTGCGGATCTTTACGCGCCAGTTCCTGCCGTGCATTAATGCCCCCGAGTTTATAGATTTTAAATTTCCCTTTTTCCTTTGCAAGATTAACCGCGAGCTGATCGAGCGGACCGTTTAATTTCATTTCAACTTCGTAACGGGTTTTTTCCTGCCCCTCGGGAGCTGCAATGGATTCATTGGAGTAAGTTGCTGTTACATTAAGGTTCGGATTTGCAATATCATTCTCAAAGAATACCGAGCCTTCCGCTTTAAAGATTTTATAAAAATCGAGATTCGAGCCGGGCTGCAGTACAAGCCTTCCAAGAGGACCGGTATCGCTTCTGAAACTGAGATTGTTTGTCTGGGCAAATACGGTAAGCTTCTGATTTGCAAGGTTTGTGAATATAAAAACAATGCTTGCGTCGTTTCTTGTTTCAACGGTAATGTTATAATCGAATGTCCCTGCTGCTGCCGCCGTATTTTTCTTCTTTTCATTCTGCGATGCGATTATTCTTCTGAATTCATCATCCTTGCCGGCATTTGCTTTCTTGTCGGTAAGGTAAGTAATCTTAATATTATTTGTTCCTTCACTGCCTGATAATTCCTGTCCGGCGGTATAAGTAAGGCTAGTTTCCTTAAGAATTATTTTCCCCTGGAATAAAGACTTACCGTTATCCAGATCGAATCTGAGATCGCCTGCGGATTCAACAAACAGGTCCCCGAAAAACGCGGGAGTTACGATTCTCGATTTTTCACTGTAAACGGCGAGATCACCGTTCATTGTAATATTCATTTTGGTAATGTCAATTCCGGTCAGAACAACGGAACCTTTTCCGGTCATTGTGCCTATGTAGCGCGAATCGGGAGTGTTTTTAACAATCAGGCTGTCAACCCTTATGTCGGAACCGTTGAAATTTACTTTAAGACCGCAGTCGTAGGTCATATTATTCAGACGGCCGGTCGCCCGTCCCTGTTTAATTCTCATAAAGCCGTTGTAAAGTAAATTATTGAGGGTACCGTTAATTTTAAGGTCAGATTCAATATTGCCTTCCTGATTGATAACGAGAGGCAGCAGGTCGCCGAATGCTGCGGCATCGAAACGCTTTGATTTAAGGAGCAGATTAATCTCCCTGTCTTCGGCAATCCTTTTTTCAACTTCGGTAAAAGCAAGATTAACCGGGATATAACCGGTAAGAGAGAGGAGGGGAGTATTTGCGGAATTTAGCGAGTCCGCTATCTTAAGATCGGTAGTTATGGTTTCGCCTGTATAGTTTAATTTACACAGCAAATCTCCCGATCTTTTATTTTTTATCCCAAAGTTTATAATCTTTATGTCGGTAGAAATAACAGGCTGCGACATCTTTCCATCAATGCGGGCGGTTAAATTGAAATTGCCGTTAAAAGAATTGCCGAGTTTGGGAAACATTTTTTCAATTTCTTCAATCTTTATATCATGGAGCACAATATCCCCATTAATATACCATACATTGAAAATCTGTCCGTCAATGGCAATTGATGAATTACTGTTTTTAATCAGAAGTCCGTTAACCTGAAAATGGTCTGCTGCAAATGAAAGATAGAACGGTGCAGAACTGGCCCATTCAATACCCTGATTTTCAAAATAGGCCCGTTCAACCCTTATTTCCTGCATCCGGGCAGAAAAAGAGGCGCTGCCTTCAAGCTCTGCATACCATAAAGAATCTATTTTTGAAGAGGTGTTGTAATAAAGCTTGCTCTCGTTAAATGTAAGGTCAGCATTCAAATCCCTGAAATCGTTCGAAATATAGAAACGGTCGGCCGATAGGGAGACTGATCCGAAAAGATTCTCAAAAGACAGAGTATTATTGTTTCTGCTGAATTTAAGGTCTGCCGTCAGGTCAGAAATATAAATAGGATTCGACTTGCCGTTAAGCATAACAAAGTTATCGACCAGAAGTTTTGCCGAAATGGAAAAATTTGATGCTTCATTTGTAATTGTGCCGCTGCCTCTTCCATTTAAATCGAGCCTTGAGGCTTTAAGCAGGTCGGAAAAGGGCTTAATATCCTTAAATACAAAATCATATTTGATATTCAGAGGATAATTAACAATATCCGGAATTTTCGTTTCCTCCGAAATAGAAATTTCGGAATCCTGTACAATTGCCAGAGGATTTAATTCATCCAGTTTCTGCGAAATGATATTGCCGATTGTACTGCTTTCATAATCAACCAGTTCAATGGCTTTTTTAAGGCTGAAATTTCCGGAGAAATTCAGGTCGGCAAATGGAGAAAAGAGGGTGATGGTATTGTTTTCGTCCTGAGTGTCTACTAAAAGCCTTAACTGCGAAGTTGGTATGGTTTTGTTATTAAAGGAAGAAGCATCCAGGTTTACCGTTATATCGGATTTCAGGCTGTCCAGATCGAAGTTTTCCCCCTGGGCAAAAATTCCGAAGTTCAATCTTGAATCGAGAGTTGAATCGGCAGTAAACTGGTACAGATTAAGCGCATTGAATCTGCCGGCAAAATTGTATTTAGGAGCCCCCTCCTTTGTAAAATCGAAGTTTCCCGAAATGGTCCCTTTAAGATTATTGATTGCCGTATTAAAGTCTACAATAATATTTCCCGACTTTCCGTTAGCGGAAATTTTAAAATCGTGAACCACATTATTCCCGACTTTAGAATTAAGGATTTGAGAAACGAACTGAGATTCCAGATTTTCCGGATTAACGCCTTTCCCTTTAATGGTAGAAACGGAATTTATCTCGGTATCGAATCCGGTAACCGGTTTAAAATTAAGATTAACCGTTTCAATCCGGGCATCATATTCCATCTGTTTCGGTTTTACATTAAGAAATGCCTTGGCTGTTATTTTACCTCCGTCCGAATCTGCCTTTAGCTCAGAAT
>JAEXUB010000038.1 GCA_023453125.1 Bacteroidota bacterium
GATCACATCTTTAAAACACAAAACCCGCCGGAGCGACGGGTTTTGGTTGTAAGAATAAAACTTATTCTTAGCCGATTTTTTTTACTTCAGAAGCCTGAGGGCCTTTTTCGCCCTGAACGATTGTGAATTCAACTTTATCATTTTCATTCAATGAGCGGTAGCCATCGCCTAAAATTGATTTAAAGTGAACGAATACATCTTCGCCTTCCGGCTGTGAAATAAAACCAAATCCTTTAGTGCTGTTAAACCATTTAACAGAACCTGTCTTGCGCTCTGCCATAAACAGATGCTCCTATAATAAATAAATAAATAAAACTGACAGAGCTTTAAAACTTAATGATGTTCCTCATTGTAAAAAACCTGTCAAGTGTTACGTTTAATTAAAAGCCATTTCTGACTTTCGCGGAGAGTCAGGGATTCGAACCCCGGAAGGACTTGCATCCTTAACGGTTTTCAAGACCGCCGCATTCAACCACTCTGCCAACTCTCCAATGAACAAAATTTTGAGCAGTAAGAATAAATAATTTTTAAGAAATTCTCCACAAAAAGTTAGAAAATTTAAGTATTAATAAAAAATTATGATTATAAGCACATTGACTGAAATGAGGGGTTTGGGGAGAAAAAATAACTAAAAATGACGATTTTGGCCGATTTTAAGGATCTTTCTCATTTTATTAGGGGGGATTACGGTCCCGGATTTGGAGTTAAAAGGGAAGGAGAAAAAGACAAAATACAGGTCAAATTTTGCAAAAAAGGGGCAAATACTTGGCGGGAAGGGATAATTCAGGCTTCAGATAAGGCAAAATCATCTGCCGGGAATTGCCTAAAGCCTAATAAATAAGGCTATTAATAATGTCTCCTCCCGACGCTGCTTTAGAAGCAGAAGCGGGTTCCCCCAAAGCCCTTATTCCTTTATTGTGATTTTATCCAATTGAATTAAGGCGTCTTTGAAATTAAATTTTCTTATATGCTCGGCGAGGCTATTAAGCATATTGCCGAAAACTGAAATGCCGGGCAATTCCAGAATTTCTTCCATTTTCCTTTGGGCGTGAAAATCCTGACTTTCAAGGAGGGTTTTTAATTCATTCAGAAGAAATTCCAGTTTTGCTTTGTCAAGATTACTATCGGCAATCTTCAATTCTTTTGCGGGCCTTGATTTAATCCAATCATATAATTCATTCAGAACATTATTCAGTCTGGATTCGAAATCGGAGAACTCTTTTCCGCTGAATAACAATTCAGAGCTCCTGAGCAGAGACTCTATTTTTTCAGATGATTTATGCAATTCAACGGCGCCGATATTACCTGAAACCCCTTTTAATGTGTGCGCCAGTCTTACGGAAAGCTCCTTATCGCCGGCGGCTACAGCATCTTTAATTTCCTGAGCCAAATTTTTATTGGATTTATAAAAATTTTCAAGCAGATTTAAGAATAATTTTTTATTGCCGCTGGCTCTCATTAATCCGCTCACCGTATCTATTGATTTCAGTTCCGGAATCTCTTCACCATTTTGCCGGTCATCTTTTTTATTAAAAATCATACCGGAAAAATCTCTTTCAGCCGGTTTAACATAAGTTATAAGCACTTTAATTAGTTCTTCGGGGTTAATAGGTTTAGATACAAAATCCATCATGCCTGCGCCAAGGCATTTATCCTTAATTCCAACCATAGCATCTGCAGTCATTGCAATAATCGGCAGGTCTCCGTAAACAGAATGCTTGCGTATTTCTCTGGTTGCGTCATATCCATCCATCAGAGGCATTTGCAGATCCATAAACACAATATCATATTTAGAGGGAAATCCGGAGGATGTAACTTTTTCTATTGATTCAATTCCGTTGTGCGCAATTTCAACAATAAATCCGAGCTGCTCAAAAAATTCACTAGCTACCTGCTGATTAATTTCATTATCTTCAACAAGAAGAATTCTGGCGCCTTTAATTTTTTCGAGCTCTTTATTGAATTTGGTTTCTTTATCCTCGGAAATTTTCTTAATCCGGTATTCTTTGCCGAATATTTCCATAATAGTATCGAAGAGCATAGAATGAGTTGCCGGTTTAGTTAAGAATCCTTTAATCCCTATTTCTCTTGCTTTGTCGGAAACTTCTTCTCTTCCAAAAGCGGTTATCATAAGTATGGTCGGGATATTTAATCCGGAGTGCTCTAAAATTATTCTGGAAGTTTCAAGGCCGTCAATTCCGGGCATTTTCCAATCTATAATTATCAATTCAAAAGACATTTCGTTTTTGCCGGTAATAAGATCAATAGCCTCCTGTCCCGATCGGCAGGTGGAAACATTAAATGAAAATGATTCCAGAATTTCCTTAAGGATAATAAGGGCGGTATCATTATCGTCAACAATAAGAACCTTGAGTCCGTGTAAATCGATTGCCGGCATATAATCTTTTGCCGGCTGCTCTTTTTGAAACTTAAGAGGAACAGAAAAATAAAAAGTGCTTCCCTTGCCATACTCGCTTTCAAACCAGACTTCTCCCCCCATCAATTCCGCAAGAGATTTGGATATTGCCAGTCCTAATCCGGTACCTCCATATTTACGGGTTGTGGAACTATCGGCCTGGGTGAATTTATGGAACATTTTTTCCTTTTGCTCATTGGTCAGCCCTATTCCGGAATCTGTTACAGCGAACCTGATAACAGCTTTATCATCTCTAAATTCCTGGAGAGAGACTTTAACAAGAATATCCCCTTCGTTGGTAAACTTTACGGCGTTGCTGCAGAAGTTTAATAATATCTGCCCGATTCTAAGAGGATCGCCTGTAAGGTTTAGGGGAATATCCCGGGCAATATGAATATTAAATTCGAGCCCTTTTTCGTGCGCCTTCTGGGCTACGGTGTTGGATACATTTTCTAAAACATTCTCAAGATCGAAACCGGAATTTTCAATTAACAGCTTGCCCGATTCTATTTTAGAGAAATCCAATATATCATTAATTATTACCAATAAAGACATGGCGGATTTTTCAATCTTTGTCAGATAATCCAGCTGCTTTTGATCCAGTTTGGTTTTAAGTGCAAGATGTGTAAGTCCGATAATTGCATTCATCGGAGTGCGGATTTCGTGAGACATAGTGGCCAGAAACTGGCTTTTAGCTACCGTAGCCGTTTCGGCTTCAATTTTGGCCCTTTTCAATTCCTCTTCGTTTAAAATTCTATCTGTAATATCACGTGCGGCAGCATAGATATATTTGCCGACAGGTACACTGTGCCATTCAATAAAGCGGTATTCTCCATTCTTAGTTTTGTAACGGTTGGTGAATTCAAAAATAGGATTCTGGTCCCCTAGTTTTTTCATTGCGTCAAGAGTCTGCTGGATATCATCCGGGTGAACGAACTTTAAGAATGGAGTATTTCTTAAATCATCACTTGAATATCCGAGTATATCCGACCATGCTTTATTTACTTTAATGAAGTTTCCGTCAGTATCTGCTATGCAAAGCAAATCAAGCGCAACGCTAAAGAAGGTTTCTAGTGTATCAGTGCTTTTTTTCAGTTCTTCCATAGCCGCGGCGAGTTCATTGGTCCTTTCCCTGACTTTGTTTTCCAGATTAGTATTGAGGTCCAGAATTTCTGCTTCGGCTCTTTTCCTTTCGGAAATATCGACTGTAGAAGACCAGATAAACTTGGGATTATCCTGATCGTCTTTAATCAACATAGCGTTCATTATAGCGGGGAAAACTGTTCCGTCTTTTCTTACATGAAGCACCTCGTCATTTTCAATATGTCCGATTTTCAAAATAATATCTCTCCCTTCATTAGCGGAAGAGTCTTCCTTCTTGGCAAAAACCGTGTTTATCGACTTGTCAATAAGTTCTTCTATAGTCCAGCCGTGCATTGAAGCGAAGTATTCGTTTACATATTCAAATGTTTCTTTCATGTTTACAATTGCAAAACCGATATTTCCTCTGTCAGTAATAGTCTTGAATTTTTTTACTTCCTCTTCCGCAAGTTTTTGAGCGGAAATATCAATTGCTGTGGCCCACATGAACTGGGGTCTGTTGTCGTCATCTAATATCAGTTTCCCATTCATAAGCGAAGGAAATGCAGTGCCGTCTTTTCTTGTCCGCCATACTTCCTGTGCAGAAAATTCCCCGCTTTGTTGAAGCATCTGAATAGTTTCCAAAACTATAACCAGCTGCTCTTTTGAATGAAGCATCGAAAGATTTTTATTCAGGATTTCATCCGCTTCATATCCGTGCATCCTGGCAAATTCGTCATTGCAATAAATCAGATTTCCCTCAAGGTCGGCAATTGCAGTGCCGTAATTGGCACGGTCGGAGATCATTTTGAATTTCTTCATCTCTTCTTCTGCAAGTTTTCTTGCTGTAATATCAAAATCTGCGCCCCTGTAGCCGACTAATTTGTTGTTTCTGTCATAAATCGGCTGACCGTTTGTAGAAACCCATATTACGGAATTATCCTTGCAAAGAATCGGATTGTCGAAATTAGTTATTTCGGCTCCGCTCCTGATAAGTTCGAGCCCTTTAGATTTTATTTCGCTGATAAATTCATCTGGATGAAGGTCGTAAAAATATTTTTTGCCGACCAATTCCTCGGGTTTATATCCCCATACTCTTTCTGATAAAGCACTGACAAATGTATATAAGCCATTGGTATTGATTTCCCATATTACGGTACGGCTTTGTTCAGCGACTTGTGTAAATCTCAGCTGACTTAAAGAAAGTTTATCCTGAACTATTTTCTGTTCGGTTATATCCTTCCAGGTAACGAATATAACCATTTCTCCTGCGCGCATCATTACGCTAAGATCAACCATAGCGAGAAAATCAGTGCCGTTTAACCTAGTATGAAGCCATTCAAAAGAACAGCTGCCGGTATCTAAACATAATTGAATGAGTTCTTCTGCATATTCTTCTGAGTTTTTTCCGTTGGGCTGAAATTCAGGTGAAAACACAACGGGTGATTTCCCCAAGAACTCATTCCGGCTGTAACCTATTAATTTTTCCGATGCCCGGTTGCATTCTATAAATACACCGTCTTTTATCAGTGCGTATGCTTCGGGTGAATCGAAAAAGAGACTCCTGTAGTTTTCTTCGCTCTGTCTTATTTTTTCTTCTGCTAATTTCCTTTCCGAAACATCTTTGCAGAATCCCTCATAGAATAGTACTTTGCCGGCGTCATCTTTTATGTACCGGGCATTATCTTCCACCCATATTATTTTACCGTCTTTTCTCTTAAGACGGTATCTTTCTATTTTCCCCTGCGTTTCCTGATTTTGTCTGATAATTTCTTCTCTTTCCGAACTCTCAACATATAAGGCTTCCGGGATATATACTTTTTTAAGTTCGTCCAGACTTTCGTAGCCAAGCATCTCTACATAGGCAGGATTAGCGTCAACGAAATGTCCTTCGGGTGTAGTGCGGTAATAGCCAACAGGCATGGAATTGAATAGAGACTGAAGTTTTTCTTCGCTTGTACGCAATTCCACTTCGGTCTGTTTTCGTTCAGTAATATCCTGAATAATACTGTACCAAATTATGCTTCCATCATCTCCGGAAACTGGATTAGAGTAGCCCTCTAGCCAGCAAATACCCTTGACGGGATGATTGAAACAGTATTCATCGTGCCAGGGGGTCATAGTTCTGGCGGATTCCGAAATAGTATCCTGAACGTGCTGAATGTCCTTACCGTCTATGCGGGCAAAAACGGGGCTAAAATCTTCAGCCAGTTCATCAGCCTTAAAGCCGAAAATATTTTCGCAGGCAGCACTTGCATATGGCATTGTAGCTTTGCCCGTAGAATCAAGCTTAAATGAGCAGAGTAGTCCGGGAACAACTGAAGCGGTTTTTTCAAGCTGTTCCTGCAGTTTTAGTTTTTCCCTCATCGCAATTTCAGCTTTTCTAAGTTCAGTTACATCGTTTGCCAGAACTATCATAGATTTGCGGCCGTAGAAATCCGTAAGGTGTCTTGTAAGTTCTACATCAATTAATGTGCCGTCCTTCCTTTTGAGAATCCAAATGCCGGCTTCATCAACGTTATCTTTTACATTAGCATGGTATTCCAGAAGGCGCTTCTGTTCTTCGGGGGGGCGAATATCCAGGATAGTCATTTGCATAAATTCTTCTCTGCTGTAGCCGTATTTGGCAACGGCAGTATCATTAACAGCTAAGAACTTTAGGGTTTCCATATCGAACACCCACATGGGATGAGGATTTGTATCAAAAAGATTGCGATAATTATCCTGGCTGGTTCTAAGTTTAATTTCTGTTTGTTTCCTTTCAGTAATGTCATGCAAAACCATAAGAAGATGTTTTGTCCCGGCTTTCATCTCAATAATTTCAATAGATAAAAGAGCGTCTCTTAATTCTCCCGATTTGCACCTGTATTTCATCTCCAGGTTACGGATATAGCCCTGCTGCTTCAAAATATTCAAGAAACTTAGAGGATGTTCAGACTCAATCAGGAAATTCAATTCATTTGCTGTAAATCCGATGACCTCGTTACGTTCATATCCGGTTTCCCTGAGAAAACTATCGTTTACTTCAAGTATGCGGCTGGTTTCCAGATCGCTAATTACAATAGAGTCGGGGCTTGTCATAAACGCTTTGGAGAATTTTTCTTCGCTCTCCTTTAATTTGTCTTCTATCATCCTTCTGTCGGTAATATCGATTCCCATGCACTGAATTTCAACCGGTTTGTTTTCGTTGTCTTTAAGGGCAACAAATTCCCACAATGTAGTTCTAATGCTGCCGTCTTTGGCGGGTTTATCCAGTTCTACTTTAAATATTCTGCCCGGTTCTGCAAAGCATTGCTGAACAGTATCATAGGTACGCTGGTGGTGATATTCGCATATGGATTGTAATGAATCGCCACGATTAATTCCGTCTTTGTAAATCCATCCAAATTCCTCTTCAAACTTTTTATTCCAATAAGTATGTTTTCCTTCAAGGTCAGTTCTTAAGACAAAGTTTGTCTGGGAATTAACCAGATTGCTGAGCATTTCCTCTTTCTTGCGTATTTCATTTTCTGCCTGTCTGATGTGTGTTACTTCGGTGGTCATTCCGCATAAGCCGGTAGTTTTGCCGGAAGCATCGCGTATAGGGAATTTGGAACTGATAAAATATCTGGTGCCTTCGGGAGAATTAAGAACCTCATCCACTGTAATAGACTCACCGGCAGTTAATACTTTCCGATCGTTCTCTATAAAGTGTTCAGCAATTGGTTTTTCAAAAATCTGCCGGTCTGTTTTTCCTATTGTGAACTCTTTTGTCAGGCCGAGTAACTCAGTCCATTTTGAATTAACTTCCTTGTATACACCTTTAGTATCTTTCACATAGATTAAAGAATCGCTGTTCTCAATTATGTTGAGAAGGAATTGTCTGCTTTCGGAAATTTTATTTTCAAAATTGCTTCTTTCGGTAATATCTACAAAAGTTACAATTCCTGTATTGTTTGCAGAAGCCATCAGCGTTTCAATATGTTTATAGCTTCCATCTTTGCATCTGATCTTTCCCTCAACCGGTTGAAACCTGGTCTTTTTATTCCGGTGCTTTTCAATTTCCTGCTGCCACTTTGTTTTTACAATTTCTCTGTATTTTTCATCCGGATAGACAGTATTCCACCAGGTTTCAACATCTTTTATTTCATCGTTTGTATAGCCGGTTATTTCGGTAAACGCATAATTATTCGAAATAATGTTGCCTTGATCGTCAAGGAGGACAATGCCGATGGGTGAAGATTCTATAATGGCCCTTGTGTTTTCTTCAATTCGTTTAAGTTCTACTTCTGCAAGTTTTCTGTCATGGATATCCGATAAAGAGCCCCTGCCCCCAATCAGTCTGCCGTTTTCAATTACAGGTGTAGTGGAAGATCTGACCCACCTTAAATCCCCTTTTTTTGTTATGTATCTGTATTCAAGGTATGAATAGTCTTTATTTCCTAATTCTTTAAGTGCCCGGATTAATTCCGGCCTGTCTTCCGGATACATGTATTGGAAAAAATTACTTCCAATCAGTTCTTCCGGCTCATATCCTAAAATTCTTTTAATTGCCGGGCTAACATACCTTATTGTCCCGTCATTGGAAACTTCATAGAGAACATCATTAACAGATTCGACCATTTTCTTATAAAGGTCCTGGGATTGATTTAATTTATAGGCAGTATCTTTCAATTCAGACAGAAAATTTTGATGCTCAAAATATTTCACAATTCTTTTTGCGGTCGCTTTTAATAAAGCCATCTCTTCATTCAGGAATGCCGGCTCCCCCTTTTTCAGCTCTAAATTTTTATAACATACAACAATGGAACTTTCAATTCCGCTTTTGGAATTAAAAGAATAAGTCAAATTCTTTTTATAAATTCTGAAGCCCTTACTCTTGAACTCCTTTTCACCTATTTTAATATATGCAACTGCTTTCTCGGGATATTGAAATGCGCGGGTTAAAGGGGAGAGAAGTCTTTTTAACGCGGTGTCAATATTTATTTTAGGATTTGAAAAAAGCTCGGTGAGCTGATATTGAAATTTCAATTCCTTCTTTCTCTCTTTGAGCTGAACTTTTAACATTTTAAGCGGGTCTGATGTTTTGTCTTTTTTCATAACGGTAACTAATATTAGTTGATAGCTAAGATAGGCTTATATAGGCTGGCAATTGCTTGATTTGTGTCCTGCACCGGAATCCTCATAATTTGGTAATTCAACTCAGTGAACACATCAAACTAAATTTTTCAAGTAAGCACGGCGTAAAAGAGGTTTTATGTTTACTCTAAAATGGAAGTATTTATCAGACAAAAATATTTATTATTGTATCCTTTTCTTTAATCTATACTCTTTAACGATAAATATTTCTCTGAATGATAATAGGAAAAAAAAGATTATTTGTAAATTTAATTATTAAATAAAAAGAATAATTATGAGTCAATCTATAGAAAAAGGGGCATTCGAGGAGATTACACGCCTGAAATCCCTTATTACTGCCGAATTTAAGGATTTTACCCCCATTATAAAGAGGGATTACAACTTCGAATTTACGGTTAAATTGGGAGGGGAAAGCTGTAAAATTCAGGTCTATTTCGGCAAAAAAGGGGTTAAAACAGTCCTCCAGGGGAATAATGCCGGCATCCTATACTGCAAAATAGATGCGCTTGTATATAATAAAGAGGCTCTTTTTCAGCCGGAAGAAGTGATTGAACCGGATGAATATATAGGCACGGATGAATCGGGAAAAGGGGATATCTTCGGGCCTCTTGTAATTGCGGCGGTCTATACAAATAAAAAACTTT
>JAEXUB010000096.1 GCA_023453125.1 Bacteroidota bacterium
TCTGATGGATTTGAAAGATTTAACTTCAATAAAAGCTCCGGTCTTATCCCCCCTTGTTTCGCCGGGATAATAGATGTTCTCAAGAAAGAGCCCGGACGGAGGGGCGGTATACTTTGCCGGTTCTTCAGAAAATCTTTCAAGAAATCTTTTTACGTCATCAGCAGTAAGATTACCTCTTCCCACTTCCACAAGAACGCCTACAATTCTGCGCACCATTTTCCATAAAAAGTGAGAGCCTGAAATTTTAATCAGGATTAAATCCCCCTCCTCTTCAATAACAACGCCGTTAAGATTAACCTTAGTGGATTTTTCCTGCTCGTCCCTTTCGGCAAAGGAAGCAAAGTCTTTCATACCGGCAAAATGTTCCGCTGCGTTTTTCATCTTATCAACGTTAAGCCTATCCTTAATCCACCATACAAACGGTTTTGCGAATGCGCTTCTTCTCTTTGAAATCTGATAGATATAGCTTCTGTACTCGGCATCGTGGCGCGCGTGGAATTGCGGATTGGCCTTTTCTACTTCGAGAATATTTATATCGGCCGGCAGTTCGTCATTAAGCTTCATCCTTATTATTTCGGGGGCGAGCATAGTATTAACTTCAAGATGCGCCACCTGGCATAGTGCGTGCACACCGGCGTCTGTTCTACCGGAGCCGTACAATTCAATTTCTCTTGTTTTAAAAACTTTCTCTGCCGCTTCAAGAATTTTCCCCTGAATGCTTCTGGCATTCTGCTGAATCTGCCAGCCGCTGTAGCGGGTTCCTTCGTATTCAATATAAAGCTTGAATTTAATACCGCCGGATATTATGCGCCTTTCTTTTTTATCTTTCCTGATAAAATTGCTGCCGGCATTCTGCCTGCCCGGTTTTTTAAAGTTTTTTCCGCTCCGGCGGTAATTATTCTGCATTGTGCGCCTTCTTTATTTTCTTATAAAATGAGGCATATCAAAGGGAATCTCAATTGAGAGTTCAACAAATCCTTTATATTCTTTTCCCTCATACCAGGGAGCCTGGTAAATGAGTTTCTTCTTTCCGTTCTTTTCAATGGAATAGACATTTGTCGTTTCATTCTTCATCATATCCATTAATTGTGAGCGCGAGGGCTCCGGATGGCAGTCCAGTACGTTGGTACCGAGAAGTTTTTCCCCGCCGTCGTTCTTAAAGATATCAAGCGATTTATCGTTCATATAAAGAATTGTTCCGTCGAGAGCGGTTACCGTAATACCGATACCAAATTCTTTTGCCCAGTTTATCATATTCTGCATAATTATTCCCTGTATTATTTTGTCAGGTAAAAATAATCATTAACCGGATAAATATCCTTTAAAGGAAAGAATAACGATTGAAGAAGGGGATGGTGTTTAGGGATTAATTACAAAGGGGCCCTTAAAGGGCCCTTTTGCTTTTAACCGCAATTATGCAGGTTTAAAATTTTATTTCGATTCTTCAATCCGGAATGAATGGGTAACAGGCATTGCCTTGGAAAGCATTGCAGTAACACTGCAATACTTTGTCATTGAAAGCTCAATTGCCCTTTCAATATCCTTTTCCTGAAGCCCTTTTCCGTAAAACACATATTCAACGTGAATTTTAGTGAACACCTGTGGATGCTCTTCTGAAACATCCGAGGTAATGTTCATTTCGAATCCTTCTACATTTATTTTTTTCTTCTGAAGGATTGTAACCACGTCGCTTCCGGTGCATCCGCCGAGCCCTATAAGAAGAAGTTCTTTAGGCCTTACGGCTGAGTTGCTTCCGCCGAAATTTTCGGGACCGTCCATTGTAACCCAATGCCCGCTGTCCGCTTTGCCTACAAAGGTTATTCCCTTAACCTGTTTTACGTATGCTTTTTTCTCTGCCATTTTTTTATCCGTTTTTTTATTTCACTATCAGTTAGATGCCGTAAAGAGCGCCGGGATTCAGGGCTCAGGCGAATTTAATTCTGGCATCAACAGCATAGAATTTGTTTTCTTCCGTTACCAATAGGGGATTCAGGTCAAATTCCATCAATTTTTCATTTTCCGCAATCATACGGGCTGCATTTTTGATGATTTTCTTCAGGGCATCCAAATCGCACGGCGTTTCCCCCCTTACCCCCTTCAGTATCTCCCCTATCCGGGTGGAGTTTATCATATCATCAATATCATCGCCGCTCAGATAAGCAGATTTAATGGCGGTATCTGAATAGACTTCAACATACTTGCCGCCGCTTCCGAACATTATAACCGGCCCGAATGAGGGATCCCTGAAGCCCCCTATCAAGATCTCGTGCTTTGTCTTTATGAAGGGCTGAATTAGGAATTCATCAACTTCGTAATTATGCTTTGCAAAGCTTTCCTTTATCTCTTCCGCCGCAATAATAAGTGCTGTCTTATCCTTAATGTTAAGCTTAACGGCGCACATCTCGGTCTTGTGAATTACATTTTTGTTTATTCCCTTTATTACCAGTGGATATTCAATTTCATTGAAGTAGTGGAGGTCTTCCGGCTTTACGAGGCATTCCTTAACAAGAGGAAGATTATAATCGCCGCAGATTTTTGAAATTTCGTCGGGAGTGATAAATCCCTCCGCGAAGTCATAACTCTTTTTATCTCCCGAGTTTTGTTTCTGCGAATATTCTTTTTTATTTAATTCGAGTTTCCTTCTCGATTCCGAATAGAAAAGCATATTGGCAAGCACCTCCGCGGGGTCTTCCGGATTGCGGAATATTGCCCTGTTGGTCTTAGAGCCGGTTCTGTAATTGTTCCAAAATTCGGGGAGGGGCATGCACACCTGCAGAATAGGCTTGCCGCTTTCAATTGAATTAATTCCTTCAATTACCGGCATAGCATTTACCATAACCGGTTCAACAAAGATTGATACAACCGCATCTACATTTTCATCGGCTGCTACAATTTCATTCACCGTTTTATACAGTTCGGCAGTGGCTCCGGGAAGCATATCAACGGGATTCTCTACACTCCCTTCGGGATGGACAATTTCTCTAAGCTTTTTCTTTGTATCTGCAGAAAGATTCGCAAGCGTAAGCTTTTCTGTTTCAATTGCGTCAACTGCAAGAATTGCGGGACCGCCGGCGTTAGTTATAACGGCAACCCTGTTCCCTTTAGGAAGAGGAAAATTCTCAAATCCCTTTGCGGTGTTAAAGAGCTCATTTAATCCGGCGGCGCGTATAATACCCGCCTGCTTTAAAAGCGCCTCAACAATTTTATCCTTGCTGCTCAATGCCCCCGTATGGGATGAAGCGGCTTTCATTCCGCTTGAAGTGCGCCCCGCTTTTAAAACTATCTGCGGCTTTGTTATTTCCCCTTCGAGCACCTGTTTAATAAACTCCTCTCCGTTCACAAAGCTTTCAAGGTAGAATGTAAGCACGTTTATATTTTCATCCTCCTGCCAGAATCTGCGGATGTCATTTTCATTTATATCAGCTTTATTTCCGACGCTTACAAAGTGGGAGAATTTAATGTCGGTATCACGCAGAGAGTTTAACACTGCCGCGCCGAGCGCGCCGCTCTGCGAAAGGAATCCTATTTTACCAACTTCGGGCCTCTCGGCAACAAATGTTGCGTTAAGTTTTGTTGCCGGAAGAGAATTAATAATGCCCATACAGTTGGGACCGATAAGGCGTCCCCCCGCATTCTTAATTTTTGCGGTTATTCTTTTCTCAGTTTCTTCCCCTTCTTTGCCAATCTCCTTGAATCCGGCGGTAATTAAAATTATCGACTTAACATTTTTCTTAAGCAGCGAATCAATTGAATCTTCGGCAAACTGCTTAGGCACAACTACAATTGCCATATCAATCTTCTCTTTAATATCCTCTATTGTAAGATAGCATTCGTATCCAAGCACGTTCCCCCCCTTGGGGTTTACCGGAAGCACTTTTCCCGTATAGCCGTAATCCTTAATTGTCCTTAACAGTTCATATCCAATGCTCTTTTCCTTTGATGAAGCCCCTGCCACACATATTGATGAGGGATAGAAAAAATTCTTTATTGCCTCGTTCATTATTCAAAATCCTATTTTTCTGGTATGAAAAAATAGGAAATATCGGCGAGGATTCATAAAGAGCCTATTTGCAATGGGAATAAAAAAAGCCGGATTCTCATCCGGCTTTTTCATCTATTATGGGGGTTTATTTTTGTAGGAGAAGGGGGGTTAATCTAAATATCTCTGCGGTATTTTTCTTCTGCCCGCAAATCCGTCTTCGGGACGGTGGTAATATAAAATGTCATCTTCTCCTGTCTGCCAGCAGAGCATAACTTCTTCTTCATTTATCATTGCGGGAAAATCCACCATTCCAACCGTAAAATTCCAGTCTTTATAAAAGCATCCAATCTCTTCAAGTTCTCCAAGATAATTATTCATCTTGATAAGAAGAGATTTCACCTCATCATTGTTTTCAATTTTTCCGTCCAGTGCGTCGGCAATGCTTTTAATAATAAAACCGGTATCAAGTATATCCTTTACAATCTGCTTTACCAGCGGGAGAGTCATTGCCGCTTCTTTGGGAGTAAAATATTTTATTTCTGTATCGTTCATACAACAGTCTTTCTTTTTATCTGATAATCGGAAGAATTATACGAAATATTAGGGGGGAAAAAAGGAAATATTTAAATATTATGAGTTGCTTTTTTCCCCATATGAATATATCTTTAATTAAACAAAGGTAATTGCTATGAAAACGAAAAAGAATTACGGAGACAAAGTAGACCTTGCTTTGAACACCTGGGTAAAGCTCGCCAGGGCGTTTAATTCCTTCTACAAGAAATCAACCGATAATATCCGTTCTTCAGGCTTAACCCAGCCCCAGTTTGCCGTTATTGATGTTTTAGGGCATTTAGGCCCCCTGAAAGTAGGGGAAATCTGCAATAAAATGCTCGTAAGCGGCGGAAATATGACTCTTGTACTGGATAATCTCGAAAAATCGAACCTGATTGAGAGAATTCATTCAAAAGAGGACAGAAGGGCGATTGTTGTTAAATTGACCTCAAACGGAGAAAAGCTTTTTAACGAAATTTTCCCTAAACACGCAGACCACGTTAATAAATTAATGGCCGTTTTAACCCCGGATGAGCAGAGAACTCTTGGGGATCTTCTCAAAAAACTGGGCACCAGCGTGAACTAAAATCCCCTCTTTTCTTGTTTTTAAAGGAAAAGAGAGGATTTTATGAAAAAAATGTATCCCGGCTCAGAACGGGGACAAACCAAAATAGACTGGCTGACCAGCTTCCATAGTTTTTCCTTCGGAAACTATTACGACTCCCAAAAAATGAATTTCGGCCCCCTGAGGGTCATTAATGATGATTATGTTGCCCCCGGGGGAGGTTTTCCTACACATCCCCATAATAATATGGAGATTATTACCATTGTACTTGAGGGGGAACTCTCACACGCCGACAGCACCGGCACTGCCGAGAAAATTAGATACGGGGAAATTCAGAAAATGAGTGCCGGAAGCGGAATATACCATTCCGAATATAACGACTCGCCGGATGAAACAGTCCACCTTCTCCAGATCTGGATTATTCCCGATAAGAGAAACATTGAACCCTCTTATGAAAAGAGACTCTTCTCCCCCGAACTTATTAAAAACACCCTCTTTAAAATCGGAGGAAAGGCGGAAGGAAGTCCCGTTTCAATTAATCAGGATGCAGAGCTTTTTATCTCTTCATTCGAAAAGGGAAAGGAATTTTCCTATACCGCAGGAAGCGGAAGAATGATCTACATTCACGCAATCGACGGAAAGATCGAAACCGAATCGGGAACACTTACATCGGGGGATGCATTCGGAACCGACGAACCGGGGGAAATAAAACTTTCTTTCAAAGAAGATTCCCGTTTCATACTATTCGATTTGGGAAACCAATAATCTATTAATTCCTCTCTCTCTTTATATATGCTTATATTTGCAGGGAGGAATTAACTTTTACGGCGTGAAATGAGAATAGCATTTGTATCAAGCGAAGTGTTTCCTTTTGCAAAGACAGGGGGGCTTGCCGATGTCTCTTCCTCCCTCCCTATAGAACTCTCCAAACTCGGCATCGATGTAAAAGTATTTATGCCAAAGTATTACCACGTTGATGAGGCAAAATTTAATCTTCATTATATGTGGACTGTCGGTGAAATACCCGTAAGAGTTGCCGGAAGAGTTTATAAGGTGCAGATTTACAAATCCAAGCTTCCCAATTCAAGCGTCGATGTTTTCTTTATTGATTCCCCGCATCACTTTCACCGCTACAGCCTTTACACCAACGACAGAGACGAAGATGAACGCTTTGTGCTTTTTAACAAGGCGGTAATAGAATTTATTCAGCGCTCACACTGGAAACCTGATATATTCCACTGCAACGACTGGCAGACGGGCATTCTTCCCCTTCTGGTAAAAGAGAATTACTCATGGGACCGCACATTTGAAAAAACTTCATTCCTCTTTACAATCCATAACATTGCATATCAGGGATTATTTAGTCCGTCCGTAATGAAGAAAGCGGAAATTACAGGGAAGTATTTTTATCCTATGGGACCGGTAGAATATTATAACAGCTTTTCATTTCTTAAAACCGGAATTACTTTTTCCGAAATGGTGAATACGGTAAGCTATACCTACGCAAAAGAGCTCCTTACTCCGGAATACAGCGAGGGGATGCACGATGTGCTAAAAGAAAAAGGGAACCGCTTTATAGGTATTCTGAACGGAGTTGATTATGAACAGTGGAATCCCGTTACCGATAAACTTATATACTACAACTATGCAGTTGACGAGATGAGCGGCAAAATAAAGAATAAAAGGCTTCTGCTCGATCATCTCAACATAAAATTCCGCGAGGATACTCCCCTTATAGGAATTATAATGAGACTGGTCCCACAAAAAGGGGTGGATATAATATTGGAAGCGCTTAAAAATGTAATTCACACCGGGGCGCAGTGGGTTGTACTCGGCTCCGGAGAACACGAATACGAGCAGATGTTCCAAAGAATGGCCGATGAATATAAAGATAAATTCTCGGTATATCTCGGATTCAATAATCAGCTTGCCCACCAGATTGAAGCCGCGGCAGATATTTTCCTTATGCCATCACATTTTGAACCGTGCGGACTCAATCAGATTTATTCACTCAAGTACGGCACCGTTCCGGTGGTAAGAAAAACCGGGGGACTTGCAGATACAGTACAGGACTGGGATGAATATAACGCAATGGGGCTTGATACAGGAAACGGTTTTTCATTTAACGATTATTCAGCATCGGCGCTCGAAGAGTCGATTAGAAGGGCAATAGGATATTTCCATAACAAACCTGTATGGAATAAAATTCAGCGCAACGGAATGATTAAGGATTATTCCTGGAAATCATCCGCCGAACAATACAGACAGCTTTATCAACAGGCAATTAACGAAAGAAACAGCAAATGAAACTCTTACCACAGATAATTTTTTTCAGCATTTTTTTTACGGTTTACGGACTGGTTAACTATTATATAGTAAAAAGAGGGCTCGCAGTTATAAGCCCCTCCTTTAAAACAATTTATCTCATAGTGCTAATCTTCTTTGTACTTTCCTTTGTGCTTGGAAGATTCCTTGAGAGGACCGACATACCGGTTCTGCCGCAGGCATTAACCTGGATAGGTTCTTTCTGGCTCGCATTTATGCTCTATTTTTTCCTCTCAATTCTGCTTATAGACATATTAAGGCTGATAAATCATTTTATTCCCTTCTTCCCTTCAATTATCACAGAGAACCGGGAAGCCGCAAAAAAAATAACCGCTCTTATTGTTGTTTCAATTACATTTCTCTTTGTAATCGGGGGGCATATAAACACTTATTTCCCGGTAATTAAAAATGTAAACATAGAAGTAGGCAAAAAAGCGGGTGATATGAAGGAGCTGAATATTGCCCTCGTTTCGGATCTCCACCTCGGTTCCATAC
>JAEXUB010000104.1 GCA_023453125.1 Bacteroidota bacterium
TAAGTATCAGGATCCGCAGCATCAAATGTACCGCCCGGATATGTCTGTGCTGCAACCGGATTTTCACGCTTCAGGTTACCAACCAGTTCAACAATATCTGTTCTAATTGTTGTAGAACTTGACTGGAGGTTTCCGCCCCATGCTGTTTCGGTAGTTTTTACAGCCGGCAATCTGAGGTTTTTATCAATTAAAATATCCTGCAGTGTTGTTCCTGCGGGAATACGTCCCAAACCGTCAGCAACTTTACCCTGAACAATAGCGCCGTTCTGCGGATTTACCAGTTTTCCGTCTGCATCAAATATAAACGCGCCGGCTCTTGAATAGAACTGCTGTCCGTTGCTCTTAAGTATGAACATTCCCTGTCCCTGTAATGCGAGGTCAGTAGTAATACCGGTTCTTTCGAATGTACCCTGATTCCAGTTACGGTCGATAGAGTTGATTTTCATACCTAAGCCGACCTGGAAAGAGTTAGTACCGCCTGAAGTTGAAGTAGGGTTTGTACCTGCTTTAACAAACTGGTTGAATGTATCGCTGAATGTAACGCGTGAACCTTTGTAACCGATTGTATTAACGTTGGAAATGTTGTTACCGATTACGTCCATCATTGATTGATGATTGCGCAGGCCAGATACGCCTGAAAAGAGTGAATTAAGAAGTGCCATTGTAACCTCCTAAGGTTTTATTATTTTTCCGACCCGGCTTCAGTCAGTCCGCCGGATCCGAGGCGTCCTTAAAAGGTCCCGCCTCGTGGTTAATTAGTTTTAATTATTTACGCAAAAACCACGCTGTCAATATTCGTGAAGACATTGTCATTCCCTTCTTCAATGGTTACAGCAGTAACAACTGTCTTATTTGGAATGTTAACAATAAGAGCAGTATCATTCATCATAACCAGAGAATCGCGGGCCCCTTTCGATTCCGCTTTTTCAATTGCAGTCTGAATCTTGGAGATCTGTTCTTCCCCCAGATGAATATTCCTCGATTCGAGACGTTTCAAAGCGTGATTCGAAAACTTGACCTTCTCAAGTTCTTCTTTGAATATTGCGCCGAAATCATTTTTGGAATCGCGGGCTTTTGCTTTTACCGTCGGCTCATTCCCTACAAGGGGAACAAACGGTACGCGTATTCCATTAATTTCCGCCATTTCTATTCCTTTATTTGTTATTTAAAAGTTCTATGATATCGGATAAATTGTATTCAGAACCGTTTACTACAAATTTTGCGCCTTCCTCGGTAAACCTGATACTGTCAATTGTTCCCCATGTATATCCTGTTACCGTCATTGCGCTTCCAGAATTTGATGTTGCTTCCACTTTGTAAGTATATTTACCATTTACTACTTTACTGCCATTATTATCGGTACAATCCCAGGAAAGTTTATTCTCTCCCTGCAATAAATTTTTATGCTCAATCTCTTTTACCAGTCCGCCGTATTCATTGAATATCTGAATCCGTACCGATTTAGCGTTTGCCGGAAGGTCTACCCCGATGCCGATGCTCCCCTGTCCGTTAACCGAAATTGATTCGTTCCCCATCTTTACTTCTTTGCCGATGAGGGCGGCAGTCATTGTATTGTTAATTGACTGGGTAAGGAAGTAATTGGTTTCCATGCTTTTTGTAACGTTTTCGTTCAAATTGGCAAGCTGTTCAAGAGAACTGAACTGCGCCAGCTGAGCCGCGTATTCGGTGCTTTCCATTGGATTTAAGGGGTCCTGATACTTCATTTGGGCAAGAAGAAGCTTCATAAAGTCATCTTTCCCCATTATTGCCGAACCGTAAGCCGACCCGGCCGATGTATTTGTATTATTTACTGCTCCAATTGTAGACACTTTTTTTTCTCCTATGCTATATAGTCGTATGAGTTGTAACCCATAATTTTTTTAGCAGCTTCGCTGCTTTCCTCCTCAAAATCGAGTGCTTTTCCAAAGCCTCCTTTCCTCTTTGAAGGAGAAGCAAATCTCGGCTGTTTCTGATCCGATGAGGATACGTTAACCTGAAGGGTGCTCACATTTACACCGCTCTGCGCAAGGGAATGCTTAAGGGAATCGAGATTTGTCTGAACAAACTGCTTAACATTCTCACTGTCAACATCAATGCGCGCCTGGACCATATTTTTCACCATATCAAGGCTCACCTTAACACTTCCAAGATTTTCTGGAAGTATTTTCAGGGTCATCGAACTTCTGTTCCCCTGTTCAATAAAGCTCTTAATTTCTTTTATTATCTCGTATGTTTTTACAGTTTTAGTTACGTCGGACTGTTTAGCCTGTTCCCTTAAAATATTATCATCTTTCATTAAAACGTGCTCTTTTTCGGCAATATTGGGCATTGTAAACTGCTTCTGATCATTCCCCTTTCTATCCCCTGCTCCCTGCTGGGTCTGGTTACCGGCCGTATCCTTTCCCTGATTTCCGGCTTCATTTTCTACACCGATCTTTTTCCCGTTCTCCTGCTTCAGTTCCTCTGTTCCCTGCTTAATATCGCTGCTCTTCAATTGTGTTTCAGCCTCTCCGTTCCGGTTAACAGTCTTAGCTGTCTTAACCCCTTTAACCGGCTCTGTCTCGCCTGCAATTGTATTTTTGCCATTCTTTGTTTCACTCTCAGGCGCCTGCTGAATAATTATTTCCTTTGCATCAGGTTTTAAATTCTTTGAAGAGCTCTTAACAGTTTTTCCATCAGGCTGGGGCTGTGTTTCAGCCGGAGCTTCCTTTTTATTTATCCCGGATTTAACCGGAACTTCAGCTTCCCCTTCCGCCGGAACAGCTTTTTCATCAAAAAGCATATTGTTGGTTTTTAGAATTTCCTTTTCAGCCTGTACAACGGTATCAATATTCTTATTGGCAGCAGCTGCAGTTTTTGCTTCGGGGGATTCTATTACCTCTTTTTTTGACTGAGCATCGGCCGAGGTAAATGTTATCTGCGTTTTCTTAAGAACATTTTTCTCAAACGGCGTTAATTCATAATTTTTATCGTTTTCAGCTTTGGCAGATGATGTTTCGCTTCCGGTATTTACCTCAACAACCTTCATTTTGTATTCATCATTTTTAGTCTGCCCTGCAGTTGGCTGCACTTCCTTCTTTACATCGGCTTTTTCAGTTTTCACCTGTTCCAAATTCAAATTTTCAGTTACAGTCTCAGTCTTTTTCAAATCAGGCGAAATGTTGCTATTCTTTCCGTTTTCTTCTTTAACTTCTTTTTTCTCTGCAGGGGTTTGCACCGGGACATTCTGAGCCGCGGCCTTTGCAATTTTATATTCAGAGTCAGATATTTTTATATTTCCGTTTGTGTTTTCAATTTTCGGCATCTCAGTTCCGCCTGCCTGGTAAACTTCCGGGTTAATTGTACTTTTCTTATCATCAGCTCCGTTAACAGGCATACTGCTTTCTGCCGGTTCGCCCGATTGAGTTTTATCTTCAACTTCGGTTTTTGACAATTCCTTTCCGCTTACAGGCTTGGTCACTGTATTAATTAATGGTATTATCTTAGTTGAAATAAATAATTCCTTTTCCTCGGTATTAAGCTTTGTAAGTTCAATTTTAATCTGTGAATTGCTGTTATTGAAATTAAGAACCGCCTTTCCTTTTTCGTCAATTGTCTTCAGGATATTATCGGCCATTGTTTCGGGATTCGGCATCTGAATGGAAGAAGGTGCGCCGTTTTTGGAGGCCGGCTGATACATCTGCAGCAGCTGCGATAATGCCTTGGTTAAAGATTCCTTTGATAAGAGCAGTTCTTTATCCTGCATTAATTCCTGAACCTTTCCAGCGCCTTCTTCGGGATTTCCCTGATTTATAAATGCAAACTGAAGAAAATTAACCAGCATCATATCGGCATCCTGGGGAGCTTCTTTGCTTCCGGAGGCTGATTTTACGGCATTGGCATTTATTGCGCTGAACAATGAACTGATAGAATTCAAATTGTCGACCAGCGATAAATTAAACATCGGGGTCGACTCTCCTTCGGACTGCTGATTCTGGGAAAGGGAAATTTTTATAATATCTGAAAACAAATATTGGGATTTACCCAGAACATTGGTTTTCTGACTCTGAATGGCTCCCGCCGAAGTTGTATCTATAAACAATGGATTAAAAAACATTACTGAATCCTGGTTAATTTTCGAATTATTAAGGAATCTTTTTTAGCGTCGAACTTGGAGAGAATTTCTGCTGCTTTCTTCTTTTTCATGGCATAAAGCAATTCGTTACCAATATTATCGGCATACATCCGTAAAATTTGAGAGGCTTTATATGAATCCATCGATTCCAGTATGCCGGCAGTCGATTTTTTCCATTTTTCGAAGGTTTGAGGGTCCATCTTCTTTAAACCGGCGGCTCCCGCGTCTACCGGATTGGGATTCGAAATCTGGGTTATTACAGGAGCGCTGTTCTGAACCTGATTTTTAACCTCAGGCTGGTTTTTTACCTGTTCCGTATTTTTTGTTTCTGTTTTTTTCTGAACAGATGCAGTATCAGCAGGCTGATTGAGGCTTCCTGCAATAGCATTAAGGGAATCAATTGCCTTAGCGCTGTCGCTTTTTACGGCTGAAGAATCAGATTTAACAACAGCAGAAGAATCGGATACCGCGTGTGCCGCGTGGCTAACGGGTCTGAAATCCATCTTAAAAATGTTCATATACTGAGTATTCAGGAAAATAAGAGCTGCAGTTGTGATTACAAAAGCGGCTACAAATAACAATATGGCCATACCGCCGGTTTTCATTTTTTCTGCCTTACAAATTTTTGAGTGGCTATTTCATCGAATTTTTTTAAATCTAATTTATTTTGTTCTTTATCGAACTCTTTCTGCATGTTCTCTTCGAGCTTTGCAAGAATCTTATTCTCTTTTTTCTTTTCAACCAGTTCATCCATTTTAACTTCCCGTTTCTTATCAAGATTCTCTATGCTCTGGTCTATCCTTTCAATTTTCTTTTCGGTAGCATCGCTGAAATTTTTAAGGAAACGGAAATCGGATGCTTTCATGCTGTTCTTTGTAAAATTCTTTTTCTGTTCATTGGCATCCTCAATAAGCTTCTGCTTTGCTATTTTCTCCTGCTCTATTTCCTTATCTATTACAGCTATCTCCTTCTTGGTGATAGTCTCAAGAGTTTCTTTGACTTTCTTAACATTATCGAATTTGAATTTAAACTTTGCCATTATAAGGGCCTTTCGATTATATCAATTAGTCTTTTTTTAGTTTCCTGATAAACCGCCTTCTCCTTCATATCCTGCTTAAGGAATGCACGGAGATTGGGAATTTTTGCCAACGCATTGTCGATCTGGGGATTGCTCCCTCTCATATATGCACCAATATTAATAAGGTCTTCAGCCTCGTTATAAGTAGAGAGGATTTCATTAAATGTGGCTGCTCTTTCCCTGTGGTCTGCAGTTACTATATCTGGCATTACTCTGCTTATAGACTGGAGAGGATCAATTGCCGGATACTGCCCTTTATGTGCCAGTTTTCTCGAAAGGACTATGTGTCCGTCAAGAATTGAACGCACAGCGTCAGCAATCGGTTCTGTCATATCATCACCGTCTACAAGCACGGTGTAAAATCCCGTAATGGAGCCGTTATCGGTAGTACCTGCCCTTTCAAGGAGTTTCGGCAGCAGTGCGAATACCGATGGGGTATATCCTTTTGTTGTTGGAGGCTCCCCGATTGTAAGCCCTATTTCCCTCTGGGCCATTGCAAAGCGGGTTACCGAATCCATCATAAGTACAACGTCTTTTCCCAGGTCTCTGAAATATTCTGCAATTGTAGTTCCAATGTATGCGCCCTTCATTCTTATAAGGGCCGATTTATCGCTGGTTGCAACTACAACAACCGAACGTTTCAAGCCTTCTTCGCCAAGATCTTTTTCTATGAATTCTCTTACTTCTCTACCCCGTTCGCCAAGAAGTGTAATAACATTCACGTCGGCATTTGTATTA
>JAEXUB010000105.1 GCA_023453125.1 Bacteroidota bacterium
TAATTCGGGGGGTTCGGTTGAACTTCTTCCCTACCTGATGGGGCAGAAATCGGGTAATCTGGCAGACCGTTCAAATCCAAACTCAGGCATTAAGTATGATGATATTATAGGAAGATTCGGAGGCGGAATAAAATATTCTCCGAGTGCAAACTTCACTCTCGACGCGGGTATCAATCCCGATTTCAGCCAGATAGAAGCTGATGCGGCTCAGATAAGCGTTAATACTACATTCGCATTGAATTATGAGGAGAAGCGCCCCTTCTTTTTAACAGGCAAGGAACTTCTCCCAAGCAGGATTTATTATTCCCGCTCAATTAATGACCCGCTTATGGCCGGCAGAATTATGGGAAAAAGCGGCGCCCTTACTTATTTATATATGGGGGCTCAGGACCGCAATACCGTATTTGTTGTACCCGGTGAAGACAACAGCAATACAGTGGCTACAACAATGAAGTCAATTGCAAATATAGGCAGAGTCCGTTACGATTTCGGCGACGAGAAATATATAGGCGCGCTCTTGTCGGCACGCAATATGGATGAAGGGCACAATTATCTTGTTGGTGTCGACTGGCGTTATAAGTTCTGGGAGAACTGGTATTTTACAGGAAGCGGATATTTATCGCAGACCAGTGAATTAAATGATACACAGCTCTTTTCTTCCAGTAGAATATTTACTGATTCCGAATACAATGCCGCATTCAACGGTGAGGAATATAAGGGAACAGGTCTTGGGCTGCAGATTAACCACAGCGGACGCGCTTATAACTTCTCTGTTTCATATAATGATTTTTCCCCTACGTTCCAGACATATAACGGGCAGTATACATCGGTAGGAAACAGGACTCTCAGCTTTTCGCAGGGATATGCTGTTTATCCCGAAAATTCCTTTATAGACAAAATAAATATCAATATGATGTCTTCGGTAAGATTTAATTATCTGGGCACAAAAAAAGAGCAATATCTTTCCCCTACAATCTCATTTACAATGAAAGGGCAGACAAGTTTAAGCGTATCGTATATGCTTGTTAACGACGAAAATTTCTTTGGAGTTGATTTGAACGGTGCTAACAGGGCACACATCAATTTAAACTCCCGCCCCTTAAAAGAACTTTCGTTTTCTGTAAGCGCTCAAATAGGAGAGTTTATTTACAGAAGATCGGTTCCTTCTATAGGGGAAGGGCACAATATTAATGGCTCAATCCAGATTAAGCCCACGCCTCAGCTCGATATAACTTTCTCCTATAACCGTTCAATGCTCGGCAGCAGGGAAACAGACCAGATTTATTACGACGGAAATATTTACCGCGCCGTCGGGATTTATCAGTTCAATCCGGAAATATTCTTCAGGACTATATTGCAGTACAACACATTCAACCAGTCTTTCCAGGTATATCCTCTCTTCAGCTACAAGGTGAACGCGTTCACTACTTTTTTTGCCGGAGCCACGGCAAATTATCTTAATTATGAAGATGAATTCGGCTTCGTAAATACCGAGCAGCAGTATTTTCTTAAAATGCAGTATCTGATAGGAATATAAAAACATTGAAAACGGCTCGAAAGAGCCGTTTTTTATTTTCCCCCTTTACACCCCGAATCCCGTTTCCTTTTTAAAATGAAATTAAGCGGTTTTTTATGAAACTACTTTCATAATTATCCGTCATAAGAGTAATTAAAAAAAGGAAAAATGGATACACTGCATCAAATAGGGGGATTGGGACTGGCAACCAGGCTTAAAAGAATCAGCGAAAGACTTTCTAAGGAAGTTTCGAAGGTTTACGAAAAGCAGAATATTGACTTTGACGCGCGCTGGTTCTCGCTGGTGTACTCACTCAGAAAAAAATCACCCAGGCGGATAACCGATATTGCGTTGAATATCGGAATGACTCACACGGCAGTAAACCAGCTTGCAGCAGAACTTATTAAAAAAGGATATGTTAAGAGAGGCTCCACAAGCGAAGACGAAAGAGTTAAACTTCTCTTTCTCACCGAAAAGGGAAAAAGCCTTTGCAAAACTCTTGAGCCCTTATGGAAGGTTATAAGAAAAGCGAACGAGGAACTTCTTGATGAAGCAGGCGGCACGCTTTTAAACGCCCTCGACCGGATTGAAGATGAACTGGACAGGAAAAGCATGTACGAAAGAGTAATGTTTAATTTAACAGGCTCTTTCGGAAGCGGAGTTGTAATTAAAGAGTATGATTCCAAACTTAAAAAACATTTCGAGTCATTAAACAGGGAATGGCTCGAGGAATATTTTGAAGTCGAAAAACAGGACGAATCGGTATTAACCGATCCGAGAAATAAAATTATTAAAAAAGGAGGTAAAATATTTTTTGCCTTTTTGGATGATAACATCGCAGGTACCTGCGCGGTAATTAAACACGCGGGGGACAGGTACGAAATTGCGAAGATGGCAGTAGCAAAAAAATACCGCGGCCAGGGAGTGGGGAAAATTCTCCTTGAGAAAGCGGTATCGGAAGTAAAAAATACGGGGGCACGCGAGCTTTATCTGCAGACAAACTCTTCCCTTAAAGCCGCAAATCAGCTTTATCGTAACAAGGGGTTCGAAAAGATCAAAAAAAATCCGTTCGGCGAAAATAATTACCGGCGGAATACCTATGTAATGAAATTAACTTTTTCGAAACCTTAAAAGGGAGCAAATATGAAAGCAGCAGCAAAAGCCGGTATATTATTGTTTATTCTTCTTCTGGCGCAGTCGTTATGGGCGCAGGCCCCTTCAAACAACAAGCCGGTTATGAATGCAGTTAAGATAGATAAACCGGTTGAACTTACCGGAAAGCTTGATAATCCGGTATGGAATCTTGCTCAGCCGGTTGAAATAAATTATGAAATAAATCCGGGGGATAATACTCCGGCACCCCAGAAAACAATTGTTAAAGCACTCTATGACGATAAATATCTTTATTTCGGATTCCAGTGCTTTGATACTAATCCGGATCTTATAAGGTCCAATATCACCGACAGGGATAATATGTTCCAGGATGATTATGTGATTGTCTGCATAGATACCTACGGCGATTTTCAGCGCTACTACGAGCTGGCCGTTAATCCGAACGGTATTAAAGGGGATTTAATGGCGAACGGCAACAACGAAGACGGAAGCTTTGATATGATTTGGGAAGCGGCAGCTGACAGGAATGAAAACGGCTGGACCGCGGTAATGGCAATTCCTTTTTCGAGCCTTAATTTTTCATCGGCAGACGAGCAGAACTGGGTGCTTGCAATTATACGTACAATTCCGAGAGCAAGCCGCACACAGGTTTCGTGGACACCGCTGGACAGAAACATTCCGGGATTAATGACACAGGCCGGAATTCTGAAAGGATTGAAGAATATTAAATCAGGGGGGAACATTGAACTTCTTCCTTATGTAATGGGGCAGAAGAGCGGATTCCTAAGCGATATGAATAATCCCGCCTCCGGTTTAAAATATGATCCGGTAATCGGAAGATTCGGCGGCGGAATTAAATATTCGCCGAGCGCCAATTTTACATTGGATGCTGTAATAAATCCCGATTTCAGCCAGATTGAATCGGACGCAGACCAGATTAGCGCCAATACCACATTCGCACTCCAGTATGAAGAAAAGCGCCCCTTCTTCCTATCGGGAAGGGAACTGCTTCAGACTCCTATGTACTACTCCCGCTCAATTAACGATCCTCTCTTTGCAGGAAGAATTACCGGAAAGACCGGCGCGCTTACATATTTGTATATGGGAGCGCAGGACCGGAATACGATTGTTATTGTACCGGGGGAAGAGATGAGCTCTACTGTTGCTACCGAAATGAAATCCCTTTCAAACATAGGAAGGCTCAGATATGATTTCGGCGATGAAACATATATAGGAAGTATGCTTCTTGCAAGGAATATGGACGGGGGGCATAACTATGTTGCAGGTGTTGACTGGAATTATAAATTCTGGACTAACTGGTATTTCGGCGGCGAGGTGTTCTTTTCTCAGACTAAAGAATTAGACAATACATCATTGTTCGGCTCCCAGAGAAAGTTCGGAACTTCCGGCTATAACGCCGCTTTCAACGGAGAAGAATATTCGGGCTCAGGCATTCACCTTGTTCTAAGCCACGGCAGCAGAAATTTCGGATTCGATGCGGTGTATAATGATTTTACTCCTACATACCAGACATACAGCGGAATGTTTCCTTCAAACGGATACCGGCAGTTTTATTTCCAGCCTCAATATACTCTTTATTCCGTAAGCTCTTTCATAGACAGGATGCAGTTCTTCGTCGGGTCTAATGTACAGTTTAATTACGAAGGAGTTAATAAGGAAATTGCTATTCAGCCCGGAATCTTTCTGCAATTGAAAGGGCAGACCAATGTTAATGTTTCTTATCTTGTAGTAAACCAGGAAAAATTCTTTAATACCGACCTGAAAGATGTTAACAGAATTCATTTCAACATACAGAGTCGTCCGCTTCGCGAAATTACTGTTATGCTCAACGGACAGATAGGAAATTTTATTTACCGCACTTCAAGTCCGGTAGTGGGATACGGACATAACTTATCCGGAACGCTGCTCCTTAAGCCCACAACACAGCTTAACATTCAGCTCTCATATACAAGAGCGCAGTTAATTAGCAAAGAGACTGAAGAGTCTTTCTTTAACGGAGATATTTACAGGGCGGTCGCGGTTTATCAGTTTACTCCGGAGTTCTTCTTCAGGACAATAGCCCAGTATAATTCATTCGACAAGACATTTCAGCTATACCCCCTCTTCAGCTACAAGCTTAATGCGTTTACAACATTCTTTCTGGGAGCGACAAGCAATTATACAAATTACGAAGGAGAATTCGGATTTAAGAATACAGACCAGCAGTATTTTGTTAAGCTTCAGTATTTGTTAGGAATTTAACTCCCCCATAAATAGAAGGTATAAAAACCTCCTATTAGAGCCCGGCGCCAGCCGGGCTTTTTTATTGCCTGTTAAATTACTGAGCGAATTTAATTCTGATATTCACCACTTCGGGACGGCTTCCTGTTCTTACAGGCGGGCCCCAGGTTCCTACACCGCAAGATACATAAATATGTGTATTCTCTTTTTTCTTGTATCCCCAGGCAATTTCATATACCATATCGGTAATGTAATTGAACGGCCATAGCTGTCCGTTATGTGTATGTCCCGATACCTGCAGGTCAACATTGTTATTGGCGGCTTCTTCGAGCTTAAAGGGCTGATGGTCCATCAGAATAAGAGGGAGGCTCTTATCAACATCTTTAAGAAGTTCCGTTATTTCCTTTCTCTTTCTTCCCATCGAATTGCGCTGGCGGTCCTCCCGTCCGGCAAGATAGAATGCGTCATTAATCTTAACCACGGTATCCCTCAGCATTACAACTCCGTGGCTGTTCAGATAATCGGCGGCGGCATCGGCGCCGCTGAAATATTCGTGGTTGCCGGTAATTGCATAGATTCCGAGGGGGGCCTTATACCTTTTAAGGGTTGAGCCGATATTGTTTTTCAAAATTGAGCCAACATCTTCATCTACAATATCCCCCGCGAAAAGGATTATATCCGGTTTAAGGGCTTCTATTTTCTTCTCAATTCTCTCAAGAAAAGAATCGCCAAGTATGGAACCGAGGTGGAGATCCGAAACGAGGGCAATATTCAGCTCCTTCATATCACCCGCTTTTTTGCCTACTTCTATGTTTACATTTTTAATTACCGGGAAATAAGTGTTTATATGCCCCCCGAT
>JAEXUB010000138.1 GCA_023453125.1 Bacteroidota bacterium
TCCATTTTATTTTCGGCTTTTATAATTTACCTCTCACTAAAAAAGATTTTGCCGTTTCTGATTTAAGTCTGGCTGAAAGGATTAAAGACCACTACGCTTTCATAAGCGAAAAAATGGGATATAAAATATTACCTTCAGAAAACTTTATTAACATGCTGGGATACAATTCATTAATGGGAAAATCCTTTAATCAGGCTGGCTATTACTTTAAGATGAATGTAGATAATTATCCTAAAAGCTATAATGCATACGATTCCTACGGAGATTATTTTGAGGCAATTGGGGATAATTTAAAAGCAATTGAAATGTATTCACGGGCACTGGAATTCAAGAATGATGAAGGCACAAGACAAAAATTAATGAAATTATCTTCAAAGAAATAGATACATCCGGTTAAGCCATTAAGTTATAAATAATTTATTCCGGTCCCGGCAGGCATTATTTGATTCCTCTTTTTAAGAACGTTTCATTTTCTTAAAATCTTCTCCATTGCCTTCCCCTTAGCCAGTTCGTCTATAAGCTTATCCAGGTAGCGTATTTCCTTCATAAGAGGTTCCTGAATTTCTTCAACCCTTATACCGCAAACTACTCCTGTAATGAGGTTGCGCGAAGGATTCAGCCGGGGGGCTTTTGTAAAAAATGTTTCAAAATTACTCTTCTTTTCAATTTCTTTTTCAAGCTGCTTCTGTGTGTAGCCGGTAAGCCAGCGGATAATTTCGTCTACTTCCTCTTTTGTTCTCCCTTTCTTTTCTGCCTTAGCTACATAATGGGGATATACCCCTGCAAAACTCATTGCGTAAACTCTATTTTTTTCCATTTTGACTTCCCTTTCTAACTGCAACTTTGGTATTCCTGCCGCTGAGCTTTCTTTCTTACGGAAGAACATCCTGCAGTCACAAAAATAAGTTATTCCGGTTTTATATCATACTTGTTTTTGTGAAAGGAGTGCTGCCGGTTTCAAAATGCTATTCCCCTTTTAACATGCGCATTCTGCCCGGTAATGATTGGGTGCTCACTTGTAACAGAAATCTATAATCTTTAATTTTCAGATTATAAAGTTAATAATCCCCCTCCACAAAGAGTAGGAGCAAAAAATGAAAGAACGCCTCAGAATTTTACTTTCTGCTATCTTAATTATTATTGTTTCAATTAGCTGTAATGACAACAGCGGTAACGGAACTGATCCTGATGATCCGAATAATCCGCCGGCAGGCGACAATCCGTTTCCTAATATAAGCGTAATTAAGAGAATAACGGGATTCAATGGAGGGGAAGCCGTTGAGGCTTTATCGAGCGCTCTTTATGTTGGCGATGCCAATGGAGTTTCAGTATATAACATCTCGAATCCTGAAAATCCCGAATTCAGAAAAAAAATTGATCTCCTCACTGTAAATGATTTGTATGCCCTCCGTTACGATAACTCATCGGTAAATTTATTTGTTGGGTGCGGCGGCAACGGCCTTTCTATATACGAAATTCACGGTACCGCATATCTTGATCCTTCATTCAAGTCCTTTATTGCGGGGGGATTCTATAATGACATTCAATCTGAAGGAAACCGTCTTTATGTCGCCTCAATGCTTAGCCGCGGAGTAAGAGTATTTAACATTGCCAACTCATTTTCCCCTTCAATGGAATTTTCCGTTGACCAGGCGGCTAATTCTACGGCTGTGGCAATTACTAACCAGGCAGATTTAATTGTTGCCGACTATGAGGGGAAAGTTAAATTTTACGATATGTTATACCTGCCAACGGTGCATTCCACTTCTCCTGTCTTAAATATTAATGCTAAACTCCTATCAGTTGCAAGCTGGACCGACAAGGCGTGCATTGGAGCCGAGAGCGGAGTTTATTTTGTACAACCTACAAGCAGCAGGCAGGGCTTTCCTGCTGTTAAATCGAGCCTCCTGCTGGCAGGGGATGTTCGAGATTCTAAAATTTTATACAAGCAGAGCACCGGCAAATACTATGCGTTTCTTGCGGCCGGAAACAAGGACCTGGTTATTGCAGATGTTACCGATATTGAAAGTCCCAGAATTGTTAAAGAACTATCTCTTGACGGGAATGCCCGTTCATTGGTCCTTTATGGCAATTATATCTACGTTGTCGGAGACTATGAGTTAAATATAGTAAAGTTTCAATAAAGCAGGATTAAAAAAAGGAATCGGGAAGTGGATCAGAAAAAAATTAAAGAACACTTTGAAAACCAGGCTGTAAACTACGACCACCAATGGAAAAGACTGGCACCTATGAGGGACGGATTATACTTTCTTCTGGATTTCATCTTGGAACCGCTTCCCGAGGAGGCAGATATTCTATCTGTCGGTTCCGGCACCGGCTCCGAAGTTATTTATCTTGCAAAGAAAAATCCTAAATGGAAATTTACTGCCGTTGAACCGGCTGGGGCGATGATAAGTCATTTCCGCTCAAAAGCCGAAGAGGAAGGACTTTCGGAACGGATCCGCTTTCACGAAGGATATCTGAATACTCTGGAAAGAGGGCATAAATTTGATGCTTCTACTTCTTTTCTTGTCTCCCAATTTATACTGGAGGAGAATAATAGAATTGAGTTCTTCAGGACAATCGCTTCACTACTAAAACCGGGGGGAATACTGGTTAATTCGGAACTCTCCTATGAACCCGATGATGCCGTTAATGAAAATATAATGCCTCTCTGGTTCAGCCTTATGTCCGAAGCCGGGTTTTCAATTGACGGACTTAATAAAATGCGCGCCGCATATAAGAAAGATGTTGCCGTCGTGCATCCCTATAAAGTAGAAGAAATTTTAAAATCTGCCGGTTTCAAGACTCCGGTCAGATTTTATCAGGCGGGACTAATCCACGCCTGGTTCTCCTATTTGTAATTAGGTTCTGTGCAGCACAAGAAATAGTCAACTTTTTATAATCTATAATTGCTAATCGTTCATCCTTTCAGACAATGAATTTGGAATATATATTTTCGGTAACAACTTTACCGTCAAACAAATGGATTACTCTGTTTGCATAGTCGGCGTATGCAGGCGAATGAGTAACCATAATTACTGTCGTTCCGGCCTCATTAAGCCCTGTTAACAACTTCATAACTTCATCACCATGAGCGGAATCAAGATTGCCCGTCGGTTCATCCGCAAGAATTATTTTCGGATTTGCAACAATTGCCCTTGCAACAGCGGCTCTCTGCTGCTGTCCTCCCGAGAGCTGCTGAGGGAAATGATCCCGCCTGTGCATAATTTCCATTCTTTCAAGTGTCTCGTGTACAATTTTTCTTCTTTTATCTGCCGGGTATTTCAAATAAAAAAGAGGAAGTTCTACATTTTCGAATATAGTCAGCTCGTCAATCAGATTAAAGCTTTGAAAAACAAATCCTATTGCCTCTTTTCTCAGGGCTGCTCTCTGAGATTCGGAGTAGGACGCAATATTCTGACCATTGAAATAATATTCTCCTGCCGACGGATTATCAAGGAGACCAAGAATATTCATCAGAGTTGATTTACCGCACCCCGATGGCCCCATTATCGAAACGAATTCCCCTTCCTTAATTTCGATATTAACATTATCAAGTGCAGTGGTCTCAACATCTTCGGTTGTGTAGATTTTTTTAAGATTGATTGTCTTTATCATTGTGTCCCTCTTTATAATTATTTCATTTATACTTTTTTGCATAATCTTACTCATATCTGAGTGATGTAACCGGATTCCTGAGTGCCGCCCTCGTAACCTGAAATCCGAGCGTGGCAAGCGCAATTATTACTGCTATTAAACCAGAAAGGAGAAATATATGCAAGCCTATTTCTGTCCTGTATGCAAAATTCTGAAGCCAGTTATTCATCACCAGATAAGCTACCGGCCAGGCTAATAGATTAGCGGCAATGACCCATTTTATGAATTCTTTTGAAAGAAGAAGGATTATCTCGGGTACCGATGCACCAAGCACCTTTCTGATTCCTATTTCTTTTGTCCTCTGCTCCGTAACAAAAAGGACAAGTCCAAATAGCCCGAGGCATGCAATAATTATTGCAATAAATGTAAATACGATTGTAATTTCTTCAATTTTCTGTTCGGTTTCGTACATGGAAGCAAGATTTTCATTCATAAAAGTAGCATACATTTTTTCCTTTCCGCCGAATTTGTTCCAGATATTTTCGATTTTGCCTATAGTGCCTTTTATGTCCGATGAAGAAATGCGCAGTGTAATTAAGGTAGATGCCTGGCTTACTGAACCCAGATGAAGAACCAGAGGCCTGACTGTCTTATGCAGTGACTCAAAGTTAAAATCCTTAATTACGCCAATGATTTTATGGGGAATCAGCTCTTTAGTGTCATTATTCATAGCATAAAGATATCTGTCAACGGGATTTGCAGTACCGCATTCGCGCGCCATAGTTTCGTTTATAACTACTGCACTTGAATCAGCGCCGAAATCCTTTGAAAAATATCTGCCGTACTTTAATTCAATCTGATAAGTTTTTATGAATTCATAGTCAACCTGCAGCATTTGAGCCGGAATAATGTCGTTACCGGTTCTTTTATCAAACAGGTATCCGTTCCCCGGTATTCCCGAACTGAACATAAGCGAAGAGGCAGTCGCAGATTTAATTTCGGGAACTCCCCCTATTTCCTGCAGAAAGCTTTTATGGCTGTTTCTGATTACGGAACCGTTATTTATAGCCAGCAGTTCTTCTTTGTTGAAACCAAGGTTTTTTGACTGAATGTATGAAAGCTGGTCTTTAATAATTAATGTGCCGATTATAAGTGTTATAGAAATGGCAAACTGGATTATTACCAGAATGCTTCTTAACCTGCTCTTTCTGCTTTTTCTTCCGGCACCCCCTTTTAATATATGTATTGTCTGAAAAGATGATAGATAAAATGAGGGATAACTGCCGGCAATTACTCCGACTGCAGCTGCAAACAGAAACAGTAACGGAAGAATGTAAAAATTGTCAAAGAGATTTAAGGTAAGTTCTCTTCCTACAAAATTATTGAAGTATGGGAGAACAAGATATGTTAAAAGCAGGGCAGCTCCGGCAGAAATAAAGCTTGTTACAACTGATTCTACCAGAAACTGGGCAACAAGCTGCTGCTTACCTGCCCCCAATGCCTTTCTAATGCCTACCTCCTTGGCGCGCTTTTCCGATATTGCAGTGGTTAGATTCATAAAATTGAAAATTGCTATAAGAAGTATAAATCCTCCTACTGCCGCAAAGATGTATGAATATGTTACATTACTTACTCTGGCATGCCCCCATTCAGTATTTGAATCTACATTATAGTCTGTCTGTGATCTCAAATAAACTGAATTTAAAGGCTGTATTTCATAAGAGTAAATATTGCCCGCTTTATAAAAATCATCCAGAGTTATTCCAAACATGGCGCTTGCAACCGGACCGACTTTCTCTCTTACTACATTGTGAAGCTTATTATTGAAATCGGCTATATTAATGCCATCTTTAAGAAGCAGGTAGGTGGTGAATCCTCCGTTCAGCCAGTCATTATTCGAAGTCTCAGGGTCAAGAGCCATATGTACAAGGAAATTGCATCTGAAATGGGATTTGCGCGGAAAATCTTTCATTACTCCGGTTATAATAAAGGAGGATGTATCATCGGCAATAATTGATTTGCCGATTGGATTTACATCGCCGAAATATTTTATTGCAGCTGTTTCCGAAATTACCATTGAATTAGGTTTGTTGAGGGAATTTTTTGCCTCTCCATATTTGAACGGGTGGGTAAAAATGCTGAAATAGGAAGAGTCGGCCATATAGATATCCCCCTCCCTGAATACTTTTTCCCCGTATCTCAGGTTATGCTGCCCCGGGTATCCGATTCTTGCAAAGTTATCCACTTCGGGAAAAATACTTTTAACATAAGGACCTATTGGCGCACATGATTTTGCGTTGGTCTGGTCTATTCCGTTAAATCTTATATGAACCAGTACCCTGTAAATACGGTCTTTATTAAGATTATGATCATCAAAGCCCAATTCATCAAGCACAAATAGGCTTAGAACGAGAAAGCAGGTAATGCCGATTGCCATTCCCCCGATATTGATGATGGAGAATACTTTGTGCCGGGACATTGTCCTGAAAAATATTTTAATGTAGCTGTACAACATTTTACGCCTCATATCCTTTATTAACTTTATCTGCCTTGCTTAATTTAGTATTAAGGTTTCATAATCCATGAAGTTTGCATAGGATGATGAAATAATCTTATCGCCTCGTTTTAATCCCCCCAGTAATTCAAAATAGAGGGGATTCTGCCTTCCAATTTTAATTTTTCTTTTTTCTGCCTTTGAGCCTGACTTATCAACAACAAATACCCATTCTCCTCCCGTCGCCGAAAAGAAGCCCCCGTTTTCAATAAGAAGCGCATTAGACACTCCGCCAAGCTGAAGCTTGATATGAAGGCTTTGGCCTCTTCTTAATTCTTTCGGCTTGCCTGAGGTGAAAAACATATCGGCATAAAACCTTCCGTTGGTTACCTGAGGATAAATTTTTTCTATTACCAAAGAGTATGTATTCCCCTCAAACTCATATTCCCCTTTCTGACCAATGTGTATCCGAGCAATAAAGTGTTCGTCAATTTCGGTCCTTACTTTAAAGGAATCAATATTGTCAATTTGCCCCAGTCTGTATCCAGATACAACAGACTGCCCTAATTCCGCTTTCAATGAGGTTACCTGTCCACTTATCGGTGCCTTTACGGTAAGATTTGCCAACTGACTGCGGACCAGATTAAGATAGTTTTTGGACAATTCCACATTCTGCTCCCCCTGTTCCAATAATTGTTTAATTACAGCCGAATCTTTTTGAAGCACCGTTTTAAGCAGATCTCTTCCTTTCAGCAGGGTTTCATATTTTTCAACGCCGAGATCATATTCATTCTGTGAAATCATTCCTTTCTGGTAAAGTATTTTGTTATTTTTAAATAATCTTGCCTGGTTCTGAAGTTCGGTTTCCAATGTTAGAAGCTGGGACTGCCTGCTGAGCAGATTTTGTTCAAAAGTAAATTTTGCCTGGCGGCTCATACTTTCCGCCTGTAAAAATCCTGATTGCGTACTCATTACCTGAAGTGTCAGATTAGGATTATCAAGCCTGATAATTGGATCACCGGCCTTAACAATTGCTCCCTCCTGAATAAACCTTTCCATCACCTTCCCCCCCTCGGGCAGATCAAGGTATACCGTCTGTATCGGTTCAACTGTCCCTGTTACTGCAATGTATTCCCTGAACGGGGCTTCGGTTACCTCAGAAATTGTAATTTTATTCCTGTCTACCTTAAGTGTCGTTTTCCCCCCGCTATTTAAATATGCGTAGATGATTAGTGAACACACTATCACTCCTGCAGAGAAGTATAAAATCCTACTTTTTTTCCATTTCGTATTTGTTATCACTCTGTCCATTAAATCACCGTTCAAATTTGTTATTCATTTTGCAATCATCGTGCCAGAATAATGACAATTAAATTTCCCCTAATTGGAGTTTTCAGCTCTTAAATTCTGAACGGAACCGTACGGGGGTGTACGATTCCGTACATATTTGAATTAATTTTCTTATTTTAATCAGGGTTTTTAATGGAATGATTTTTGAAAATTGTTTCTAATAAAATAAAGAGATCAGTGTTATGCCCAAAGTTCTAATTATTGACGACAATACAGACATTTTACTTGCCTTAAAACTGCTTCTTAAACCATATGTTTCCGTGGTCATTACGGAAAATAATCCTGAAAACATTTATTCGCACCTGAGAAATGAATCATTCGACGTAATTTTTCTGGATATGAATTATTCAAAAGACACAACAAGCGGACAGGAAGGATTTTACTGGCTGAACGAGATAACCAAACTTGACCCTAAAGCTGTAGTCATACTAATTACAGCCTACGGAGATGTTGATATGGCTGTACGGGCAATTAAGGAAGGGGCAATTGATTTTGTTATTAAACCGTGGCAGAATGAAAAACTGCTGGCTACTTTTAATTCCGCTCTCAAACTTAGAGAATCGCGCGAGGAACTGGAAAAGATTAAGAATAAACAGGGTATCATAAATCAGGAAGCTACAAACGGATTAAACGAAATAATTGGCGTTTCACAACCGATGCAGAAGGTCTTTAAAACAATCAGAAAAGTGGCAAATACAGATGCAAATGTTTTAATTTTGGGAGAAAATGGAACAGGCAAGGAACTTGTTGCCCGCGCTCTTCATAATAATTCCAATAGAGCTAAAGAGGTTTTCGTAAATGTTGATATCGGCTCTCTTTCCCAATCCCTTTTTGAAAGTGAACTTTTCGGATATATTAAAGGGGCTTTCACTGATGCAAAAGAAGATAGAATGGGAAGATTTGAACTTGCAAGCGGAGGCACCCTCTTTCTTGATGAGATAGGAAACCTCTCCCTTGATATGCAGTCAAAAATTCTAAAGGCCATTCAGAATAAAGAGGTTTTCAGAGTCGGTTCTTCCAAGGCCATTCCGGTTGACTGCAGGATTGTGTGCGCCACAAACGTTCCGGTATATGAATATGCCTCTGCAAATAAATTCAGACAGGATCTGCTATACAGAATAAATACCGTAGAAATACATCTCCCTCCCTTAAGAGAAAGAGACGGCGACATAGATTTGCTCGCGGAACATTTTCTTAATCTTTATAAGAGAAAATATAATAAGCCCGAGCTTCAATTTGACCCCTCTACACTTAGGTATTTTAATAATTATGAATGGCCCGGCAATATTAGGGAGCTTCAGCACGCGATAGAAAGAAGCGTTATTCTATGCGAATCGGACGAATTAAAATTATCCGACATTTCTCTTATTCCAAACGGCAGTAATCAGAATGAAGGACAGTTCAGAACAATGAACCTTGAAGAGATTGAAAAACAGATGATCCGGAAAGCATTGCTCAAGTTCGAAGGCAATTTATCCAAAGCAGCCAGGGAACTTGGCCTAACCAGAACTTCATTATACCGAAGGATTGAAAAACATGGGCTATAATTTCACTCTTCGACTTGCAATCCGAATTGCTTTTATTGCCCTTACTTCATTTGCAGCTTCGGCATATTTTTATTCCGCTAAATATGAAGCATTCGGAATTATTGCCGCATTATCTGCACTTCAGATTATTCTGCTAATAAAATTCATAAACCGCTCAAATAAACAGGTTACTGATTTTGTGAAGGGAATAAATTATGCAGACTATACTCAGAATATTAAATTTGACCGGCTTGGAGGAAACTTTGCCGAACTCGCCGGCGAAATGGAAAAACTAGTAAATAAGATTAAAGATGCGCGCTTTGAGAAAGAAGAATATCTGCGCTACCTGCAGACTATTGTTGAACATATTGGAATTGGACTCATTTCCTTTGACGCAGACGGCCGCGTGGAAATTATGAATAAGGGGGCTAAAAAAATACTCAAAGTCCAGCACCTCCAGAACATATCATCACTTGACGATTTCCATAAAGGGCTTGGCACCTATTTCTTTCAGATTACTCCGGGACAGAAGGGCTTATTCAAATTATCCATAGGGACCGAAGATATTCAATTAATGGTGCAGGGTACCGGATTCCGTATGAAAAACGATTCTCATAAGCTGATATCTTTTTATAATATACTTGCGGAACTGGAAGAAAATGAAATTGAAGCCTGGCAGAAACTAACACGCGTTCTGACACACGAAATAATGAATTCAACAGCTCCTATCTCCTCTCTCACCTCAACTGCTCTGGAATTACTGGGTAATAACAGCAAAAACATGCCGCAGGATATCTTGAAGGATATTAACGATGCATTGGATACTATCCGTAAAAGAAGCGACGGGTTGACTGCATTCGTAAATAAATTCAGGGATATTTCAAAGATTTACAAGCCTAATCTTCAAACAATTAAGGTTGGCGAATTATTTTATAATGTCAGGCTGCTCACTGCACAGAATCTCGCTTCAAATAATATACGCATTTCTGCATCGGTTGAACCGGAAGAAATGGAACTGATTGCCGATCCGAATCTTTTTATTCAGGTTATCATAAATCTTATATACAATTCCGTTCAGGCTATTGGAGAGTCGAAAGAGGGAATAATCGGCTTGTCCGCTCAGATCAACGATCAGGGAAAGGCTCTGATTCAGGTTTCCGATAATGGCCCCGGCATAAGCCCGAATTTGCTTGATAAGATTTTCATTCCTTTCTTTACCACAAAGTCTAATGGCTCGGGAATAGGTTTAAGTATTTCTCAAAGCATAATACGCGCGCACGGAGGTACAATCAGGGTCAGGTCAAATGAAGGCAGCGGAACTGTTTTTTCTATAACACTTTGATTAGTGCAAAATTATAAAGAACTTTTCATTTGCCGGAAGAATAGTATCTAACACCTGACTATCGAAAACAAACCTCGAATATTTATTCTACTCAATTACTATCAAATAAACATTATTCTTTTCGGTTTCAAAACTTATCTTCCCATTCGCCTCTTTAATAGTTTTAACTTCTTTTCCGCCGCATAATACTTTCACTGGCTGTTTTAGAAGAAGAGTGCACTTCGCGCCCGCCTTGGAAACTATTGAGCCGGATATCAGCTTTCCCTCTTTCCATTTTGCCGATATTTCAAAATTGCCTCTTGCTTTAATTCCGGAGAACTCCCCTTCATTCCAATCATCCGGAAGAGCCGGCAGCAGTTCTATTGCCCCTTCGTGGGATTGAATAAGCATTTCAGTAATACCGGCAGTCATTCCGAATGTACCGTCAACCTGCATTGCCGAAAAACATTTTGCGAACAACTGGGGCAAACATTGTTCCTTATAATATTCTTTCAGTACCTTATTGCTCCTGTTTCCATCCTTAAGTCTGGCCCATAAAGACACTTTCCAGGCACGGCTCCATCCGGCTCCTCCGTCCCCTCTTTGTTCAAGTACATTTTTAAGAGGAGTTATAAAATCGGGGGTTTTATTTAGCGAGAATACATTTCCCGGATATAATCCATACATATGAGAAGCGTGCCTGTGCTGCTTTTCAAGCTGTTCATAATCCTCAGCCCATTCCTGAAGCTCCCCTTTTTTATTTATTTGAGGAGGGACAAGTTTCTTTCTAACTTCCATTGCCTTTCCGGCGAATTCCGCGTCCCTATTCAATATCCGCGCTGCTTCAATGTAATAGCCGAACAAGTCGGTCAATATCTGCATATCAATTGATGAGCCGTAGCAGATAGTTGTGCCCGGACAGATTGAACCTGTCGTCTCGTCGAAGAAAGGTTTATTTCCGTTGCCTGCCGGAAAATTCTCCGGGGAGGTTGAAGGATTTGTTACAAGCCATTTGCCGTTCGGATGCAGGGTAAGAAAATCAATAAAAAATTCCACCGAGCCTTTTATAACCGGATAGACTTCTTTCAGATATTCTTTATCCAATGTAAACAGGTAGTGTTCCCAGAGATGAGTTGTAAGCCAGGCGCCCCCGACAGTAAAAGTGCCCCATAGAGGACCGTCCATCGGTGCGGCGACTCTCCACAAGTCTGTATTCTGGTGAAACACCCATCCCTTTTTGCCGTAATGCTCTTTTGCAACCTGAGAACCCTGATCGGTAAGTTCCTTAACCATTTTTATTAATGGTTCCGCGCATTCGCTCAGATTCCCGGTTTCAACAGGCCAGTAGTTCATTTCGGTATTGATGTTGGTTGTATATTTTGAATCCCACGATGGGTTCTGGTCCTGATTCCAGATTCCCTGAAGATTGGCCGGCTGTGAACCGGGCCTTGAGGAGGAAATCATTATATACCTTCCGAACTGATATGCCAGGGCTGCAAGAGAGGGATCGGCATTGGCAGCCCCGTTTTTAATTCTTTCATTTGTGGGGAGAAATGAATTCTCAGAATTCTGCAGTTTCATTTCAACTCTATTAAAAAACCGGTTGTAATCTTTAACCGCTTCTTTGAACAAATCATCAGGGCTTTTGCCTGAAATCTTTTTAAATACAGTTTCTACTCTTTTTTTTGGATTGCCGCTTACATCCTTATAATTAACAAAATTTGTAGCCGCCGTGAAATACAATATAACACTGTCGCAATTTTCCGCATAGAGCGATTCATAATCGGTATATATTCTCCCCCCGGTGTTAACAGCCCTAATTTGTGCCTCGTATCTCAGTTTTCCTTCCACTCCAAGATAATCAGCTGACTTGCCGGTAAGCTTTAAAGCGCGTTCTCCGGAACTGTCCATTCTGAAATAATCGGTGGCGTAATTGGAATGGGTTTGATTCCTTACCCCTCTTAGATTTACCCTAAAACTTAGCGCCCCGGGTTTATCGGCAGTAAGCCTCACTATAATCACCTGACCGGGAGCCGAGGCAATTATCTCCCTTTTGTATTTTATCCCGTTGTTTAAATATTCTGTGCCTGTTATACCTGTCTCAAGATCGAGCCATCTCTTATAACCGGAAATGTTTTTATGATTAAATGAAATTATTAAATCGGCAAGGCTCTGGTATTTCATCTGCTCAACAGGATAACCCATTAAATATCTTCCGAACAATTTATTCGCTTCAAAGATCCTCCCTTCAAATACCATTTTCTGTATTTCGGGAAGCATCTTCCCCCCTCCTTTAACAACAGTTGAATAGGGGCCTCCGCTCCAATAGGTGGATTCATTCAGCTGAATTCTTTCCTCATCCGTTTTGCCGAATACCATTGCACCGAGATTTCCGTTTCCAACCGGAAGCGCCTCATCCCATTTGGCAGCCGGGGCATTATACCAGAGCAGCGTTGAGGTATTATAATTCTTTGAGGCTATGTCCTGCGGAATGTCTCTCTGAGCATTTGCATCAGAAAAAAATACAAAAAGCGAAATTATTACAACTGAATAAATATGTTTCATTGCCCCACCGTATTTATTATATATGATAATATAATCAAACAGCTGAATTGATTTATTTAAAAAATTAGTTTCACCCGGAATTTCCGGATGGTGAGTAAAAAAATGCCCGCCCAGAAAGCTTTTATTTTATCAGAATCATTTTCTTCTGCATTGCAAAACCCCCGGCTCTTATTGTATAGAAATATATTCCGCTGGGGAGATGCCCCGCATCAAATTTCACCTGGTAGTACCCGGGGGACTTTTCCCCTTCGGCAAAAAAGCATAGTTCCCTTCCGAGCCCGTCGTATATCCTTATATTAACCTCCGCGGCTTCAGGCAATGAATATTTAATTGTGGTAACAGGATTGAATGGATTAGGATAATTCTGATACAATCTATATTCTGTCGGCAGTTCCTCTTCTTTTTCAGTTGCAATAACCGAAGTGGTTGTAAACCTTCTAACCGAAGACCAGGGGCTTGTAATTGCGCCGCTTACTGCCTGCACTCTCCAGAAATATATGGTGCTTAGAGAAAGGGAGCTCGTCAATGTCTTTGTTGTATCTGTTATCCCCGTTAAGTTCACCACCGGACTGCTCCAATTGCTCACTGAGGTTCCCACCTGCAATGTATATGAAGCAGAGCCGCTTACTCTTCCCCACGAGAAGGCAGGTTTCTGGGAAACGTTTGTCCTGTTATCGGTAGGGTTTATCAGAATGGGTGCCGTAAGGGTCGCCGATTGAGTTGTAAATTCCTTTATCAACCCGTAAACAGTCCCGAATGTGCCGGTAATTTTCCCCCGGTAATAATATTTTGTATTTGCCGCCAGCCCCGTTATTGAAGCCGTGTAATTTAATGGATTGCTTCCGGATGCGCTTGCAGGAGAGCCGGAGACTGAGCTTCCCAAAATAGTTGTCAATCCGTATTCAAAGCTCAAAGTACCGGTGTTGCTGTTGGGCATACACCATCCCTTAAGAGTAGCCCCCGTCGTTGAAACCCCGCTGACGGTATCGGTCTTCAATATGGGATTGCTGTTATTGAACAAATATTTAGTCGGCTCGGAATTATACTGCGCCGCCCAGAGGTCGGCAAGCTCTTTAATCCCCACCCATTTCATTTTTCCTTCGGAAACATATTTGGCAAAGGAGCGGATTGTAGAACGGAACGCCTCTTTATCAAGAGAGTTCTGCGTTTGGAATATCGTAGCCGAATAAATTTTCCCCTGTTCAAGCTGTCCGTTCTCCTGCTTAACCAGAAGGTCAAGTACTCCGTTTATATCGCCGTTTGCGATTCCAACGCAGGTTAGCGGGCCGTTATAATCGTGCACGGTAAATTCCGTCTTGCTTTTAGGCTTCCAGAGCCCGGAGAACATTATTGTATCTTCGTTTACGTGCCTGTAAGTTGCCGGAGCGTGAAGTATTTTAGGACGCCATACGTATGAGGGGCTTAATGTAGATGTTACACCATTCTTAAAGCTGTCGAATAAAAAGCTGTCCGGAGGCGCGGCTATAAATCCCCCAACGGTTACATTCTTATCATTTGTAATTCCCTGCTTATCGAAGAGGTACCCCATATCACCGTGGTTATACTTTGAGCCGTGCAGGCAGGCATCCACTTCGAATCCCAAATCTTCGGTTAAATATTTCAGAAGCTTCTTGTTATTAGTTGCCGCCATCGGAGTATCGTACAGGTCAAGGGCCATAAGGAAATTCCAGTCGGACTCGAAATTGTATTTAACCCCTTCGTCGTAGCACATTTTTGCAAATTCAGCAACTGCGTTCCTCTGCTCCCAGAAAGCGGTTGTGTTGGTAAGAAAATCGGGGTAGTTTGTATTATCCTCGTAATTAACGTTATGGCTTACCACATTGACGTAAACGACCGGCGGAAGGTCGGAGCCGGGAATTTTTCTTGCCGAAGCTGTGCAGAACTGCTTGCCGCTCTTTCCGGCGAGTGTTTCTATCAATGTTGATAAATCGGTTATCTCCGCGCTTCCCCAGGAACTGTTGAATCCGGTCAGATAAATTCTTGATTTTTCATATGCCGTTGTGCTGTTCCCTGCCTGAGCCGATAAAATCAATGAGTGGTCCGATATGCCCCACGCGGGATAAGTCCAGTGCACTATTGAATAACCGGCAAAGGGATTTCCGTAAGCCGACATACCGCTTCCGGTTCCAGGCAGCGTTAGACTTGTTTTACTTCGTGTTGAGACCTGCATTACAACCGGGATACCGTT
>JAEXUB010000149.1 GCA_023453125.1 Bacteroidota bacterium
GATGCGGTAATTACAGGGGGCTTATAGTATTCTCCCGTATTCATAATTACCACCTGGTCAACTTTCCAAAGATTGTAAAATTTTCCGGCTTCGTCCCCAGTATAGGTAATGGGAAGATGAGAAGAATAATAATTCATTTTATAGCCTTTATCCCCGTAAAGCCGGGAGCGTTCCATTGCAGCTGTGTAGGTTGTATAAACCGGGGAATCGGCTCCTGCTTTTATCTTCAAATAAGGGTCTTTAATATTCAATTGCTGGGCGTTCATAGAAATTATGGATGACAAAAGAAAAGCGAGGATAAGAAGCTGTTTTTTCATTTTCACTCCGAATTGGTTTTAAAAAATAACAACATTTTCATAAAAAATGACATTAGAATATAAAAGGAGGGGCGTTTACGGGGTCCATTGACATATAGAATTATTAGAGTTAACTTAACTTTTGGTATAGAAGGTGCGGCTTGAAAGGAACAGTTACTAGAAAAAAAAGAATTGGACCGCTTAAGTTCGATAGAGAAGGATTCTATCTCTCATTCGGATTAGGAATTGTATCGATTGGAATTGGAGCCCTGATTATCTGGGGGACTCTTACCGCCCCGGAAGGAGGGAGCCAATCTACAGGCTTTACAACTGCCCAGCGGATAGCACGGGTACTCCCGCGTTCCTGGCAGGAGTGGCTTGCATTTATTTTTGCCGGGCTTTTGATTCTATTTGGAGCTGTTTTATTATTCCTCGGGGTAAAGCAGATTCTGCAATTTCTAATCTCTAAAATAAAGGGAAAAGAGAATTAATTAATTTTCCTCAATTCGTTTTCAATTTTCTTGGAAGATTCGGTAACTGATAAACCTCCCAGAGCTGTGCATCTCAGTTCGCGGGGAAGGCTCCTTCCTGTTTTATCGAATGCATCAATCACTTCATCGAGGGGAACAAGATGCTTGAAGCCGGCAAGCGCCATATTGGCGCATGCAAGGGCATTAACCCCCGCCAGAACATTCTTTCCAAGACAAGGGGCTTCAACACGCGCGGCAATCGGGTCGCAGGTCATTCCGAATGAATTCTGAAGAGCCATAGAGGCTGCTGCTAAGGATTGATTAAGCGTTCCCCCGGAGAGAAATGCCAATGCCGCAGCTGCCATACCGGAACCGGAACCGCATTCTGCCTGGCATCCCGCCTCTTCGGCCGCAAATGTTGAGCGGTGTGCTATGAACACCCCAATCAGTCCGGCTATAAGCATTCCTTTAACCAAAGTTTCTTCCTGAAGCCTTAAGAAATGAGCCGCCGCTATTACAGGACCTGCTACCGAGCCGCAGGAACCGGCAGTCGGCGCCGCTACAACTACTCCCATTGAACTCTTTGTCTCCATTATAGCTGTTGTATATAGTGTAATAAGATTAGTCAGCCCGTCCCCAAGCAGTTTTCCCTCTTCCATCAGCCGATGAAAATTTGGGGATTGCGAGGGAAGAATCCTATCGCCGTATTCAGTACCGCGCAACCCGTTTTCTATTGAAGCAGTCATTATCCCTACAATTTCTTTCATCTTTCCAAAGACATCTTCTTTAGTCATTCCTCCCCTCATCGCTTCATACTCGAGAGCGAGTTCCCATAATTCAAGATGTTTCTCCCTGTTATATTCGGCCATTTCACCGGCGGATGTAAATGGAACGGCGACGGGATTGGAAGAAAGGACCGGAAGTACAGGGTTAAGCTGTACAATTTCTGATATGTCCGCGCTTTGACAGATCGCATTTAAGGAAGAGGATTTGATTGGAATGGATGTCTTGATTTCAATGAAGCATTTGTCTCCATTGATTACCGAAATAAAATCAGGTTTCAGTTCATTGTAAAGTTTATCTGCAATATCAGAAGATGTATTACCGAAAATCAGAGTCTCATAAAAATCCCCGGCAATTGAAACACGCGCTCCGTCCAATCCGATAATTTCAATAATTCCGCCCCCTGTGGATAAAGCAGTAATTGTATGGCTGGTTCTGCCATTCTCCAGATATATTTCGTAAGTGTTTGGATGGGGCAGATTAAGCTCTGCATATTCAACTGTCAGTTTAATTCCTGATGCTTCAAAATTTTTTTCATAGTTCAGAAGCTCTTCGTCGGCCGGGTTAAATCCGAGCAGACCGCTCAGAAGTCCCATATCGGAACCCTGCGATTTATGGGTTGAAGCAAGAGAGCCCATAGTATCAAATTTAAGACGTATTCCGGAAATCTCATTTTTCATCAGGTCGCGGGCAATTCTGCCGATACGGAGCGCGGCCGCACAGTGGGAGCTCGAAGGACCTCTCATAACCGGTCCTATTACATCGTTGAATATGCTTGGGAATGCTTTCATACTAAGAATTTTCATGAATAATTATATAAAGATAATAAAATAATGGAATGAAGCCTATTTGTTTTACAGAGCATTTTTGTTGCAAAATTGTTCTTTATGAAATAGATTGAAGCTGTATTAAATCTCAGTTACGAAAAGGGAGTCTCTATGATTGAGAAAATTCTGGATGTAATTAGGTTTCACGACGAAAAAGAGGATTATGAAACCGTTATTGGAACAATAGAGAAGGGAGTTGAGTTCAGGGGCACGAATTTATGGGTTTTAGTTTTTGCAATATTTGTGGCTTCGCTAGGACTTAATTTGAACTCAACCGCCGTTATAATTGGCGCCATGCTTATTTCGCCGCTGATGGGACCGATAATGGGAATAGGTTTATCGGTGGCAATTAATGATCTTCCTCTCCTTAAGAAGTCGGCCCGCAATTTTGCATATGCAGTCTTAGCGGGACTCATAACGTCCACAATTTATTTTTCCATATCTCCGTTAAGCGATGCATATTCGGAGCTGCTGGCAAGGACAACACCTACAATTTACGACGTACTGATTGCATTCATGGGAGGAATGGCCGCAATAGTAGCAACTTCGAGCCGCAACAAGGGGAATGTAATTGCGGGCGCTGCTATTGCAACGGCATTAATGCCCCCGCTATGTACCGCCGGTTACGGTATCGCCTCGATGAAACCGGGTTTTATTTTCGGAGCTTTATACCTTTTTACGATTAATGCTGTATTTATAGGGCTGGCAACTCTCATAACAACCCGTATTCTAAAATTCCCCGTAAAGCATCTTCCCGACAGTGCCAAAGAAAGAAAAAACAGAAGAATTATTTTCGCCGTAATAATTATTACTCTGGCTCCCAGCATTTATTCCGGCTATCTAATGATTCAGGAGAACAGGTTTGTAACCAAGGCTGGGAGATTTGCCGAAGCTTATCTTACTTTCGAAGGGAGTTACCAGCTAAACAAGATTATTGATCCGAGGAAAGAAACAATAACTCTCATATTCGGCGGAAAGGATATTTCTCCGGAACAGATTGCCTCTATGAAAGAAAAACTCCACATATTCGGACTCGATAACGCAAAGCTTGAGGTTAAACAGGGGCTGTCTCTTTCCGAAAAGGATAAAGAATCGGCAAGGATAGTTCAGCTTACCAGGACAATTCAGGAAAAGGATGCATTGATAACAGGGCTAAGAGCGGATGCAGAGTCTTACCGCCTTAATGAAACCCTTTCTAAACAGATTCTTGGAGAAATGAAAGCCCTTTATCCTGCAGTGAAATCAATTTCGGTTAACAGGGGAAAAGAATATGAATCGGAGAAGGAGACTGCGTCGGATATAGTAATTATTAACGACGGCAGAAAACTTAACGGTAACGACAGAGAGAAAATAAAAACATGGCTGTCAAAAAGACTCGAAAGCGGCAATGTTAGTATATTTTTCTATTAAGCCTGATTTTGGGAAATCGATTTAAAATAAAAAAGGCCGTCAGTGTTTGACGGCCTTCTTCATTAAAAACAGTTTACTTATAAAACACTGAATGCGATTGTAAGTCCTGCCATTACGATAGAAACCATGCTCATTAATTTAATGAGAATATTTAAGCTTGGTCCCGACGTGTCTTTGAAAGGATCGCCTACTGTATCGCCAATAACGCCGGCTTTATGAGCATCCGAACCTTTACCGCCGTGATGGCCTTCTTCAATATATTTCTTGGCATTATCCCATGCGCCCCCCGAGTTAGCCATAAATACAGCTAAAACGAAACCGGATCCGAGACCGCCTACTAAGAGTCCCATTACGCCGCTTACGCCGAATATTACTCCTGTTAACACAGGAATAATAATTGCCAGCATTGAAGGAAGAACCATTTCGCGCTGAGCCCCCTTAGTTGAGATAGCAACGCATTTTGCATATTCAGGTTCTGCATTTCCGGTAAGTATTCCCGGAATTTCGCGGAACTGTCTTCTTACTTCATCAACCATCTTAGCCGCTGCGCGTCCGACTGCGTTCATTGTAAGACCGCAGAATAGGAATGACATCATTGAGCCGATGAATACACCTATTAAAACTTTTGGATTCATAAGGTTGATATCGTAATAGTTCATAAAGTCGGCTAGAGAAGCCTCTTGAATTTTTATTTCGCGTCCGTCTGTGAATGTTAATACTGTCTGACCGACACGCAGAAGTGCGATTTTAATTTCTTCGATATAGGATGCAAGAAGCGCAAGAGCCGTTAAAGCAGCCGAGCCGATAGCGAAACCCTTTCCGGTTGCTGCTGTTGTATTGCCCAGAGAATCGAGAGCGTCTGTGCGTTTTCTAACTTCCGGACCGAGTTGGCTCATTTCGGCATTGCCGCCGGCGTTATCTGCAATCGGACCGTATGCGTCGGTTGCAAGAGTAATACCCAGGGTCGAGAGCATACCAACTGCTGCAATACCAATTCCGTAAAGCCCCATTGCAGCATCGGACATGTTGAAGTTTGCGGCAAATAAATAAGCAAGAATAATTCCAACGCCGATTGAAATTACAGGAATCGCGGTAGAGATCATACCGGTGCCGATGCCTGCTATAATAACCGTAGCCGGGCCGGTTGTAGCATTGTCTGCAATTCTCTGTGTCGGCTTATGCGAATGTGATGTGTAATACTCTGTGGCTTTACCAATTATTATACCTACTATAAGGCCGGTAACAATGGCGCCCCAAATACCCACAGCGTTCTTAAGATCGAGAAGTGTTACAATTATATAAGAGAAAATAATAATTAAAACTGAGCTTATGTTTATTCCGCGTGAAAGAGATGCGAGTAGATCTTTCTGGGTTGCATCTTCTTTTGTCTTAACCATAAAGATGCCGACAATCGAAAGTACAATGCCGATTGCGGCAATTAACATTGGAGCAATAACGGCTTTGAACTGCAGAGAAGGGTCGTTCATAAACGCCGCGGCGCCAAGAGCGGCAGTGGCAAGAATAGAACCGCAGTATGATTCATAAAGGTCGGCGCCCATTCCGGCAACGTCGCCAACGTTATCTCCAACGTTATCTGCAATTGTAGCCGGGTTCCTCGGATCGTCTTCCGGGATTCCTGCTTCAACTTTACCTACAAGGTCTGCGCCTACGTCGGCAGCTTTTGTAAAAATACCGCCCCCCACTCTTGCAAAAAGAGCCTGTGTAGAGGCGCCCATTCCGAATGTAAGCATTGTTGTTGTAATAATAGCGAGGTTATGGCCGTCTGTTAATGAGACCGGGTAAAAATATCTGAGGACAATGAACCATAATGAAATATCCAAAAGGCCGAGACCGACAACTACAAGTCCCATTACCGCGCCGCTGCGGAATGCAATACGCAGACCGGCATTAAGCGAATTCTGAGCCGCCTTTGCAGTTCTTGCCGATGCATATGTTGCTGTCTTCATTCCGAAGAAACCGGCGAGCCCCGAAAAGAAACCGCCTGTTAAAAAGGCAAAAGGAACCCATGGATTCTGATAATTAAATCCATAAGCCATAATAGCAAATACTGTTGTAAGTCCCAGGAAAAAGAGTCCTACCACTTTATACTGCTGTTTCAAATAAGCCATAGCTCCCTGTCTAACATAAAGAGCAATAGCCTTCATTCTTTCGGTTCCTTCATCCTGTCCCATCATCTGCTTAAAGAAATAGTAAGCAAAGAACAAGGCAATTACAGAACCTATTGGTACAATCCAGAATAGATTTTCAACCATTGGCATTCTCCAATTTATTCATATATAGTTTAATTAAATTAAAATAGTAGTCTTAAACGGGCTGCAATCTAAAATTTCCAAATTTGAGATGCAACATATAAATCTAAATTATTAGAGTTAGTAGATTTATGATTCATTTTGATTTCTCCGGAACTTTACCGGAAAGGGTTCATATCTTATTTATCCTTGTGAAAATAATAATCTAATGTTATAAATCCTATACAAGACCCTCTTTTTTGATTAAATTTAGTTAATTCGGACGGCGGACTCTGTTTATTCGGCTTTCGAATTCCACTTGGATTTGGAACTGTTTTGCTTATTTTGGCATTTAATATTTAAATAAAAACGGAGTTATATGATACTATTTCCTTTTGCTGAGTACTGGGGTTTTTATGCGGGATTTACCCTTTTTGTACTTTTAATGCTTGCTCTCGATCTTGGAGTATTCCACCGCACGGCACACGAAGTGAGCTTTAAGGAAGCTCTTACCTGGTCTATTGTATGGGTTTCCCTGGCGCTTATTTTCAACGTACTCTTTTATTTTTATGCCGAATGGAAATTTACTACAAACGAAGCTTTAATGTCTCTGCCCGGATTTAACCCGCAGACAATGGCAAAGCAGATGGGGCTCGAATTCCTGACCGGTTATATTATTGAGAAATCCCTTTCAGTCGATAATATTTTTGTATTCGTAGTTGTATTCTCATTCTTCGCTATTCCGGCAAAGTATCAGCACCGGGTGCTTTTTTATGGAATTTTGGGGGCGCTTATTTTCAGGATTATTTTTATTTCCCTCGGCTCAATACTAATGGAATATCATCTGGTTGTTATTATCTTCGGTATATTACTAATGCTTACAGGGTTGAAAATTCTTTTTGCCCCCGAAAAACAGATTGATCCGGAGAAGAACCCTCTGATTAAACTTCTGCGAAAGATTCTCCCCGTTACTCCAACGCTTGAAGGGGACAAATTCCTTCTCCGTAAAAACGGAATAGTTTACGGAACCCCGCTTCTCGTAGCCTTGGTTTTTATCGAATTATCCGACATTATATTCGCAGTTGATTCGGTACCTGCAATTTTTGCCGTTACTAAAGAGCCTCTAATAGTATTTACATCAAACATCTTTGCAATACTCGGTTTGAGGGCAATGTTCTTTATGCTTGCAGGAATTATCCACAAATTCCGCTTCCTTAAATACGGTTTGGGGGTTATTCTATTGTTCGTTGGCCTTAAGATGGCATGGCTTAATGAACTATGGGGAGGCAAATTCCCTATTTCCGTTTCCCTTATTGTTATCGGTTCAATACTTCTAATAACAATTCTTCTTTCGGTCTTCATACCCGTGAAGAAAAAGGAATAAAGAAATTTAAAGAAGGGGGGCTTGCCCCCTTTTTTTATCCCCCTTTGAACATTTTTTTCTATTTTTAGATATTCAATTATAAAATCTTCAGCGGAGAATTTTTGGAAACTATTAAAGACCTAATTGATCTTTTCCTTCACCTAGATAAGCATCTGAATGAAATAATACTGCAATACGGGACATTTACATATCTAATTCTATTTTTAATAATTTTTGCCGAGACAGGGTTGGTTGTAACACCGTTCCTGCCGGGGGATTCTCTTCTCTTTGCAGCCGGTACATTCGCGGCCTCGGGTTCACTTGACCCGTTCATTCTTTTTCTTCTTTTAAGCGTTGCGGCAATAATAGGGGATAGTGTAAATTACGCATTCGGCAAGTATGTGGGGCCGAAGATATTCGAAAAGAACAAGATAAAATTTCTTAAGAAAGAACATCTTGACAGAACTCACGCTTTTTATGAAAAACACGGGGGAAAGACAATAATTATTGCCCGCTTTATTCCAATTATAAGAACATTTGCCCCTTTTGTAGCGGGAATTGGAAGCATGACATACGGAAAGTTTATTGCCTACAATATTATCGGCGGTATAATTTGGGTGGGGATTTTCGTATTCGGGGGATACTTCTTCGGGAATCTCCCCTTTGTAAAGAATAATTTTTCAATAGTTATTGTTGCCATAATCATAATATCGGTTATTCCCGCGGTTGTAGAGTTTCTGAGACACAGAAAAAAATAAAGTTAATAAATGCTAATAAAAAAAAGGGAGCCGCAGACTCCCTTTTCTATTATTATAAAACAACTCGAAATTTATTTCTTGTTTGCCAGTTCAAATTCTGCCAGCGATTTGTATTTTGTAAAGAATTCCTTTGTAATTTTCGCAACCACTCCGCTTAATACGAACAAGGCAATAATGTTTGGAAGAGCCATAAATGCATTGGCTATATCCCCGACAATAAATACAATGTCTATAGATACAATTGCGCCGACAAAGACCAGAGTAACATAAACAATTTTGTATGGAAGAGTAGTCGCATTTTTGAACAAATACCTGAAACATTGCTCTCCATAATAATACCATCCCAAAAGTGTCGAATAGCCGAAGAGGAAAGAAGAGAACGCGACAATCAATCCCCCTGCAAATCCGATGTTGTGGCTGAATGCAAGCGCTGTCATTTCGGTTCCGTTTACTCCGGTGGTCCAGATTCCGGATGAAAGATTAATTAGAGCCGTCATGGTGCAGACAAGAATAGTATCAATAAATACTTCCATTGTGCCAATTAAACCCTGATGTACGGGAGATGGGGTTTGAGCTGCGGCGTGTGCAATTGGGGCGCTTCCAAGGCCGGCCTCGTTAGAAAGAAGCCCTCTCCTGAAACCCATCTGCATAGCCATCTTTACTGATGCTCCGGCAAAACCCCCCAGAGCTGCGCTTGGGCTGAATGCAGAACTGAATATGAGCCCGAATGCTTCGGGAAGATGCTGAATATTCATAATGATTATGGTAATCCCGGAGCCGAGAAATACAATAATCATAGTAGGCACAATTTTATCTGCTACGCTACCAATTCTTTTAATTCCGCCGATAATTACCATTCCAGTAAGAAGGGTAATTATTACTCCAATATAAACCTGCGGTGTTATGCCTAAAAATTCTCCCAAACCAAGCTGTGTTCTTAATGCAAGAGTCATCTGGTTAGACTGCATCATAAGTCCGGTGCCGAACAAAGTTGCCAGAACTCCCCCTACAGCAAAAACATATGCGAGAATTTTGGCGAAACTTTTGTTTGTAAATCCGTTCATTATGTAGTACATCGGACCGCCGGCAATCTTTCCATCGGCGTATTTTTCTCTAAAATGAACAGCAAGAAGAGCTTCGGCATATTTGGTTGCCATGCCTACAAATCCGCATACCCACATCCAGAAAATTGCGCCAGGACCTCCCATTACAAGTGCGGTAGCAACACCGCCGATATTACCATTGCCGACTGTAGAGGCCAAAGCAGTGGCAAGAGCAGTTAAAGGGGAAACATCTCCGTCTCCTTTCTTTTCTGCTTTTTTACCCTTAAACAGGTTTCCAATTCCCGAAAAGAATCCGCCGAATACAAGTTTTAGCCCTTCTCCGAATTTGAGGAACTGAATAAATCCGGTTCTGAAAGTAAGTACGAGTCCAATAGCCAATAGAACATAAAGCATATAATCCCAGATAAAGGAGGAAAAATCGGTAAGTACGATGGTAAGTTTGTCTAAAAATTCCTGCATTACACACTCCTTGTATTTTTTCTAAATAAATGAAGATTTCCGAGCGCAGGCTTAGTAGAATTTCAGCAGCCGCATTAAAATTTCTTAATGAAATTTTAATAATAAATATAGTAAAATATTTGTTTTGAGAGAAAATAAAGAGGTTATTTGTAGGGAATATTAAAAAAGGGAATCTGAAAGATTCCCCTTAAAAAATATAAATTTAAATTATATAGGACTGTTTATTTAGCCTTTTGAGCCGAATCAAAGCCCTCGATGGTTTTATATTTTTCAAAGAATTCTTTTGTTATCTTAGCCACCATCCCGCTTAATACAAATAAGGCTATGATGTTCGGGAGCGCCATAAATGCGTTGGCAATATCGCCGACTATAAATACAATATCAATAGACACAACAGAACCTACAAATACAAGAACGACATAAATAATTTTGTAGGGAAGTGTTAAAGAATCTTTAAATAAGTATCTGAGGCACTGTTCTCCATAGTAATACCATCCTAAAAGTGTTGAATAACCGAAGAGGAAGGAGGAGAATGCAACAATCAGTCCGCCGGTAAATCCTATATTATGGCTGAATGCAAGAGCAGTCATTTCTGTACCGTTTACTCCGGTAGTCCAGATTCCGGATGTAAGGTTAATGAGCGCGGTCATTGAACATACAAGAATAGTATCTATAAAAACTTCCATTGTACCAATTAAACCCTGGTGTACCGGGGAAGGGGTCTGAGCAGCGGCGTGTGCAATTGGGGCGCTTCCGAGACCGGCCTCGTTCGAAAGAAGTCCTCTTCTGAATCCCATCTGCATAGCCATTTTAACTGCTGCTCCTGCAAACCCTCCCATAGCGGCGCTAGGGCTGAATGCGGAACTGAAAATTAATCCGAAAGCTTCCGGCAGATGCTGAATATTCATGGCAATTATTATAATTCCCGATCCGAGGAATACAATAATCATAGTGGGAACAATTTTGTCTGCTACGCTTCCGATTCTTTTAATACCCCCTATAATTACCATTCCTGTAAGAAGAGTAATAGCAATACCAATATATACCTGGGGGGAAACTCCCATAATTTCACCAAGCCCCAGCTGGGTTCTCAATGCAAGAGTCATCTGGTTTGACTGCATCATCAATCCGGTTCCGAATAATGTAGCAAGAACACCGCCGGCAGCAAAAACCGCTGCAAGAATCCGCGCGAATTTTTTATTCTTAAATCCGTTTATAATGTAGTACATCGGGCCGCCTGCAATCTTGCCGTCTGCATATTTCTCTCTGTAATGAACTGCAAGAAGAGCTTCGGCATATTTGGTTGCCATTCCAACAAAGCCGCAAACCCACATCCAGAATATTGCTCCCGGACCTCCCATTACAAGTGCGGTGGCAACGCCTCCGATATTACCATTGCCGACTGTAGAGGCCAATGCGGTAGCAAGAGCCGTTAATGCCGATACGTCTCCTTCGGTTTTTTTCTCCTCTTTTTTTCTGCCGGTAAGATTCTTCAATCCTGAAATAAATCCTCCAAATACCAGTTTAATTGCCTGTCCGAATTTGGCGAATTGAACGAAGCCGGTTCTGATTGTAAGCCACAATCCGATTACCAGCAAAATATACAACATGTAATCCCAGATGAATGAGGAGAACGTGTTTAGTGAAGATGTTAAATTATCCAGAAATGACTGCATAATTTTTCCCCTGTGAAATATTAGTTTTGATTATAGTTGATTATTATATAATTACGGTAAAACATTAAATAATTCCCAATGAACTAAGGAATACAATGAGGATAAGTATAGGCGCAACATATCGGATAATAAAGCGCCAGCCTGAAAGCATCCAGGGGAATCTGCCGAACAGCGATTCGGCTCCTTCCGTTACATCTCTTTTTACCACGGAGAAATCCCAGAACCATGCTGCAAAAATGGAAATAAAAAATCCTCCTATCGGAAGCATTAGATTCGAAGCAATAAATTCGGTTAAGCCGAAAAATGTCTTGCCGAACAGAGTTGCATTTGCCATTGCGTTGGTTGAAAGTGCGCTTGGTATTCCAATTACTAATGCAATTAATCCAAACACAATTACTGCCTTTTTACGGGGCCATCCTTTTGAACCTATAAAATAGGTTATTACAACTTCCAGGAGTGATACAGTTGATGTTAAAGCCGCTAATGCAAGAGCAATGAAGAAAAGAATAGAAAATATATATCCACCGGGAATTTGGGTGAGTACCGCCGGTAATGCCCTGAAGATAAGGCTGGGGCCTTCGGCCGGACTTTGTCCGGTTGAAAATACAGCTGTAAAAATGGCAACGCCGGCAATTATGGCAACAGATGTATCTAGCAGAGCTATCCAGGTAGCTGAAGAGGGAATATTGTCTTTCTTTGAAAGGTAGCTTCCGTAGGTAAGCATAGCTCCCATACCGAGGCTCAGAGAGAAAAATGCCTGTCCAAGTGCAGCCAGAACAACCTTTGTGGTAATCTTGCTGAAATCGGGATTAAACAGATAATTTAGCCCGGCAGAAGCTCCATCGAGAGTAAGCCCCTGAACCATAGCTATAATAAGAAAAAGAAAGAGTGCCGGCATCATAATCTTGCTCCCTCTTTCAATGCCCTTCTGGATTCCGAAATAAACCACAGCCATTGTAAGAATAATAAATGCGGCATGCAGGCCAACCGTCCAGGATATACTGCTTGTCAAATCGCTGAAATGGCTTCCGGCCGATGACGGGCTTACATAATTAAGAAAGTTACCGGTTATGGCTTCATATACATATCCAAGCGACCAGCCTGCAACAACACTGTAGAAGGTAAAAATTACAAAGCCGGCAAGTATACCCATTGCTCCAACCATTGGCCAAAGCTTTGATTTTGAAAGAGTCTTAAATGCCGCGACGGGATCTTTTTGTGTACTTCTTCCAATTAATATTTCTGCAATCAGTACTGGTATGCCAATAGCAAAAACGCAAATAAGATAAACAAAAATAAACGCAGCACCTCCGTTTTCCCCTGCCAGATATGGAAAGCGCCAGATATTTCCCAGTCCTACTGCCGATCCGGCCGCGGCCAGAATAAATCCTAATTTGCTTCCCCATTGTTCACGGTTGCTAGATACCTGCATACAAACACTCCTGCTAATAAATTTCTAAAGGAATTTAACAATTGCGAATTGGCCCTGTTTCCCGGACACAATTAAATAAACACTATTATATAATATATAGAATTTATCCTTTCAGGGGAAACGGTTAGGGTATGAAAAACGAAGGGGGCTTATGCCCCCTTCGGAAAACTATTTTTTGTTTGCTTCCAGATATTTATGGACCACGCTTCTATGCCTTCCGTAGAAGAAATAGATTGCAAGCCCTATGGCCATCCAGATAATAAGCCGGAGCCAGGTATCCCAGGGGAGAGCCAGCATTTGGGCTAAACATACAATAGTGCCCAAAATAGGAACCCAGGGCATAAACGGGGTCTTGAATGGGCGTGGTAATTCGGGATGAGTCCTTCTTAATACAAGCACGCTCATAGATACAATTACGAATGCGAGAAGAGTACCAATAGAAACCAGTTCTCCGAGTATTGAAATTGGAAGAACGCCCGCTAAAACAATAGCAACCGCGCCGGTTAAGAGCTGGCTTAAATAGGGAGTCTGATATTTGCTGTGGACTCTTGAAAACATTGGAGGAAGAAGCCCGTCTTTAGACATAGAGTAAAATATTCTTGGCTGTCCTAACAGCATAACCAGAATTACCGAGGTAAGTCCTGCAATAGCGGCAATTTTAATAATCGGTCTCAGCCAGATCATTCCTTCTCCCATTCTGTCAACGCCAACGGCAACGGGATCGGCAACATTTAATTCGGTGTAGCTTACAATTCCCGTTAAAACAATTGCTACAAGAATGTACAAAACTGTTGATACGGTAAGTGAGCCGAGAATACCGATCGGCATATCCTTCTGAGGATTCTTAGCTTCCTGCGCAGCAGTAGAAACGGCATCGAAACCGATGTAGGCAAAGAAGATTACCCCCGCGCCCCGGAGAATACCGCTCCATCCGAAGTGTCCGAACTCCCCTGTGTTTTCAGGAATAAAAGGAGTCCAGTTGCCTGCTTTAACATACATAAAACCAAATACTATAAAGATTAAAACTATGGAAACCTTAACAACAACCATTATATTGTTGAATGTTGAGGATTCCCTTATGCCTCTAATTAGAACGAGAGTAAGCACCGCAATAATAAACATTGCGGGAAGATTGAATAGTGCGGTAACGTGCGGTAATGAATCAATTATTACACCGCTCTGTGCTAATTCTTTTGTAAGCTGGGGAGTTAATTCTTTCCACCCCATATTTGGCAGGTCGTATAAAATTGTACCTGTAGCCGCAGTGAACTGTGCCGGAATATTTATTCCCCAGTCCCTCAGGAAACTCAGCATATAACCAGACCACCCAACAGATACAGTTGACGCGGCAAACAAATACTCGATTATCAAGTCCCATCCAATTACCCATGCGAGGAACTCTCCCAATGTAGCATATGCATATGCATATGCGCTTCCTGATATAGGAATCATTGCTGCAAATTCTGCATAGCATAAGCCTGCAAACGCGCACGCAAGTCCTGATATTATAAATGATATAACGATAGCGGGCCCGGAATAGAGTGCTGCGGTTGAACCCGTAAGCACAAATATTCCGGCGCCGATAATCGCTCCGATGCCTAAACTGGTTAATGAAACAGGGCCAAGAACCCGCTTCAGCTTGTTCTCCCCCGTCATTTCCTGTTGCAGCAAGCTAAGCGGCTTTTTGGCAAAAAGCTGTTGCTTCATAAATTATCTCCATTTATGGAAGGATAAACTAATGTTGAAAATGAACGCAAAAAAATCCTATTTAATTTTTAAAAAAACAATTACATTAAAATTTTTTCATCAAAAATCTCGACATCGTTTAAATTCCAATAGATTACGCTCAAATTATATCCTTTGAAAGTTTGACGGATATGGTTAAATTTTCTTTAATATTTCTGCGGAGTTTTAAACATTCCGCTCTTCGAAGATGTATAATAATTATCGGGTCCAAATAAACTATTGCGCGGGACGTATTATGAGTGAAAAGCTAAAAGTTTTAACTCCGGGAAGGGTGTGCCTGTTCGGAGAACATCAGGACTATCTGGGGCTTCCTATAATTGCTGCTGCTATTTCTGTGAAAATAGGAATTGAAGGGGAAAAGCAGGATGAATTATCTGTTAGAATCAGCCTTCCCGATATAGGTAAAGAGGAATTCTTCCGGATCGATACTAAAGTTGAGTATACCGAAGAGAGGGATTATTTTAAAAGCTCATTCAATGTTGTTCAGAAGCAGGGCTTTACTTTTTCAAAAGGACTAAATGGGACTGTTAGAGGAAATATCCCGATCAATGCAGGTACATCAAGCTCATCAGCGTTAATTGTATCCTGGATAAATTTTCTTACAAGAATGAGCGATCAGGGAAAGGTTCTTGACAGCCGCGAGATTGCAAGGCTTGCCCATCAGGCAGAAGTTCTTGAATTCAATGAACCGGGAGGAATGATGGACCATTATTCCACCGCGGTCGGAAATATAATATATCTTGAAAGCGTTCCGGAAATAAAACTTGAAGCCATTAATGCTGACCTGGGTTCCTTTGTGCTTGGCAATTCAAAACAGCCAAAGGATACTAAGGGAATTCTTAAAAGAGTTAAGTTCGGAGTCCTGGAGATTGTTGATAAACTTAAGAAAGAAGACTCCTCCTTTTCGCTGCAGACTGTTAAATATGATGAGATGGATAAATATATTTCTCTTCTTGACGAAGACGGATACTCATTAATTAAGGGAACCGTACGCAACAGAGACATTCTGAGAGAAGCCTACAGGGAGCTTACTTCTCCGGTTATTGACAGAAAGAAAGTCGGCCTGCTGATGAATGAACATCACACAATTCTAAGCGGTATCTGCAGAATATCAACCGATAAAATTGACGATATGATTAAAGCAGCACTCGATGCCGGAGCATACGGGGCAAAGATAAACGGCTCGGGAGGGGGCGGATGCATGTTTGCCTATGCACCCGAAAATACAGAAAAGGTATTTGATGCGATTAATAAAATATCCGATGCTTATATGGTTAAAATTTCGGATGGAACGGGGGTGGAATAGGTGGATAAAAATTTAGTAATACTTGCCGGCGGTGTTTCTTCGCGGATGAAAAAACAGGCTGACAACCTTTCGGGAATTGATGAAAGGCTGATAAGCGAGGCCGATTCAAAATCGAAGGCTATGATTGGAGTCGGGTCAAACTACCGCCCCTTTATGGATTATCTCCTTTTCAATGCCTATAAGGTTGGATATGAAAATGTAATGATTATTATTGGACAGAATGACAATTCAATCCGTGAATACTACTCAAACGGTAAAGGGAAGGAGTTTTTCGGCGGAATGAAATTTAAATTCGCAGTTCAGCCGATTCCGGATGGAAGGGAAAAGCCTCTAGGAACGGCAGACGCTTTGTACCACGGACTGAACGGGGTAAAAGATTGGAGCGGGAAAAAATTTACAGTTGTAAACAGCGACAATCTATATTCTCAGAATGCCCTTTCAATAATGCTCAATACGGAATATCCGAATGCTCTAATAGATTACGACAGGGATGGGTTTGAGTTTGAAAAAACCCGCATTGAAGGTTTTGCAGTAACTCTTAAGGATGAAGAAAGCTTTCTGCAGAACATAATTGAAAAGCCGGATCATGCGGCAATAGAGTCGGTTAAGAGCCCGGATGGATTTGTTGGGGTCAGCATGAATATTTTCAGGCTTACTTACGATATGATTTATCCTTATCTCGAAAAGTGCCCATTGCATCCCGTTAGGAACGAAAAGGAACTGCCTACAGCAATCAAAATGATGATTGACGATTTCCCTAAATCTCTTAAAGCTTATCCTCTAAAGGAACACGTGCCCGATTTAACCGGAAAAGCAGACCTTGAAAAGGTTAAACTGTGGCTCGAAAAAGAATTCTCGGACTTAAACTAATTTAATATATCAGCAAGAGTTTATTATGAAGAACAAAAACACCATAAAAATATTTTTAACTGCCTTTGCCGCAATTGTTATTTTCACGGGGACAATTTCGGGGCAGCGGGTTATAACGGCAGAAAACAAGCTTGGCCTCAAAAAGACAATTGTCATTTCGAATGACCAGATTGAATTCAATATTCTGTTCGATAACGAGACTTTCATCTCGGACAAGATTATGTCAAAGAGGGAATGGACAGAAAGGAATTACGCCAGCCCCGCTCTTATAGAGACTGACGGTAATTTTTCTTTTGATATAATGTATACCGACTGGCGGCCGGCAGATAAAGACAATAATGCCGATAATGCTATAAGGATTAGCAAAAAAGATTTTCAGTTTCAGAAATATGATATAGTTGAAGCCGGGGGAGGAGCCAGGCAGATAAATATTTATTTTAAGGCTGTGTCTTCCCCATTCAGGGTTAAGCTTAGTTATAAGCTATCGCCAAATGATTTCTGCATCCGCAAGAAAATTGCCATATGCGATTCTATGCAGGGAATTCATTTCCTGCGCCAGATTGCTCCAATAGATGCAGGGATTTACGGAAGCCTTATTAATTCAAAACCGGGGGGATTCGGACAGCCTGTGGTTTTCAATGTGGGGCAGGGGGGAGCATTCTTCGGGCTTGAATATCCCGCTTCGGAAAATAGTACAAAGTTCGATAAGGGAAATCTTGCCGTAAGATGCGGACAGGAAATGGGAATGAAAATAGACGCGCCGTGGATTGAAAGCGAATGGGCTGTTATTGCCCTTACTCCAAACAGCTATGTTAAGTACTGGTTCATGAAGTATGTAGAAAGCATCCGTGTTGCGCCGGTTAAACCTTATACACTGTATAACAGCTGGTACGATTTGCGGGCTGTTGATTATCCCTCGAGAATACCTACCCCTGAAAATGCGGTTATGAACGAAAAAAATATTCTCCGCATTATTGACCTGATTCGAAAGAACATGATTGAAAAGAATAATATAAAACTTGATGCGTTTGTTCTTGATGACGGATGGGATGTTTATAAAAGCGACTGGGTAATGAAGAAAGAGCAGTTTCCTAATGGAATTAAACCGATTGCCGATGAATTGAAAAAGACAGGTACTGAGCTTGGAATCTGGTTCGGCCCCACAGGCGGATACAGCGCCAGACTGGACAGAATTAACTGGATGAAGGACCACGGATATGAAGTTGTAGGCAAAGGAAGGGATTATGCAATGCTCTGCCTTGCGGGAAATAATTATTCTTCAATATTCCGCAAGAGAGTAACCGATTTTACAAGAGACGGCGTTGGATACTTTAAATGGGATGGAATTCAGTTTTCGTGCAGCGAGCCGGACCACGGCCACCCGGTGGGAATTTATTCCAGAAGGGCTGTAATGGAATCGGTTATTGATAAATGCAATGCAGTCAGAAGTATAAATCCGAACACATATTTAAACATTACTTCAGGTACCTGGTTAAGTCCCTGGTGGGTTAAATATGCCAACCAGATTTGGATGGACGGAGGGGATTACGGATATGCAGACGTCCCATCTATAAGCGCCCGCGATGCTGCAATTACATACCGCGATTTTGTGCTTTATGAAGATTTTAAGATTAAAGACCTCTGGTTTCCAATTGCCAACCTGATGACTCACGGCATAATAAAGGGAAATCTTGAAAAACTTGGGGGCGAGAATGAGCCTCTGGATAAATTCACAAACGAAGCAATGCTCTATTTTGCGCGGGGAGTTTCAATGTATGAATTATACATTTCTCCCGACCTTCTTACAGACGCCGAGTGGAGCGCAATGTCTAAATCTTTAAGCTGGGCAAAGGACCGCTTTTCAATTCTGCAGCAGGGAGAAATGATTGGCGGAGACCCCCGGAAAAGGGAGACCTACGGCTATGTGCATTTTAGCGGAAGCCGGGGTGTTATTGCCGCCAGAAATCCTTATATAAATCCGAACAAACTGCGCGCCGAACTAAGCCCGGCAATGGGACTGGACCAGAGAGCAGTGCAGCTTGTAGTTGAAAAGATTTATCCGAACAGATGGATTTACCCGCGATTGTATAAAACAGGGGATCAAATTGATCTTGAACTTGAGGGATTTGAAACAGCGGTTTATGAAATTTATCCCGTTACGGATACAGATATTCCACTCGTGGCCGGAGCCGGATTCGATACTTATATGAAAGGGGGCAACCTCTGGCTTAATCTTTATAATGTATCCCCCGAGACAAGAATATTAAATCCCGAATCGGTCAAATCAATTTCAATCAGCGGTAAAAAAGTTTTAACGGCCGACTTTGAAAAAGAGGCAGTAATGCTCAAACAAACCGAGCCGTCGTACGGAATTAAAGCAGAGGCAAATAATTTTACAGGGGATATTAAATTCCAGTTTACGCTTCCAGAAGTTTCGCAGAGCGCTCACGCCGCAATTCTTCTTCAGCCATCGGATGAGACTCCCGCCCAGAAGGAAAAACCTGCAGTAACTGTTCTAATTAATGAGAAGGAAGTTCCGGTAAAACTGGAGAACAAGGATGAGCTTGTTAGCTGGTTTACGGTAAAGGTAGATAAAGGGGAAAACAGATTTAATGTAAAAGTTAATTTTCCTCCTCAGATAAAAAACTGGAAAGGTAAAGCGGTTGTCTGGCTGATTGACGAATATAAGCAGGCATCAAGCCAGATTACATTTGAATTGAATAAGCCGGCATCCGAGAAGATAATGCCTCCTAAACCGTTTGCTGAGGGAAGGACTCAGAAGAATATAAAAGTCGGGGAATTCGATATAATTAAATAAATCTTTGAGGCGCTTTAAGCGCCTCTTTTTTTGCCCTTCTAATTAAAATAAACATTAGTAAACCGTGTAAATCCTAATTGTGAAGGAGAGGAAATTATTTGACTGAAAAGGGGGAATTATTTAAAAAGGGAGAGCCGGCGGGCGCTGGGAACCCTTCCGGCTCTCTTGAGGGGTTAATATGCTGGGGAGGAGGTGTAAACTTTAATTCATTAATTTTCTTGAATTTAATTTACTATCTAAATTGCTTTGATGCAAATAAAAACCGCTATCTATCTTAAACTGATTAATTAAATTCTGAAGATTATCTGTAAGCCTGTTAAGGTCTTCTGCGGCTCTGGCAATCTGCTGAATTCCGGTAGCCGACTGCTGGGTTATATTGCTGATCATTTCGATGTTGCGGCTGATCTGTTCAGAACCCTTAGCCTGCTGTTCGCTTGCTACTGCAACCTGATTAACAATTTCGCCTACCCCTTCCGAAGCGGTTATAATTTCTTTAAGGGAATCTCCTGCTTTGAAGGCTTTCTCGCGTCCAACTTTAACCTGTTCCGTGCCCAGTTTAATCGATTCGACAGCGCCGAATGTTTCTTTCTGAATCTGGACAATCATATTGCGGATTTCGTGGGTTGCTTTGGTTGTTCTTTCTGCCAGTTTTCTAACTTCGTCTGCAACAACTGCAAATCCGCGTCCCTGTTCACCGGCGCGGGCGGCTTCAATTGCGGCATTAAGCGCAAGAAGGTTTGTCTGGTCTGCTATATCGTTAATTACCTGTACAATTTCGCCAATCTGGTCGCTGCTCTTGCCCAATCTTGAAACCGTATCGGCCGCAACGGAAACAACATCTGCAATTTTATTAATACCGTCAACAGTTTCTGCAACAATCTTGCCCCCTTCTTTTGCAATTTCGCCGGCGGTCTTAGTAGAATCGGCTGCGATATTTGCATTCTTTGTGGTTTCAAGAATTGTAGATGTAACCTGTTCAATTGCGCTTGCAATTTCAGTTGTCTGAGCACTCTGTTCCTGGGCGCCGCTAGCCATTTCCTCTGCGCTCGAAGAGATCTGCGCGCTGGCGCTTGCGGTAGCTTCAATAGCCTCTGTAACATCGCGTATTACATTGCTTAGAGAATCGCCGAGCTTGTTAATTCTGTCTTTAATAAGCTGATGGTCTCCCTGGTAGTTTCCCTGAACACGGGCGGTTAAATCGCCAGCGGACATAACTTCAAGTACTTCCGAACCTTCAAGAATTGGCTTAACAACAGCATCGAGAGTTTTATTAAATCCGGCGACAATATCTTTGAACCCTCCCTGGTATTTTTCAACATCTCCGCGGTTCTGAAGCTTTCCTTCAACGGCCGCATCGACCAGTTCTTTAACGTCAGATTCAATTTTCTTTAGGGTTTCAACTATTCTGATAAGAGGAGGAGTGATTTCATCCCCTTCATCCGATTTTGAAATGGTTATATTGAAATCTCCCGCTGAAAGCCGGTCCATTGATTGAATGAATTCAGTCTTCAGGTGGTCTGCAAAACGGTTAATATTGTTTGCCAATTCCCCTATTTCATCATTGGAGTCAATAGACATTCTGGAAGAGACGTGACCTCTTGCAAGTTCGGCCATAAATTCTTTTGCCTTAATGAGGGGCTTTGTAATTGCCGGTGCCAGATACCCGATAACAAATATAAGAGCGGCAATTTCGAGCACTATTCCTATAATAATCCATAATATTGCTGAGCTTACATTGGAATTGACCTGTTCATTTAGGGAAGCGGCTTTTTCGTCAAGCTGTGCAATTATTTTATCGAATTTCTGCGAAAGTTTCGTTCCTACTTCGGTTCCCGATGAAGTAGCAATAATTGCTGCCATATCGTATGTTTTTGCCGAAGCGGCGCTGATGATTCCCTCTGCTACTACGCTCTTATAATCGCTCCAGATTTTTGTTACCTGGCCAAGTTCGGCCTTAATGGTCGTATCCGCAACAGCCTCTGTAAGGGCTTTCAGCTTTTCATCAACGTTCTTTTTAATTTTTTCGTATTCCTTTAATCCCGGCTGGAACTGGTCTGAAAATGCTTCAATGGAAAACTTGAGCATTATGAACTGAGTATTCGAGAAGCCGTCTTTAATAGACTGAATGTCCTGGCTGGGCTTAATATACTCGTCAAAGATGGAATCTTTGGCTGATTCCATACTTTTAATTTGAATAAAGTTATTGAGAATTATTGCACCGGCAATAACACCGATAACAATAAAACTGAATCTTATTTTCTCAACAAACTTCATATTCTTGAAGTTTAGTTTCTGCAATAAACTTGACATCATAGACCCCGGCTTAATCCTTTAAAAGTAGTAGCTAAATTAGTTTACTTTAGTTTAAAATTAATTGCCATAGTAAGTTTTGCCTTAATGGCAGCGCCACCATTCTTGCCGGGAGAAAACTTGGCTTTCTTTATTGCCTTTATCGCGGCCTCGTCGCAGCCCAGTCCAATTCCCTTAATAACTTTGGCATCGTCCACACTGCCGCTTTCGTTAATTAAAACGAGAACGTAGACTTTACCTTCAAGTTTGGCGCTTTTGGCCATTTCGGGATAGTCAATGGCCTTATAAATTGCAGCTTCGCCTCCAATTGGAGCCGGAGGGGTTTCACAAACGGCCGCATATTCATCCTGTGCATATAATTTAGCAGGGGAAGAAAAAGCCAAAAATGCCGTTACCAGAAAAAGCATTCCGAATGCATATTTTTTCATAGTATTATTCCTCAGTTTATAAAATCTCCTAACTGATCTATTATCGGGATTAATTCAGGAATGTTTAAATTTTTTTTAAAAAGTGATTTTTTTGAATTTTTTGATCGTTTTTTTTATCCGCTGTTAGAAGGGGAGTATAGACAATCCGAAATAATACACGATGTATAATTTAAATTGCTATAGATTTAACGCGGATGAAAAGTCTTTTGATGGTGGGGCTGGTTTGTGATAAATTGGATTCTTTAAAAAAGGGAGAGCCGGCGGGCGCTGGGAACCCTTCCGGCTCTCATTGAGGGGTTAATATGCTGGGGAGGAGTGTTTTAAACTTTATCAATTTATATTAAGAACAATAGCGCGTTAATCAAAGTTCCAATTAATCTTTGAAAGCGCAATAAATTTTATTTCCTTTCAGGAAAAATTCGCCGCCTAAATTTTTTGTAACCTCTTTTATCTTTGAAAAAGGCTGCATTTCAAGTAGATTATTCTGGCTCAGTTTTTCAATGAAAATATCTTTTGGATCTTTGATGCCGAAACAGAACTTTCCCCTGAGGGTTTTGGCAAATACTTCTACCGGAGTTCCCCTTTTTGTAAAACGGAATGCAGTCTTGGTGAGTTCTTTTAAGGTGAACTCAAAAAAGCTCAGGGGAATTACAGATGTCTTATCGGCAATATTAATATTTAAATCTTTGTTTCTGCCGTAATTGTTTGAAATTTCAAATAAAAACTCCTTTACTCTTTCATAACGGATTGAGAAAGAGTTTTTTGTACGGCAGTTGTTATAGCATTCGATGTCGGATGACATAAAATAATCGTTAATGCTTTCTTTAATCTTAATTCCGGAGAACTTAATTGTAGAAAGAAGCCCTACAAGCTCTTCCTTAGTGTATTCATCATATTTAAGAGTAAGCGAATCAGTAATGGAGATTATTTTATTCAAGTTCTCTTTAATTTCATCGTTGGCTGACATTGCATTGTTCTGGCTGTGTTCAATTTCCTTTGAGAAAATTTTCTTCCTTTCAAGAATCGAAGTAATTCTTTCCAAAAGGTCTTTATCTTCAAAAGGCTTAATAAGGAGCGATTCAACTTTGGAATTCAAATGATGCGAGAATTCGTTGGGATTAATGGTTGAAAGAAAAAGAAACGGAGTCTGGCAGTTATCTTCACTCTGCAGAAAATTCTTCTGTATTTTCACACCGTCCATACCCGGAAGGAAAAGATTTGATATAACCAGGTCGGGGGAGGAATTTTTGATTTTTCTAAGAGCGGTTTCCCCTTTATCGGCTTCGATAACTGAATAGTTATTGCACTCAAGCAATTCTTTCAAATTAGCTCTAAGTATGTTATCGTTCTCAATAACTAAAATCTTTTCCATTGCGCTCGTTGAATTAACTGTGTGCAAATTCGTCAATAAGGTATTGGTAAGGAATAAAAATGAAATGAATGCGTAAAAAAAGGAAATAAGCGCGTAAGTAGAAGAATTTACGAGCAGCAGGTCAGTTAAAAAGATTCCTGATCTTGAATGCCTGATCCGAATTAAGGATAATCGGTTTTGTTTGTGACTTTAATTTAAGACAGAAGGTGTTTTCCTCTTCGGGTTCAAGAGCTTCTATAAATTCTTTATTAATGATATATAATTGATGAATGTGCAGGAATCCGCTTTCGGGAAGCGTGACTTCCCAAAAATTTAGGTCTTTATTAATAAGAAAGGTAGCATCGTCGGCGCGGTGTACTTCTGAGTAATCCCCTGAGGCTTTAATATAAATAATCTCTCTCGGGTCAAGATATTCGGATTTGTATTTGTTTCTTAAGAGTATTTTCTCTTCACCGGAGGAACCGGCAGGCTCAATTCCGAAAGCTTCTCTTATTTCCTCAATTTTCTCGAACCGGAGCTCGACTGATTTTAACAAATCCTTAATTTCGAACGGTTTGGTGATGTAATCATCCGCACCGAGTGACATCCCGTGTCTCATTTCTTTTAATTCAGCTTTTGCGGTTAAAAAGAGAAATGGGATTACTTTTGTTTTTTTGTTTTCATTAAGCTTTGTCCTTACCTCATATCCATCCATAACCGGCATCATAATATCGCAGATTATAAGGTCGGGGAGAATTTCAATTGCCAAATCGAATCCTTCTTTGCCGTTTACGGCAGAATAGACTGTATAACCGCTCAGTTCGAGAACTTCGGAAACATTTTCCCTTATGAACTGGTCATCTTCGATAATAAGGATTTTTTTCATGTCTCAGATATTAATTATTGGAATCTGCACATTGAAAACGGTGCCTTTATTAAGATTGCTTTCGAAGAAGATCTTTCCCTGGTGAAGCTCAACGCATCTTTTCACTATTGAAAGCCCCAATCCTGTACCTTCTCTTTCGTCAACATTCCCCCCTCTGTGAAAAGGTTCGTAAATCATTGCAAACTCGTCAGGGGGAATTCCGATGCCCGAATCCGTGACGGTCAGTTGAATTTGTCCGTTTTGAGAAATATCAAGATTTACTTCTCCTCCAATGTGCGAATATTTTACCGCGTTTCCAAGCAAATTCGAAATAATCAGCCGAAGCAGTTTTTTATCGGCATATACCGTATCATTGATTCCTTTATGGCTGAAATTAATTTTTGTCTGACGGGTTGAGGCCTGGCTTGTTTCATTTATAATTTCCCTGCAAAGCTCTACAAGGTCGGTTTCCCCCGGGGCAAATTCGAGTTTTCCTGATTCGGTCTTGTTTATAACCATCACATCATTCAGCAGTTCAATCATATACTTTACTGAAGACTTAATTTTGTCTATATGGTTATAATATTTTTCAAGATTATCTCTCTTCCTGTAGACATCAATAAGATCTATAGAGGAAAGGATTGTGGTAAGAGGTGTGCGGAATTCGTGCGATGCCGTAGAAATTAATTTAGATTTAATTTCCAGCAGCTCTTTTTCTTTATTAAATGCTTTTTGAATATTCAGTTCAAGTTTTTTCCTCTGCGTAATGTCGGTTACAAAAGCAATAATGCCCCCGGGGCTGCCGTCCGATTTCAGGTATGTCGATTTGGTAATCATATATTCCTTTCTGTCGGGGGGCGAATGTTTGGTTGCCCCTTCAAAAGTAAGTTCTCCCGGATTTTTTAAAAGGGCATCGTCTACGGATTCAAAACGCTTAGCAATTTCGGGGGGGAGCAGTTCGCTGTCCGATTTTCCGATAATCGATTCTCTCTTGTCGCCGAAATATTCTTCAAATGCGCGGTTGCAGTCAAGATATTTCTTATTTGCATCTTTTATAAATATCGGGCTGGCGGCAGTTTCAATTAAAGTGCGGAAAAATTTAAGCTGGTTCTCAATTTCTGTTTCCGCCCTCTTCTGTTTTGCGATTTCGTCAATCAGCCTCTGATTTAGTCCAAGAAGCTCTCTGGTCCTTAAATCTACCGTATGCTGAAGATGATTGCGGAATCTTTCAAGCTCAATCTGGAGCTGTTTGCGGGAAGTAATATCTTCTGCAATTCCAACTGCTCTGTATGTAACATTTCCCTTTTTAACCGGAAATGTCTTTGCCCAGAGCCATTTTTCAATTCCGTCGGGCCTTATTATTCTGAATTCCTCATTAAAAATTCCCGGTCCCATAGAAGCTTCTATCCGGATTGCCCGCTTTATCCTCTCCCTGTCTTCGGGATGAACAGTTTTATAAAGAAGAAACGGAAGGATTTTTTTGTTCTTTGAAGGCACTCCCCAGATTTTATCCAATCCGGGACTTATATAAAGAATTTCTCTCTCGCTCAGCACCCAGAATATTTCTTCAATATTTTCGGCAAGTTCCCTGAATCTGTTTTCGTTCTCAATAATCTTCTCTTCAGAATTTTTTCTGTCGGTAATATCAACCTGAATTGCCAGAATATTTGTTGGAATCTCACCGCTCCATTCGGTAACCTTTCCTTTGGTCAGCATCCACCTGATATTATTCTCCTTGTTAACCAGCCGCAATTCGGTTTCAAAATCGGGATGTTCTTTCGAAACCCCCTCAAGTAGTTTTTGGGTAATTATATGCCTGTCTTCAGAGTGAAAGAGTTCTATGAAATTATCTATCGTCGGTAATAATTCGCCGGACGAATATCCGGCCATACGTAAAAATTCCTGCGAGAGATAGATTTCACTCGAAATAATATTCCAATTCCATACTCCTATATTAGCTCCCTGCATGGCAAGGCTTAATATCCGTTCGCTTTCCGAGAGAGCCTTCTCAATTTCAAGCCGGGAAGTTATATCTTCAAATGTTCCTTCATAATAAATGATATTTCCCTTTTTATCTTTAATGGCTCTGGCATTCTCTCTCACAATTATCATTTTACCGCCCGGAGTGCGCCACCGGTTTTCAAAATTCAGAACCTCTCCTTTTTCGCTGAGTGTCTTTTTAAAGATACTTCTCAGCTTAAAGGGATCATACTTTTCTTCTTCAAGATTTATTTTCTGGACTTCCTTAAGGGATTTGCATCCGACAATGCGCAGCGCAGCTTTATTGCACATTAAAATTTTTCCCTCAGGTGAGGTTCTGTACATTCCAATAAATGAATTATTAAGCAGGTCTAGATATTCGTTTTCGGAACTGAGGGTTTTATCTTTTTTTTCTGCGGCCGGTTTAGCTGACCCGGCGAGAAATCTTTTAATCTGCTGATTTAAAGAGGCGTCATTAACCGCGTAACTGAATTTTAAATTGGAGGTTATTTTATTTATTGTTTTATGATTGTAGATATCGACAATAAATAAAACAGGAGGAAGGTTCCTCTTAATATAAAATTTATTAAATCGTGTGAAATCCCGGCCGGAAGAATATTCCGCAATAATAAAAGAAGTTTTATTATTTATTATCGAAGAAGAAAATAATTCATCGGGGGAGGAAAAATAGTGAATAGAACTCTTGCCGGAGAGAAGTCTCCTGAGTTTGCTGACGAGTGATTTACTTGAAGTCAAAACCGCAATGGAATTGTTGCTTTTTCCCATAAACCAAGGATTAATAAAATTCTCGGGATTAAGATAAGAGAATTTTTAAGAAAAAAAAGAGGTTTTCCCTTGATAATTAATAAATAACCTATTAATTATGGTATGTTAATCGCTTAACATTCAGGCGGACTGATGGCAACAATATTTGATGTGGCCGCAAAGGCAAAAGTGTCTGTAATTACAGTATCGAGGCTTCTGAATAATCCCGATATTGTAAGCCCGGCTACAGCTGAAAAGATCTTTAAAGTGATGGAAGGGCTTAATTATCAGCCCAGCCAGATAGCCCGCTCTCTGGTAAAAAAAAGGACAAATACAATTGGCGTAATTATGCCCGATGTAAAAAACACCTTTTTTAACAGCTGGTTCAGGCATGTTGAAGATTTTGCATCGGCTTACGGTTTTAATCTCTTACTCTGCAATACGGATGAAGACCCGGCCAAAGAGCTTAAGTACATTAAACTCTTTCAGGCTCAAAGGGTTGACGGCGTTATCATTGTCCCTTGTTCCGAAAAAGGGGTTGAATATTTATCAAAAACCAGCCTGAACTTTGTACTAGTTGACAGGGTTTTCGAAAAGATAAAGACAGATTATGTAATAACCGATCATTATAGAGGGGCATTTGAGGCGACAGAATATCTTATTAAACTTGGGCACAGTAAAATTGCGGTTTTAAGAGGGGCCGGAGAGCTCTATCCCGATATTGAAAGATTCCGCGGCTTTACCGGAGCCATGAAAAAACATAAAATCCCCCTTAATACAAATTTAATATTGAATTGCGAGTTCGACGATTCAGTTGCATGTTCAACCATAAGGGACATTTTGAAGAAGAAAGAGGGGCCGACGGCGCTTTTTTCTTTTAACAGCACAATGATGACCGGCGCAATTAAAGCCATTGAAGATGCCGGGCGCGAAATTCCAAAACATATTTCTCTAATCTGTTTTGATGAGATAGCAGGATATAATATATTCAAGCCTAAAATTACATCGGTTGTTCAGCCGATTGAATCGCTCGGAAGGGAGGCTACTAAAATTCTGATTGAAAGAATTAAAAACTCCTCTTCCGGAAAGCAGAAAAAAATCATCCTGAAACCTAAACTGGTTTTGGGAGATTCGTGCAGGAAAATATAAAGGAATTATAAAAATGGAGTTAGCAAAAGTAGAGGGAACAATAGTTTCAACGGCAAAGGCAGAAAAGCTTCAGGGGTATAAGCTTCTTCTTCTTAACCTTATACAGCCCGATATGAAGCCTTCGGGAACCTATGTGGTTGCCGTAGACGCTGTGGGAGCCGGCGAGGGGGAAGTTGTAATTGTCTGCCGCGGCAGCTCTGCCAGACAGGCTGAAAAACTTACAAGCGTTCCAACCGACGCATCGATAATAGGAATAGTAGATACCGTAGAGTTCAAAGGGGAGGTAGTATTCCAGAAACATAAGAAGAGCTTATGAAACTCGGAAGAATTGAAGGAAAGGTCTGGGCTACAATAAAAGATCCCAAAATGAACAACTGCACTTTTTATATTATGCAGCCGGTTGATGAGGATTTGAATCCCGCAGGTTTTCCACTTGTTGCGGTTGATACCGTAAGCTCGCGCGAAGGGGATATTGTTTATTGGGTCGGGGGGGCAGAAGCTACTTTTCCTTTTAACGACAGACAGATTCCAAGCGATGCCACTATTGTAGGATTGGTTGACAGACTGGATATAACAAAATGATTATATGTAAAGTAATAGGAAGCGTTGTTTCGACTATTAAGCATGAGTCTTTCAGAAATAAGAAGATTATGATTGTAAGACCGATTAATATTGACGGGACTTATAAATCAGGTACTATGATAGCAATTGACACAGTATGTGCGGGGGTAGGGGATACCGTTCTTGTGGCATCGGAGGGGAGAAGCGCAATGGAACTGCTTGGCTTCAGCAAGAGAGAGCCCTTAAGAAGCGTTATTGTGGGGGTAATTGACAGAATTGATACAATAAATAATAATAAGGAATAATAGGATAATCCCGGGTGCAGGAACAGGATAAATATATTGAGGATATAGTAAGAAGGGTAATAGGCGAGCTAGAAAAGCAGACTCAATGCGGTGTTTGCTATTCGGGGGCCAAAGGCATATTTGATGATGTGGAAAGCGCAGTTGACGCAGCCTCAGCAGCATTTAAAAAATGGATTGAAACCCCGAGGGGTACTAAAGAAAACATTATTGAAGAATTGAGAGTCTGTATGCATGCCAACGCCGAAGAATTCTCGCACCTTGCGGTTGCGGAAACAGGTATGGGACGCATTACGGATAAAATAGTAAAGCATCACAATGCGGCAACGCATACACCCGGAATGGAAGACCTCGAAACAAGATCCTGGAGCGGCGACAAAGGACTGGTTTATGAAGATTATGCCCCATACGGAGTTGTTGCCGCAGTTACCCCGTCAACACATCCTGTGCCCGTTCTTTTTAACAGTCTTGTTATGCTTATTGCTGCCGGGAACAGTGTTGTATTCAACGTCCATCCTGCGGCAAAAAAACTATCGGCCCATGCACTGGAAAAATTTAATGAAGTAATAATTAAAAACGGCGGGCCTGAAAATCTTGCCTGTATGCTTAGAGAGCCGACAATTGAAGGGGCCGAAAAACTTTTCGCTCATCCCGAAATTAAACTCATTGTTGCCACCGGCGGGCCATCACTTGTTAAGGCTGCTTTTGCGGCGGGCAAAAAAGTTATTGCTGCCGGACCGGGCAATCCTCCCGTTCTTGTTGACGAGACGGCTGATATCCGCAAAGCGGTAAAATGCATAATTGAAGGGGGCTCATTCGATAACAATATTTTATGTATTGCCGAAAAGGAAGTTTTTGTTGTTGAGGGCGTCTACGATAAATTTATGGACGAGATGGAAAGGCAGGGTTGCGTTCGGATTCCTTTTCCGAAGATTAAGGAACTGGGGGCAAAGGTTTTTTCGGTAAATGCAAAAGGGGAAATCTCTATTAGCAGGGATTTCATAGGAAAGAACGCTTCGGTGCTCGCAAAAGCAATTGGAATAAATATAAGCGATGAGGTAAGGCTTCTCTTTGGGGAATGCGAAACTACCTGTAAGTGGGTGGCCGAAGAGCAGATGATGCCTTTTATGCCAATTGTAAGAGTTGCCTCGTTTGAAGAGGGAGTTAAACTCTCAGTTAAATTCGAGCGGGGGTACGGACATACGGCGGTAATTCATAGCAGAAACATAGAACACATAACAAGATTTACTAAAGCTCTTGATGTTGACATTCTTGTAGTCAACGGATCGAGCCTGGCGGGGCTTGGAGGCAATTCGGGGGAGGGTTATTTTTCCCATACTATTGCGAGTCCCACTGGAGAAGGCATCTGCACGCCGCGCAATTTTGCGCGTGTAAGGAGGCTTGCGGTTGCCGATGGATTGCAGATAACGTAAACATATAAAAATAAGGAGTATTAAAATGGCATTAGAAGCATTAGGAATGGTTGAAACAAAAGGGCTTGTAGGCGCGGTTGAAGCAGCCGACGCCATGGTTAAAGCAGCCAACGTAAAATTAATCGGAAAAGAAACCATCGGCGGCGGTTATGTGACCGTTATGGTAAGAGGGGATGTGGGCGCGGTTAAAGCATCAACGGATGCCGGAGCTGCCGCAGCACAGAGAGTCGGCGAACTCGTTTCTGTTCATGTAATTCCAAGACCTCACGGCGATGTAGAATTAATTCTGCCGAATGCAAAATAATTTTTAAACAGGAGCAGTTGAATTGAGCGAGAGTATTTTCAGCCTTAAGAGTGATATTATTCAGGCTGGCAGGAGAATGTATGATAGGGGCTATGTTGCCTCTAACGACGGCAATATAAGCGCGCGTATCGATTCGGAAAGAGTTTTAATTACTCCCACCGGAATAAGCAAAGGATTTATGAAGCCGGAGGATCTTGTAATTGTTGATTACAACGGCAGGGTTGTTTCGGGAAGCCGAAAACCCTCGTCTGAAGTATTTATGCATCTGCAGGTGTACAAGGAACGTCCCGATATAAACAGCGTATGCCATTCGCACCCCCCGTATGCAACTGGATTTGCAGTAGCGGGAATTCCCCTTGATAAATGCGTACTGCCCGAAGTGATAATAGCACTCGGCTCAATTCCTCTAATAGAATACGGCACTCCCGGCACAGAGGAGTTTTATAAACCGGTGCTTAAGCTGTTAAAGGATTATGATGCATTCCTTCTGGCTAACCACGGCGCGCTTACTATAGGCAAGGATGTTCTTAATGCCTACCACAAAATGGAAACGCTTGAGCATTTTGCGCATATTGCATTTGTCGCTCAGCAGATTGGATATGTCAATACCCTTAACAAAGAACAGGTCCAGAAGCTTACAGACCAGAGGGAAAAATACGGCATAAGGACTAATGTCGGATGCGTATCCTGCGGAGACGGAGAAGGAGAGAGCTGTTCTGTAAAGGAAGAAGAAAAAATTCCGGATGAAGGATTGATAAAGAAAATTACGGAAGAAGTAATTAAACAAATCCGCAGATAGAAAATGAAAATAATTGTATGCAACATCGGCTCTACAAGTTTCAAATTCCAGTTGCTGGATATGAAAAACGGGGCGGTGATTGCAAAGGGGTACACCGAGCGGGTCGGTTCGGAAAATGCAATAATTAATTATTCTAAAGGGGGAGAAAAGATTTATTCCTCCGAAGAAAAGATACTCTCTCAGAGGGAGGCTGTTCAGCACGCGCTCAATTTTCTCATTAATCCGGAATATGGAATTCTGGATTCCCTTTCCATAATTGAGGGAGTTGGATTCAAAACAATTCAGGCGGGCACTTTAAACGGTTCGGTATTCCTAAATGACGATGTGCTAAATGCAATGGAGGAATACCGGGACCTGGCTCCGGCGCACAATCCTCCATATCTTGAAGCAATATATATGTTCAGGGAGATTCTGCCCAACGCAAAGCTTGTCGGCGTTTTCGAACCCGGCTTTCATATAAATGCCCCCGATTATGCAAAGGTTTACGGCACTCCCTACGAGTGGTATGAAAAATACAATGTAATAAAATACGGTTACCACGGTGCATCCCATAGATATGTAACGGGGGAAACAGTTCGGCTTCTTAATCTTCCCCCCGATGACCATAAAATAATTACCTGCCACCTTGGGGGCTCATCTTCCGTTTGCGCATTCAAAAACGGAATTGCCGTAGATACTTCAATGGGTTTTACTCCGCAGTCGGGATTGATTCAGGGAACCCGCATTGGCGATATTGATCCTTTTATACTCCCTTACATTATGAAAAAGAAAAATATTACACTCGATGAGGCGCTTAAGGAATGTTCCAAAAACGGAGGACTAAAAGGGCTCTCCGGAATTTCGGAAGATATGAGGGAGATTAAGGAGGCTATTGCAAAAGGGAATGAAAGAGCCAGGCTCGCGAGGGATAAGTTTATCTATGATGTTAAAAGGTATATCGGCGAGTTCATGGTTGTTATGGGGGGAATAAATGCAATCGCCTTTTCAGGCGGCATAGGGGAAAGGGATACTGAACTTCGTGCTGAAGTTATTAATGCTCTTTCTTTTACCGGAATGATAATCGATAATCATAAAAATAATAAAAATGAAACCGTTATCACTTCTTCTCTCTCAGTAGTTAAGGGACTTGTAATTGCGACTAATGAAGAGATAGTTGTCGCAAGGGAAACAATGAAAGTGATAAATAATCTGCAGGGGGTAATTAGCAGATAATTTCACTTTAATATAATCGGCAGACAAATTTAAAAAATACAGGAAGCAGAGATGGCAAAGCTCGAAATGAATTCTCCGGTAAACAGATTATGCGGCTCAATGCCGAAAATAGGAATAAGGCCCGTAATTGACGGACGCAGAAAGGGAGTAAGGGAAAGCCTTGAGAATCAGACAATGCAGATGGCAAAAAATTCCGCAAAATTTTTAAGCGGAAACCTGCGTCATCCCAACGGACTTCCGGTTGAATGCGTTATTGCCGATACTACAATTGGAGGCGCTGCCGAAGCCGCTATAGCCGCGGAGAAATTTGCGCGCGAAGGAGTTGGAGTTTCTCTTACCGTTACCCCCTGCTGGTGTTACGGCACCGAAGTAATGGATCTCGATCCTTTAATTCCTAAAGCAGTTTGGGGATTTAACGGCACAGAGCGTCCGGGAGCGGTTTATCTTGCAGCAGCACTGGCAGGCTATGCCCAGAAGGGGCTTCCTGCTTTCGGCATCTACGGAAAGGATGTTCAGGATAAGAACGATACGGTAATTCCCGAGGATGTAAAGGAAAAGCTTCTCCGGTTTGCAAAGGCAGGACTTGCAGTTGCCGAAATGAAAGGGAAATCGTATCTCTCAATCGGCTCCGTGTCTATGGGCATTGCCGGCTCGGTTGTAGACCCTTCGTTTTTCTATGATTACCTCGGTATGAGGAATGAATCGGTTGATATGACGGAAATTACAAGAAGAATTGAAGAAAAAATATATGACGAAAATGAATTCCGCAGGGCATTGGCCTGGACAAAAACATACTGCAGGGAAGGGGAGGATGTAAATAAAGTTAAATCGTCCCGCGCAAGAAAGGATTTCGAATGGGAAATGGTTGTTAAGATGGCGATTATATCGCGCGATCTGATGATTGGGAATCCGGTACTGCAGAAAATGGGATATGCAGAGGAAGCCGCAGGGCACAATGCAATTGCAGCCGGTTTCCAGGGACAGCGCCAGTGGACAGACCATTTTCCAAACGGAGATTTCCTTGAAGCCATACTCAATTCATCGTTTGACTGGAACGGAATTCGCCAGCCTTTTGTAATGGCAACCGAAAATGACAGTCTCAACGGCGCGGCTATGCTATTTGGACACCTTCTTACAAACACATCCCAGATTTTTTCCGATGTTAGAACCTACTGGTCCCCCGAGGCCGTTAAGAGAGTAACCAAAAAAACTTTAAAAGGAAAAAGCGCAAACGGAATAATACATTTAATCAATTCAGGTTCATCAACGCTTGACGGAACGGGAAAACAGAGGATCAAAGGAAAACCTGCAATGAAACCTTACTGGGAAATTACAGGCAGCGAAGCCGAAGCATGCCTTAAGGCAACCAGATGGTGCCAGGCGGAGAAAGAATATTTCAGGGGGGGAGGCTATTCATCCCAGTTCCTTACAGAAGGGGAAATGCCCGTTACTATGAGCCGTTTAAATATTGTTAAAGGATTAGGCCCGGTTCTTCAGATTGCGGAAGGATTTACAGTATCTCTTCCTAAAGATGTCGATTCTGTTCTTCAGAGAAGAACCTCGCCCACCTGGCCAACGACCTGGTTTGCGCCCCGCCTTACAGGCAATGGGGCATTCAGGGATGTTTACAGCGTTATGGCTAACTGGGGGGCAAACCATGGTGCAATAAGCTACGGGCATATCGGCGATAAACTTATTACTCTCGCCTCAATGCTCAGAATCCCTGTTAATATGCACAATGTTGATGAAAGGAAAATTTACCGCCCGAGTGCATGGAATGCATTCGGCACAAACGATCCTGAAGGAGCCGATTTCAGAGCCTGTAAAAATTTCGGACCGTTATATAATAAATGAAAGCCTCCCTTTTCATACCGTGCTTAACCGAACATCTCTTTCCGGAGAGCGGAATTGCAATGGTAAAAGTGCTTAAGCATTTCGGCGCCTCTGTTGATTATGTTGAAGACCAGACCTGCTGCGGACAGCCGGCATTCAACAGCGGATACCGGAAAGAAATTGTGCCGGCGGCGGAACGGTTTATAGAATTGTTCAGGGATAAAGAATATGTAATTGCCCCCTCAGGCTCCTGCGTTAGTTTTGTAAAGTGTTATTATAAAGATCTCGGCATAAGCCAGGATCTTAAACCGGCGCTGAATGAGTTATCCGGTAAAATTTTCGAATTTACACAATTTCTTGTTGATGTAATGAAGGTTGACGCGGTTGGGGGAGAATTCAGACACAGCGTTACATATCACGACAGCTGCCACCTTTTAAGGGAGCTTGGAATAAAGGAACAGCCTCGCAAACTTATCAAATCGATAGCAGGAATAAATTTTATAGAGATGAAGGAATCTGATACCTGCTGCGGATTCGGGGGTACATTTTCCTATAAGCACGAAAATATCTCCGTGGCAATGGTTGAAGACAAGTGCAGGAACATTGAAATGAGCGGTGCCGAATTCTGCATAGGCGCCGACTCGAGCTGTCTGATGAATATTGAAGGGTATTTAAGAAAAAATAAAATGAAGGCAAGAACTATGCATATAGCAGAACTGATTGCCGGCAGCCTTAAACTTTAATGAATTGAGCCGTAACGGTTAAAGTATGAATACATCGCCGCTGCATAGTAAGGAATTGATAGAAAAGGCATTGAATGATGCCGGTCTGCGCGCCGCAGTTAAAAAGGCAACCGGCTCAACGGTCGATTCAAGAAAGAATATAATTGACGGTATTCCTTATTGGGAAGACCTCCGCTCCAAGGCATACTCAATAAAGAAGGAAACAATAGAGCATCTGGATGAATATCTTGTATGCTTCGAAGAGAACTGCATCAAGAATAATATTAAGGTGCATTGGGCCGCAGATTCAAAGGAGGCAAGAGAGATAATTCTGGATATCGCCGTTAAGTCGGGCGCTTCAAAAATTGTTAAATCAAAATCCCTTACAACAGAAGAAATAAATCTAAATTCATTTCTTGCCGAAAAGAATATAGAGGTTCTTGAGACAGACCTTGGCGAGTACATAGTTCAGCTTAATGAACAGATTCCATCTCATCTTATTATTCCTGCTATGCATTTGAGCAGAAAAGACATTGGAAAGCTGTTTGCAGAAAAACTCGGAGTTCCCTATACCGAAGAACCGGTTGAACTTCTTAAGACAGCAAGAAAGATATTGAGGGAAAAATTTCTTAATGCGGATATCGGTATCTCGGGGGCAAATTTTGCTTTTGCCTCTTCGGGGACTTTCTGTGTGGTGGAAAACGAAGCCAATGCGCATCTTACAATCAGTCTCCCCAGAATTCACATTGCTGTTATGGGAATAGAAAAGATAATTCCGGATATTAAGATGCTTCCCTATTTCCTGAAACTCCTTCCGCCAAGCGCAACAGGGCAAAAATCCTCTACTTATGTAAATTTCATCGGCGGGCCGATGCGCAGCAAATACGGGGAGGGACCCGAAGAAGTTCATATTGTTCTTTTGGATAATGGCCGTTCCGGAATAATCCGCGAACCGGAATTGAGAGAAACATTATTCTGCATCAGATGCGGCGCCTGTCTTAATGCATGCCCCGTTTATCAGAATATAGGAGGGCATTCATACGGATGGGTCTATATGGGGCCAATAGGAGCCGCTTTGATACCGCAGTATCTTGGCGCTGAGGAAGGAAAAGTATCCCCCTTCCTTTCGAGCCTGTGCGGAGCCTGCGAAGAGGTTTGCCCGGTTAAAATTCAGCTCCCGTCTCATTTGTTGACTTTGAGAAATAGAATTGTAAGCAGCAGAAACACAGGTGTTTTTGAGAGAATATCATTCCGGTTCTATTCAGCACTTATATCAAAGCCCCGTTTGTATAGAATTCTTTCAAGAGTGCCGGTTTTAATTCAGAAATTATTTCCACGGGGTAAAGAGCTTCCGGTTCCCGGATATAAAAAGAAAAGACAATTCCCCCAATTTGACAGTAAGGGATTCAAAAAAAGATTTAAAGAAATGGAAAATGAACAGCAGAGATAAAATATTAAGTAAAATAAAAGAGGGCCTGCAGACCAAGAGCACTCTGAGGAATACCGATAGTTCGGCCGATGAGAGGATTGAATCGTTTCTTCGCAATCCAGCTTCTGCAGATAAGGAATCTCTCTGGATTCAGTTCAGTGAAGAATTGAGAAAGATAGCCGGAGAATATCACCGCTTTTCCTCTTTAGAGGAGGCGTACGGTTTTATCAGAACACTCCTTTCTGCCGAAAATGCTTCTGCCGCGGCATCGGATTTATCGGAGGCTGCGGGAGGAATTGCCGAAAAGCTGATTGAAAATGGAGTTGCAATTGTTGCTCCCGGAGAATTAGAAGGAAGCGAACGGAAAAAAATTATTGCGGGAATTCATTTTTCAATTGTTGAGGCTGTATGTGCAGTAGCGGATATCGGTTCACTTGTATTTACTATGGACCATTCCGGAACTTCATATCCTCATTTTCTATGCGGCAATACCATAGCGTTGGTTAAAAAGGAAAACATAGCTCCGAATCAGTTTGCGCTTATGGGTATGCTGGATAAGGAGCAGATGAAAAATATGTTTTTTGTAGCTGGTCCAAGCCGTACTGCGGATATTGAAAAAGTTCTTGTACTCGGTGCGCACGGGCCGGGAAGATTAATTGTAATTACTATTGGATAAATAAATATCGCGGTTTTATGCCTGTAAAAAAGTATATAGCATTCGATTTCGGCGCTGAGAGCGGAAGGGGAATTGTAGGAATTCTTGAAGGGGACAAAATTAAACTGGAAGAGGTTCACCGTTTCCGCAATAAGCAGATTACAATTTTCCACAACAGCTATTGGAATGTATTCAACCTGTTTGAAGAGATGAAGACTGGAATGAAAACGGCGTTCGAAAAGGGGCATAAGGAAATCGGGTCTGTAGGGGTAGATACCTGGGGAGTGGATTTCGGCGTTCTGGATAAGGAGGGAAAACTTCTTGAACTTCCCCACTCATACCGCGACCCTCGGACCGAAGGTATGATGCCAAAGGTCTTTCTAAAAGTTTCACGCGAGGAGATATATAAAAGTACCGGCATTCAGTTTATGGAGATTAACTCACTCTATCAGCTCTTTTCGATTAAGAGGACAAAAAGCGGGAAGTTAAGCCGTGCTAAGAAGCTTTTATTCATTCCGGATATATTAAATTATTTTCTTACCGGGGAAAAGAAAAACGAATATACAATTTCCTCTACCTCTCAGTTTCTTAATGTTCACTCAAAAGATTTTGACAGGGAGCTTCTTGAAAAACTAAATCTTCCGCATGAAATTCTCGGCCCGGTTGTAATGCCCGGTGAAATTATAGGGGAAATTCTGCCGGAAGTCTCTGGTGAAACCGGAATTAAAGGAAAAGTAATTGCAGTAGGATGCCACGATACGGCCAGCGCGGTTGCCGCGGTGCCGGCCGAAGGAGAGAACTGGGCTTATATCAGCTCCGGAACCTGGTCTCTGATTGGAATTGAGAATGATTCGCCGATAATTATTCAGAAATACCAAAACGATTTTACAAATGAAGGGGGAGTGGGGGGAAAAATAAGGTTCCTGCGTAATACGATGGGGATGTGGCTGATACAGAGATTAAGAAAGGCATGGGAGCAGGAAGGGGGCCAATATGATTATATTAAGATTGCATCAATGGCATCGGAAGCCGCACCGTTCAAGCACTTTATTAATCCCGACGCAAAAATATTTATGAATCCAACCAATATGCAGAATGCAATTGATGAATTCTGCGCATCCACCAATCAGCCTAAGCCCGAAAGCAAGGGGGAATACGCGCGCGCTGTTTATCAGAGCCTTGCTCTCAAGTATAAGCTGATAATAATGAAAGTCGAAGAAGCCTCCGGAAGAAAAATTGAACAACTGCATGTTGTTGGGGGAGGTTCTCAGAATGAGCTGTTAAACAGGCTCACAGCCGATGCAGTTGGTATTCCTGTATATGCCGGACCCGTAGAGGCCACTGCTCTCGGTAATATTATGATGCAGGCTATTGCTCTGGGAGATGTTAAATCGGTTGAGCAGGCGAGGCAGATTATTAAAAATTCATTCGATATTAAAGCTTATATTCCGGAGCAGAATGAAATCTGGAATGAATTATTAGAAAAATATAAATCAATTATTTCCCAGGGGGTATCATGAAACCGGTAAAAGCAGGAATTATTATTCTATTTGCAGCGGCATTAATAACCGGATGTATTAAACAGGCGGAAACTAAAGATATGAAAGCGAAAGAGGAAAAAGTTACAAAAAGAGTCGGGAGCCTTATTAAAGTCCGCCCCGAATTTGAAGAACGCTATATTATTCTTCACAAGCATACTTTTCCGGGAGTGCTGGAAAGTATTAAAAGAAGCAACATAAGAAATTATTCCATATTCCTTCTTGACGGAATTCTATTTTCCCACTATGAATATGTCGGAACGAATTTTGACGCCGATATGAAAGCCATCGGAGATGAAACTACAAAGGAATGGTGGAAGCTGACCGATCCTATGCAGGAGCCTCTTCCTACCCGCAAAGAAGGGGAATGGTGGGCTGAAATGGAAATGCTGATAAATGCAGGGGAAAGGATTAAACCGTATGAAAACGCTGTTAGGACAGGTATTACCTCTCAGCTTACAGAAGGCTCAGATGAGGCGGTTCGCAATCTCTTTAAGAATATGAATAAAACCGTTATTGACCTTATGACAAAATATAATCTTCAGAATTATACCGCATATATTAAAGACGGAAATATATATATGTATTCCGAATATACCGGCAGCAATATAGATGAAGATGCAAAGCTTCTTAATGCGTCACCGGAATTTGCAAAATTCAATCTGGAACTGGACAAATACCGGAAGGGAAACTGGAAAAAAATGAAAGAAGTATTCCACACAAATTAAAACGGGCAAGATGAAAAAGAAAGTATTTGTAACCGGTTGTTTTGATATGCTCCACAGCGGGCACGTAGCTTTTCTTCAGGAGGCGTCGCAGTACGGCGATGTTTATGTGGGGCTCGGCTCCGATAATACCGTTTATAACCTTAAAGGGAGATATCCGGTTAATAATCAGGATGAAAGACAGTATATGATTAAGGCGCTTGCCTGTGTTAAGGACTGCCTGATTAACAGCGGAAGCGGCATTATGGATTTCCTGAATGAAATTGATACTATTAAGCCGGATATATTCATTGTTAATGAAGATGGAAATACCCCCGCAAAAGAAGCTCTCTGCCGCGAGAAAGGAATTGAATTCCATGTGCTGAGCAGAATTCCGCACAAGAATCTTCCGGTGCGTTCTACTACATCCCTACGCAAGGAATGCAACATACCATACAGAATAGATCTGGCGGGAGGATGGCTGGACCAGCCGTATGTAGGTAAATTCGGAGGGGGGCCGGTTATCACAATTTCAATTGAACCGACCATTGAATTCAATGACCGGAGCGGAATGGCTACAAGCACACGCAAGAAAGCAATTGATCTTTGGAATACCGACATCCCGGCAGGGAACAGGGAACAGCTTGCGAAAGTTTTATTCAGCTATGAGAATCCTCCCGGTACTAAGGTTGTATCCGGTTCTCAGGACTCAATTGGAATAGTTATGCCGGGGCTTAACAGGTTAAACTATGACGGACGCTACTGGCCGGTTGATATTGAGCAGGTGATGGATGAAGAAATCCTAACCTGGATTGAAAATCATCTTTATCTTATTACTCTCGGTCCGCGGGAATCCGATTTTGATGTGCTTGAAAATACCGATATTACTCCCGCTAATGCAAAGGCTTTAAAAGCAGCCGCAGAGGAATGCTGGAATGCAATTCTTGCTAAAGACCTTGCTGAATTCGGAGCTTATTTTAAGGCTTCCTTTGAGGCTCAGATTAAAATGTTTCCTAATATGGTCTACAGTGAAATATTCAGCGTTATTGAAAAATATAAAAGCCTCTCCTGCGGATGGAAACTTTCCGGCGCGGGGGGAGGCGGCTATCTGATTTTTGTTGCTCCAAAGCCGATTGAAGGGGCAATTAAAATTAAAATCAGAAGAGAGCTGAACTAAAATTATAAACATTTATTCATAACTGCAGAGGGAATTGCCGATGAATATTTCGAATTTTGATTACGGAGTTATCATTGTTTACCTTATCGGTATTGTAGGGCTCGGGGTCTGGGCCGGTTTCAAGAGAAAAGCAGGGGGAGAGGGAAGCCATTATTTCCTTGCGGGCAATACGCTTACCTGGCCCGTTATAGGCCTTGCTATGTTTGCGGCCAATATTTCAACGGTTCATCTTGTGAGCCTTGCAGAATCGGCATATAAATATGGACTCATTTACGGCAATTTTGAATGGATGGCAGGATTTACCCTCATACTGCTTTCCCTTTTCTTCGCGCCACTCTATCTCCGCTCTAAAGTTCCTACACTGCCGGACTATCTGGAGAGAAGATTTAACCGGAACTGCCGTGACTGGCTTGCTGTAATTTCAATTGTTTCCGCCATAGTAATTCACATTGGTGTTGCGTTATACACTGCCGCCTGGGTGCTCAGGGGAATTATGGGACTCCCCCCGGAAGCTACCATTATGGGGATTGATGCGTTGATGTTTTTTATTATTGTTCTGGGAATACTTACCGGCATCTATACAATGTTCGGCGGGCTTCTTGCTGTGGTTTTAACAGAAAGCGTTCAGACTGTGCTTCTTCTTATCGGCGCTGTCTGCATTACGGTTGTCGGATTTATTAAACTTGGAGGATGGGACGTTCTCGTACAGACTCTTGCGGTAAATCCACATCCGATGGCGGGAATTCCCGAAGCAAAAATAACCTGGGGTACGGGGAATTTTCTTAATATGATGCGTTTCGACGGAGACCCATCGGGGCTCCCCTGGTATTCAATTCTTCTCGGGTATCCGGTGCTTGGCATCTGGTACTGGTGCGCAGACCAGACAATTGTACAACGTGTTCTTGCCGCAAAGGATGAGAAACACGCCCGTTTAGGACCGTTATTCTGTGCATTCATAAAAATTCTTCCGGTATTTCTATTCGTGCTACCGGGGGTAATCTGCGTTGCACTCATTCAGAATAATGCATTCAACGGCGAGGCTCCAAAAGCCGCAGCCGATACTTATACTTTTATGATAACTCATATGCTTCCGGTTGGCTTGAAAGGACTTATAGCTGCCGCAATGCTTGCCGCTGCAATGCAGACCTGTTCTGCGGCTCTTAATTCCACCGCAACTCTATTTGCATATGATATTGTAAAAAGATGGAAGCCGGAGACCAGCGACCACCGACTCGTTGTTATCGGTAAAATTACTACAGTGGCTGCTACAATTCTTGCAATTGTGCTCTCGCCTATCTTCGGCCACTATAGTACAATAATTGAAGGATTGAATAAACTTATCTCCTATATAGCACCTCCTATAACCTGCGTATTCCTGTTCGGGGTATTCTGGAAGAAAGCCACAGGTAAAGCGGCATATATAACTCTTGTGGCCGGCGCTCTGCTGGGGCTTGTTATGTTTTATCTTGACTGGAATGGAATTTACAGCGGCAATTTTATGATGACTGCCTTTTATCTTCTTGTTATCTGTTCGGTTATTATGTACGTCTCTTCCAGGATTTATCCTGAGCCGTTAAAAGATGAGGCCCGTCTTCTGGTCTGGGAAAGCTGGAAGGAGCCGTTAAGAAGCAAAACTGGTAAGGGGCTTTCTGATTACAGGGTGCTTTCGGGAGTTGTGCTTGCAACATTTATTATATTGTATGTGATCTTCAGATAGCATAAAGGGGGGCGCTCCCCCCTTTTTTAATAAAAGTAAATGAACGGAGATACATTTAAAAAATTATTGATTAAATTTTTTTCATTCTATTGACAAAGGGGAGTATTTAGATATAAATTTGCATCAATCAAAAAAGAAAAGATAAATGAGCAGTTTCCGATTAAATAGCGTAGAGAAGATGGGCACATTACTTATGGGTATGATGATGCACATGATGCCGTTTAATCCGGAGGACTCAATTCTATAAATTGCAGTAAATAGAAAAGTTTGAGAAAGCCCTCCGGAAAACCGGAGGGCTTTTTGTTTTTAAATTATATCTGGAAGGAAATATGAAACAGTTCAAATTAAATACACTATCCGTGAATATGATGATGGCTATGTTAATGCGCGTGCGCAAACGGGGAGGGTATTTTTAATTTACCGTTAGTATAAAAAATTAGAAAGCCCTCCAACCCGGAGGGCTTTTTTGTTATATGAAATTATTAAAAACAACAAATAAAGGAGAATCAAAATGAGCAGTTCAAAACAAAACTACAGGTTCGAAACACTTCAGCTTCACTCGGGGCACACGCCGGATCCGGTTACAAAAAGCCGCGCAGTACCTATTTACCAGACGTCATCTTATACATTCGATAATGCCGACCACGCCGCCCGCCTGTTTGACCTGAAAGAATTCGGGAATATTTATACGAGAATCCAAAACCCTACAACGGCAGTTCTCGAAGAAAGAATTGCCGCACTCGAAGGGGGAATTGGGGCGCTTGCCGTTTCGTCGGGACAGGCGGCGCAATTCATAGCAATAAGCACAATAGCGGGAGCGGGAGATAATATAATTGCAACCAGCTATCTATACGGAGGCACATACAACCAGTTTAAGATTACCTTTGCAAAGCTTGGAATAAATGTAAAATTTGCTGAAAGCAACAATGCAAAAGATTTCGAGGCTCTTATAGATGAAAAGACCAAAGCAATTTATATTGAGACAATCGGGAATCCCAAGTTAAATATTCCCGATATCGCAGAATTTGCCGCCCTTGCCCACAGCCGCGGAATACCATTAATTGTAGATAACACTTTTGGCGCAGGAGGTTATATATGCAATCCTGTCAAATTCGGTGCCGATATAATAACCCATTCAGCCACAAAGTGGATTGGAGGACACGGGACATCAATTGGGGGGGCAATTGTAGATTCGGGAAATTTCAACTGGGCAAATGGAAAGTTTCCTGAGTTTACATCCCCCAGCCCGGGGTACCACGATATTAATTTCAATGAAACATTCGGGCAGAGTGCATTCATTATCCGCGCAAGAGTGGAACAGCTTAGAGACATTGGCCCATGTATCAGTCCATTTAACTCCTTTCTTCTTCTGCAAGGGCTTGAGACTCTTTCGCTCCGTGTAGAGCGGACCTGCTCAAATGCTTTAAGTCTGGCAAAACATCTCCGGAATAATCCTAAAGTTGAATGGGTCTGGTATCCCGGGCTCGAGGAATATGAATCGCACGAAAACGCCGTAAAATATTTCAGGAGCGGATTATTCGGAGGGGTTCTGGCATTTGGAATTAAAGGGGGAGTTGAGGCAGGGAAGAAATTCATAGACAATGTTGAGCTTGCAAGCCTTCTTGCAAATGTGGGGGATGCTAAAACTCTTGTCATTCATCCTGCATCTACAACTCACCAGCAGCTATCAGAGGCGGAAAGAGAAAAATCGGGGGTAAAAGCGGAGATGATCAGAGTGTCAGTCGGCATTGAACATATAGAGGATATAATTGAAGATTTCGAAAGAGCATTGAACAAATGCTGAGGAGGCGAAAATGAGAATAATAAAATTCGGCGGCACGTCTATAGGCACAAAAGACCGTTTCAGGAATGTGATTAATATAATAATCGAAAGAAAAGAGAAAGACAATATTGCAGTTGTAATCTCGGCAATAGGGGGAATAACAAACCGGCTTATATCTGCAATTGAATTGGCACGAAAGGGAAGCAGGGAGTATGAATCACTCCTTGCGGAAATAAATTCAGTTCATTTTGAATTTCTCGATTCGCTTGTAAGCGGCGCAGGCTATTTTGCGGAAAGAATTGAAATAGAAAAAATTCTTGCCGGTCTAGATAAAAAGCTTAGGGGGATCTTTCTTTTGGGAGAATGCACCCCCCGTGTATCCGATTCTGTTATAACTACCGGTGAACATCTATCCCGAAAAATATTAGCCGCTGCCTTAAACGCGATGGGCATAAAGTCTCTAAGTCTCGAAGCGGAAGAGCTCATCAAGACCAATTCAAATTTCGGCGAAGCAGAAGTTGATTTTGAGACTACAAATGAACTGATTAGAAGAAAGTTTTCATTGCTGCCGGCCGGTTCCATTCCGGTGATTAATGGTTTTACGGGGACAGACAGCGAAGGAAATATTACATCTCTCGGCAGAAGCGGCTCCGACTATACGGCTACAATTATAGCCGGGGCCCTTCGGGCTGATGTTGTTGAGATATGGACCGATGTAGACGGTGTTCTAAGCGCCGATCCGAAAATTGTATCGGATGCTTCCACGTTAAGCGAATTGAGCTACGAAGAGGCTTCGGAGCTTGCGTATCTGGGGGCAAGGGTAATTTTCCCCAAGGCAATGGCGCCTGTTGAAAAAGAGGGAATACCAATTCTTGTCCTTAATACCTTTCAGCCTGCGCATCCGGGTACTTTTATAGGAAAAACACACGATGAGGGAGGGGCCGGTGTAAAGGCAATTACCTATCTGCAGGATTTATCGCTGGTCTGCCTTAATGATGTGGCGCCGGAGTATAATCTGATTATAATATCGCGGCTGTTTGGACTGCTTGCACGGCTTGAACTTCCTGTAATTCTTTTAAATCAGTCCGCATCCAATCAATCAATTTGTTTTGTAACTTTAGCCAGTCAAATTTCTCCTTTATTGGAGGATATTCAGAAAGAATTTAAATTGGAACTGGAATCGGGAAAGGCGGGAAGGATTACATACAGGAATGATGTGGCGGTTATATCGGCAGTGGGAAAGAAATTCGAATCCCATTCAAATCTCCTGCGGAGAATTTTCGAAACCCTTGATGAGAATGGAATTAAAAGTCTTATGTTCCTGAACAGCTCCTCCCATAAGAACGTTTCTTTTGTAATTGACAGGGCCGGAATGAAAAAGACGGTTAATGCACTGCACGAAACCTTTTTCACTATTCCGGCAGGATTGAAAGCGGAACAAATAAATATCGGGAAATAAATATGCTTAATTCAGAAATTTTACTTGAGAAGAGACCATTTGTAAAAAAACTGACTTTTAATGAGCCTTTTAATATGGAATGCGGCGCCGTGCTTCCTGAAGTTACCGCCGCATATGAAACATACGGTAAACTCAACAGAGACAAATCCAATGTGATTATGGTTTGCCATGCGTTAACGGGGGACTCACACGCGTCAGCCTGGTGTGATGAACCTTATGAAGGAGAAATTGCACCCGGATGGTGGGAAGGAGCAATCGGCAAAGGAAAGCCGTTCGATCCTGAAAAGTATTTTATTATATGTCCCAATATTCTCGGCAGCTGTTACGGCTCCACCGGCCCATATTCGATTAATCCGGAGACGGGTAAAAGGTACAGGATGGATTTTCCTCAGATGACTGTGAGGGATATGGTTAACCTGCAGAAGAAACTGATTGACCATCTGGGAATAAAAAAAATTA
>JAEXUB010000151.1 GCA_023453125.1 Bacteroidota bacterium
ACAATTACCTTTGACGTAACAAACACAAATCCGGCCGGAAAGACTCCTCTTATTAATTATACAGGGGATGTTTACGCTCATACAGGAGTATATCTTAACAACAATAATTCCACCTGGCAGCAGGTAATTGGAACCTGGGGAAATAATAGTGCCCAGCCCAAAATGACAAATCTGGGATCTAACAGGTACCAGATAGTAATTAATAATGCCAGGAATTTTTACGGCGTAACATCGACCTCACAAAAGATAACAACGCTCAATTTTGTGCTTCGCAGTTCCGACGGCAGCAAGCAGACTGAAGATATCCATCTGCCTCTATACAGTTCCGGGTTGTCTGTTGTGGTTAATACTCCCGCAATTGACAGGAGTTTCGGGGATCCGATGCGAGCCCCTGTATTTGTTCAGGCGGGGGGAACCGTACCGATCTCTGTTTCTACTGCTGAAGTCGGCGCAACTACAAAATCCATTAAACTATATGTTAACGGGGAATTAAAATCGGAAAGCACCGGCAACTCTCTATCTTATACATTTGCCGCAGATGATAACCGTGCCGGCAGGAATGATATAAAAGTGGTTGCTTTGGATATGACAACTCTGAAGGATTCAGTTCAGTTTGTAATTTTGAAAAATCCGGCGGTAAAGAACAGGCCCCTCCCTGCGGGCAAAAACATCGGTATAAATTACGGATCAAATTCATCGGAGGTTACTATTGCACTGTATGCCCCCAGGAAGAACAATGTCTATGTAATCGGCGAATTCGGAAACAGTGACTGGAAAGTTGATACATCCTATTTTATGAACCGTTATGAGCCGAAAGCAGACAGTGTTATATGGTGGACTACCATTTCGGGACTGGAACCGGGTAAAGAGTATGCTTATCAATTCCTTGTGGACGGAGAGTTGAGAGTATTTGATCCCTACACAGAAAAAATACTTGATGAGAGCAACGACCAGTATATACCTTCCTCCGTTTATCCTAATCTGAAAGCCTACCCGTCAGGCAAGACTAACGGAATTGTCTCGGTATTGCAGACAAATTCCCTCTCATATACCTGGAAGGTTCCCCAATTCAGCCGTCCGCCAAAAGATAAGCTGGTAATTTACGAACTACTGGTGCGCGATTTTGTAAGCACTCATTCCTATAAGACAATTATTGATACACTCAGCTATTTAAAGAGGCTGGGGATAAATGCAATTGAACTGATGCCTGTAAATGAATTTGAAGGGAATGACAGCTGGGGATACAATCCGATGACTTATTTTGCACCGGATAAGTATTACGGTACAAAAAACGACTTAAAGACTCTAATAGATTCGTGCCACGCGAATGGAATTGCAGTTATAATGGATATAGTTTTTAACCACGCCTATAACTCTAATCCTCTTGCCAGATTATACTGGGACACCCAGAATAACAGGCCGGCGGCGGATAATCCCTGGTTTAACGTTTCATCACCGAATACGGCGTTTTCCTGGGGAAACGATTTTAACCACGAAAGCAGGGATACTAAATATTATATCGACCGGGCTCTCAGTCACTGGCTCAACGAATATAAGGTTGACGGATTCCGGTTCGACTTCAGCAAAGGTTTTACAAATACCCCCGGGGACGGGGGAGGGTATGATGCCTCCCGCATAGCAATACTGAAAAGAATTGCAGACAGAATCTGGAATAGTGCCCCCGGCGCTTATGTGATTCTGGAACACTTTGCAGCCAACAATGAGGAAATTGAACTCTCCAATTACGGAATGATGATATGGGGGAATACGAATTATAATTACAGCGAAGCCGCAATGGGGTACATAACCAATTCGAATTTCGGAAATGTCTCCTATAAGCAGAGAGGGTGGACTGCCCCAGGCCTGATAGGGTATATGGAAAGCCACGATGAGGAGAGGCTGATGTTCAAGAACATTACTTACGGCAATGCTAGCACCGGCTCGGGCTACAGCGTTAAGAATATGAATACCGCCCTCAGCAGGATTGAGCTTGCGGCCAATCTCTTTATTCCTGTGCCGGGGCCGAAGATGATATGGCAGTTCGGTGAAATAGGATATGATTTTTCAATTAACTACCCCAGCCTTACAGGCAACGACAGGCTTACTGCCAAACCGGTAAGATGGGACTATTATAACATAGCAGAAAGAAAAAAACTGTTCAATGTTTATGCCTCATTGATAAGGCTGAAGAAAGAACACCCTGCTTTTTCGAGCTCAGAATTCACTTTAAGCGCGTCAGGTTCAGTTAAGACCCTTTATATTACTCATTCCTCAATGAATGTAGCTATTATGGGGAATTTTGATGTTGATGCAAAAGTGGTTCAGGCCAATTTCCAGAATGCGGGGAAGTGGTATGAATACTACAGAGGGGACAGCCTTAATGTTACATATACCGATATGAGCATTACGCTTCAGCCCGGTGAATACAGGCTCTATACTACCAAGAAAATAAGTGTAACTCAGGATTCTCCCGATGAATCAAAGCCTGATTCCTACAGGCTTGAGCAGAATTATCCTAATCCTTTCAACAGCGGCACTATGATAATGTATCAGCTTCCGGCTGCCGGACACGTTACAATAAAACTTTATGATATCCTTGGCAGGGAAGTTGCACTATTGGCTGACGAGCAGAAGGAGGCGGGAAAATATAGAATTAAACTAAGCCCGGGAGCGCTCAGTCTTCCGAGCGGAGTCTATTTCTATACAATTCAGGCGGGGGATTTTTCTTCAACAAAAAAAATGGTCCTTGTTAAATAAATAAGTGAAGAGTACGAAAAAAATATTAATTGCAATTATAATTTTATTTACATCTCTCGGTACTGCCGCGCAGATAAGCAAAGTACCGGAGTGGGCAAAGAAAGCAGTCTGGTATCAGATTTTTCCGGAACGATTCTATAACGGGGATAAGAATAATGATCCTGCTCCGGAAGATATGCTTGGCGGATGGCCTTATGTAATTCCTGAAGGGTGGCAGATGCATCCCTGGACTAGCGACTGGTACAAACTTCAGCCCTGGGAAGTTAAGACGGGAAAAGATTTTTACTGGAACTCGGGTGTAAGAAGATACGGAGGGGATATTCAGGGGATAATCAGCAAATTGGACTATCTGAAAGAACTTGGAATAAACGCTCTCTACCTGAATCCTATTTTTGAGTCCCCTTCGTCGCATAAATATGATGCAGCAATGTATCATCACGATGATAATAATTTCGGCCCCGATCCCAAAAAGGATAAGGAGATTTGGGCAAAGGAAATTCCGGGGGACCCCTCAACCTGGCAATGGACTACGGCCGACAAATTATTCCTTAAATTAATTAAAGAGTGCCATAAGAGAGGAATAAAAATAATTCTCGACGGTGTTTTCAACCATACAGGCACAAATTTCTGGGCATTTAAAGATGTAGTAAAAAATCAGCAGAACTCAAATTACAAAGATTGGTATACAATCAAATCGTGGGACGATCCTTCGAAAGGCACAAAGTTCGATTACGCCGGATGGCTAGGTGTTAGGGACCTTCCTGAAATTAAAGAAGATAATAACGGCCTGGTTGCAGGACCTAAAGAGCATGTTCATGCAGTTATTAAAAGGTGGATGGATCCGAATGGTGACGGAAATCCAGAAGACGGTATTGACGGATGGCGTCTTGATGTTGCCGAAATGGTTAGCCACAATTTCTGGAAGGATTTCAGAATCTGGGTTAAAGAGATTAATCCCGATGCATATATCACCGGGGAAATATGGTGGGACGACTGGCAGAATTATAAAATGATGGTCGCTACCCCCTGGTTAAAGGGAGACCAGTTTGATGCGGTAATGAACTACCGTTTTGCAAGAGCTTTAAAAAATTTTGTTATTAACGGTAAAGACAGAATCGGTCCGAATGGATTTATTGACAGTCTTAATACCCTCTTTAAGCAGTATCCGAAAGAGAATTATTATGTAATGATGAATCTGCTCTGCAGCCACGACGTTGAGAGGATTGGCTCGCAGTTCGTTAATCCCGATTTGCTATATGATCACGGGGGAAATCCGAATCAGGACCGTAAATTCGATGTAAGAAAACCGGATGCAAAGGAAATTCAGAGGCAAAAGCTTATAACGGCAATGCAGTTTACACTGCCGGGAGCTCCTCAGATTTACTATGGCGACGAAGTCGGTATGTGGGGGGGAGACGATCCGGACTGCAGAAAGCCGATGGTTTGGAAGGAATTCAAATATGAAACAGAAAAGACTCATCCTTTCGGAAATGAAAGAAAGCCCGACCCGGTTAAGGTTGATTATGACCTCTTCAAGTGGTATAAAAAACTGGTTTCAATTAGGAATAATAATCCGGTTCTTTCTCTTGGCGGTGTTGAATTAAATGCTGTGGATGAGGAGAGAGGAATACTT
>JAEXUB010000152.1 GCA_023453125.1 Bacteroidota bacterium
CTTTAAAGGCCTGTGAGGTAATATATTTTCTGAAGCTTGTAAGAATAGCCACTTCGTCGAGCCTGTCAATATTGCTTGGGGGTACATATTCCGAAGCGAATGAGAAATGGGAGCTTGAAGAAGAGCCGGTCCAGCCCCCCTTATTTTCAGAATTACCTTCTGTATCTCCATCGGTACCGGCGGATGAGTGGAATCCGCTGAATGAAGAACTGTTATTAGCCTCATATTGCTGCTGTTTATGACGGCCGTTCCCTTTTCTGAAGAGGATAAGCAATCCCAGAGCGACAAGAATGAGAGGCCAGTAGCTGTGGAACAGGTAATCGAAATTGATATAGAATATTTCCGAAATAAGATTCAGCGCGCCGAAGAAAATGAATAGAGTGGCCAAAAAGAGGGCTTTTCCTTTAACGGCGAGTACAACGCCTATTGTAAGGAAAAATGCGGGCCAGAAATAATCCCAGAAATGGAAGCGGAGAAATCCTATATTGCCCAATAGCCAGAGGCCTCCTAATGCAATAAGCATTATACCAGCAATGTTTTTTGAACTTGAATTTTTCATAATAGCCTCCGTCAGTTTTTAATGTCTATGCCGCCGAATATCGTTGCGCCTTTAATAACGAGTATGCGGGAGTTGTCATAAACTATATTTGGACTTTTAATTCTCTTATCGCTTACACCGCCGAAAATAGGTGTTACATCAATCTGTATATTCCAGTCGCTAGGGGCGGTAATAGTAGAGCCGCCGAAAATGGTAGTTACATCGAGAAAGTTCGTTCCTTCGGCAAGCTTGCATCCGTAGAGGTTAATTTCGGAACCGCCGAAAGCTGCGAAGATAGTGCCCCCGCGGAAATTTTCTGACTGTAGATATTTATTGCAGCCTCCGAATACGGTTACAACTTCAATTCTTTCCGAATCGTCCGGTGTAGCCGCAGAGGGGGTGCCCGGGATATTAAATGTATTGTTTTTCCCCCTTGTAAGAAGATAGAGCCCGAGTAATATTAAAAGAAGGGGCCACCAGTTCGGAAGCATCGTTAATACACCAATGGCAATCAGTACAAATCCCGCCGTTTTATTTGAAGTAGTGGCGAGAATAATTATGCCGATTAGAATCGTAAAAGTGTGCCAGGAGAAGACCCACCAGGGGAGATGAAAGGTGAAAAAGAAAATATCGGATCTTTCAAGAAACAGGAGAGCTCCAATTACCAGAAGAGCAATTCCGAAGATCCAGCTGGCTGATATATTATTGCGTGACATATTTGCCTCTTTATAATTTCTGGTACAAAAGTATCTTATATGTCAATACTTTCTGAGTATAAATCGGTGAATTGTGGAAAAACATCGGTGAACGGGATTTTTTTACTTTTTCTCTTCTCCAAACCTCATATTCCTTTCATTTTTCCCCATTTTTTCATTAATTAAAAGTGAAATTAACCATTTAAATGGTCAGATGGCATTTATAGAATATTTCCTGATAATTTTTTCGTTTCTGGTGCTTTTAAGCATTGCGATAGCGAAATTCTCAGACCGGCTGGGGATGCCGGCGCTTCTCCTTTTTATCGGAATAGGAATGCTTGCCGGTTCGGAAGGAATTATAGGAATACCATTTGACAGTTTTCAGACTGCCCAGGAGATTGGAATTATAGCCCTTATATTTATTCTTTTTTCGGGGGGGCTCGAAACAAAGTTCAGTTCCGTAAAAGAAGTATTTTACGATGCGGTCTCTTTATCCACGCTTGGAGTCTTTCTCACTGCCCTATCAATAGGACTCTTCCTTCACTTTGTATTCAACTTTGAAATTAAACAGGGGCTTCTGCTAGGTGCAATTATATCAAGTACAGATGCTGCAGCGGTTTTCTCGGTTCTAAGGTCGAGGGATTTAAGCCTTAAAGGAAGAATCAATTCGGCGCTTGAGCTTGAATCGGGGAGCAACGACCCGATGGCAGTATTCCTTACATTCGGCATCATTCAAATGATAAACATACCCGATACCGGAATACTGGATATTACAGGAACCTTTTTTCTTCAGATGGGGCTCGGAGCGTTCCTTGGAATTATTGGGGGCAAGGTAATGGTTATTGTATTGAACAAGCTCAAATTAAAGCACGAGGGAATCTACCCTGTATTTGCTCTTGCATACGCCTGTTTTGTTTACGGCCTTACGGCATTATTGGGGGGGAGCGGATTCCTTGCAGTCTACCTGGCCGGCATTGTTGCCGGGGGGGAATCGTTCATACAGAAGAAGAGTTTAATCCGCTTTTTTGACGGACTTGCCTGGCTAAGCCAGATTACTATGTTTCTTGCGCTTGGATTGCTTGTATTTCCTTCAAAACTTCTTGATGTAATTGCAATCGGATTCGCTTTATCTGCATTCCTTGTATTTATTGCCCGCCCTTTGAGTGTTTTTATTTCTCTTGCATTTTCAAAATTCAAATGGAACGAAAAAGCATTTATATCGTGGGTCGGCTTAAAAGGGGCGGTACCTATTATTCTTGCCACATTCCCCTTAATGGCAAATGTTCCTAATGCCGATATGATATTCAGCGTGGTGTTTTTTATAGTATTAACTTCGGTTCTGGTTCAGGGGTGGTCTCTTTCTCCCGTTGCAAGGTTTTTTAAAGTAGATACTCCTTTCAAGAAGAAAAAAAATTATCCTATTGAATTCGAACCGGTAGAGGGGACAAATACCGAATTGATCGATTTATTCGTTCCATTCAATGCCGATGTTGCGGGAAAGACAATTGTGGAATTGGGGCTCCCTAAGGACAGCCTGATTGCAATGATAAACAGGAATGAAAATTTTCTTGTACCCAGCGGAGGAACGGTTCTTGAAGAGGGGGATATAGTCCTCATTCTTGTGAACAAAACCAACCTGAAGGAAATTCAGGGCATTTTCACTAAGGAAAAAGAGTCTGAAAGCTGACCAATAAGGAAGAGAAATTATTCCTCTTCCCCTTCAATCAAATTCAATTCACCTGAAGGAAGCTCCTGCACATCCCTAAGCTTGCGCTGTATTGTACGGGTCTTCTTTGAAGCGTCTTCAATTGTCCTGCTTGCCTCTTCAAGTTTCTTCTGAGTTTTATCCAGAATTTCGCCGAACTTGCCGAACTCTGTTTTGACCGCGCCGAGGAGAGTCCACACTTCGCTTGAGCGTTTTTCAATTGCAAGGGTGCGGAATCCCATCTGAAGGCTGTTAAGAATAGCAGTAAGGTTTGTAGGGCCAGTTATAATTACTTTATAATCATTCTGAATTTTCTCAAAGAGCCCCGGCTTCCTTAATATTTCGGCAAACAATCCTTCAACGGGGAGGAAGAGGAGTGCTACATCTGTTGTGTTAGGGGGATCGATATATTTTTCATAAATGGTTTTAGCTTCCCCTTTAATTCTGTTCTCGAGAGCCTTTGAAGCCTCATCAATAAGAGCAAGGTCCCCTGCATCCTGGGCATTAAGGAGCCTCTGATAATCTTCCATCGGAAATTTAGCGTCAATAGGGAGCCAGCAGGAATCTTCCTTACTGCCGCGTCCCGGCATTTTAACCGCAAATTCAACCCGTTCGCTGCTCCCCGGTTTGGTTGCAATATTCTTTGCATATTGTTCTGGAGTAAGAATCTGATCAATCAGGTTCTCAAGCTGAATTTCCCCCCAGGTACCCCTTGTTTTAACATTTGTAAGTACTTTCTTCAAATCCCCCACACCGACGGCAAGGTTTCTCATTTCGCCGAGCCCTTCCCTTACAGCCTCAAGCCGGTCGCTCACGAGTTTAAATGATTCACCGAGCCTCTTCTCGAGAGTTGAATGGAGCTTTTCATCGACTGTAGCGCGCATCTGCTCCAGCCTCTGCTCGTTGCTGTCAATCATCTGTTTAAGGCGGGCCTCAATTTTCTCTTCCAGTTTATCAAATTTCTGCTCGTTGCTCTGAGTAAGTTCGCTCATTCTTTTTGCGCTTGTCTCCGAGAATGCAACGAGGCTTTTATTCAGTTCCTCTCTGGCATCCTTTGCGCTCCGAGAGGTTTCATCCCTGTTCCTCCCGATTTCATCCTTAACGAGGCGTTCAATCCGGGCTACAAATTCCTCTGTTCCCCCCTCTTTTTGCGAGGCAATTTTTTTATAAATTATATAGATTAAAATGAGTGATATAACGGATATAAGAAGAGCTAGAATATTTAACAGTTCCGGCATTGTTATCTCGGCATTTATTTTTTTACAAATTTACATAAACAAATAATAACAAAAATAAAAATCTGCGTGACGCAAATGGTTAAAGGCATAAAAGTTTTTACCGGAATACTCTTTTCCCTTATAATTTTCGGAGCCGCTTTCTATATAATATCTGTAAAACTTGTTAAGAGACCCCTTCCGGTCTATGAGGGGGAATACAAGGTTAAGGGGATAAGCGGCACGGTTAAAATATTCAGGGATGAATGGGGAGTGCCCGCCATCTATGCAGACGGGGAAGAGGATGCAGCATTCGCGCTCGGATTTGTACACGCTCAGGAAAGACTGTTCCAGATGGACCTTATAAGGCGTGCCGGAGAGGGAAGAATAAGCGAAGTTATTGGGGGAAAAACCGTCCCGATTGATAAGATGTTCCGCACGCTCGGATTATTCAAATTCGTAAAGGAAATTTTTCCAAGGCTAAGCGATGATACAAAAAGAATGCTTACCGCATATTCCAAGGGAGTAAATGAGTTTATAAGAAATGCCAAAGGAAAACTCCCCATTGAGTTTGCGCTTTTAAATTACGAGCCTTACGAATGGAAACCGGAGCACAGCCTTGTTATTGCAAAGCTGATGGCGTGGGAGCTTAACATAAGCTGGTGGACCGACATAGCATACACGCACATAGTACAGAAACTCGGGGAGGAAAAGGCGCGCGAAATTATTCCCGATTATCCGCAGAACGCTCCTACTATTATTCCGGAGGGGATAAAGGGATTTGCATCGGTGCCGCTGGATTTAATTCATATTGACAGACAGTTCAGGGAATTGACCGGATTCAGGGGAACGCATATCGGTTCAAACGGATGGGCTGCGGGGGGAGCCGCATCGCAATCGGGCAAGGCCCTGTTGGCCAACGATCCGCATCTTTCATTCCAGGCCCCCGGCAAATGGCTTGTGGCTATTATTAGAGGGGGGAATTGGAATGTGCAGGGATTTACACTGCCGGGACTTCCTGCCGTTGTTATAGGAAGCAATAAGAATATTGCCTGGGGAGTAACTAATGTAATGGCTGATGATGCCGATTTCTATGTCGAGAAACTGGATGAATCGAAGACAAAATATTTCATTGACGGGGACTGGCGCCCCCTGATAATTGAACAAGACTCCGTAATTGTAAAGGACTCCGCCAAGGTATATTTTGATGTTAAGAAGACGCACAGGGGAGCAATTATATCCGATATCCACGCGAATAATTTTCTCCTTACGACGGATAAAATTGATAAAGCAGTGCTCAGTATGAGATGGACGGCTCTCGAGTTCAGCGATGAATTCAGGGGAATCTTCGCACTAAACAAAGCGGCCAACTGGGAGGAATTTAAAAACGCATTAAGCGACTTTACTGTACCGGGGCAGAATTTTGTATATACCGATAAGTCGGGGAATATAGGTTATGTCTGCGCCGCGAAACTTCCGGTTAGAAACAGCTATAGCCCTACTTTTGTCTATGACGGTACAACGTCTGCAAACGACTGGCGCGGATTTGTACCATATGAGCAGATGCCTAAACTGTTTAATCCGCCGGATAACTTTATAGCGACAGCCAACAATAAGACGGTAAGCAGTTTCGGATATCATATTTCCAATTTGTGGGAGCCTTCTTCAAGGATAGAAAGGATTACTGAAATGCTCAGGAGCAAGCCGCGCCATTCCGCGCAAGATTTTATGAAATACCAGACTGACCAGATTTCCCCTTATGCAAAGGAAATTAAGAGTTATATAGGGTCTGCATTTAAAGAGATAAAGGTTAATGATGCAAGACTTAAGAATGCCATTGAGATGATTGGAAGATGGGACGGCAGAATGGATATGGGAAGCCAGATTCCTTCAATCTATTCAATGTTTTTCAATTCTCTTATTAAAAACATCTTTGAAGATGAGATGGGGGAACAGATTTACAGCGAGTTTATATTTATGGCCAATATTCCTTACAGGGTTGTACAGAAACTTCTCGCGGAGAATAGTTCCTCCTGGTTCGATAATGTTAATACGCCGCAGATAGAAACAAGGGATGCCATAATAAGGCAGAGTTTCGCCGAGGCTCTTGTTAAACTTGACGGCCGGTTCGGAAACAATATGGAGAAATGGCAGTGGGGGGAACTGCATAAGGTAAAATTCAAACACACATTCAGCGGCCAGTCGGGGCTCTTTGACCGCTTAGGAGACATCGGTGAGTTCAGCATAGGAGGGGACGGAACCACAGTATTCAACACCGAGTATTCATTCAACAAGCCGTTCGAAACGAGGCTCGGCCCTTCGATGCGCTTTGTATATGATTTCGCCGAGCCTGATATTTTCAACTATATTCTCCCCGCCGGGCAGTCGGGGCATCCGCTAAGTCCGTTATACCGCAATATGACTGATATGTGGATGAAAGGGAAAATGATTCAGCTTAATCTTAAGGATGAAATTATTTATACGGGAAAGCTTCTTACTCTTAAGCAGGAATAATTCGATGCGGACTTTATTAAATAAAATTGTAAATTAAGTTATCCAAAAAAGAATTATTAGGTTATGAAAGTTATTGAACATCTTGACAGAGCGAAAAATACTCTTATCAGTTTTGAAATAATTCCCCCCCGCAGAGGAGGGGATATTAAGCAGCTTATGAATGTGCTTGACGAAATTGTTAAGTATAATCCCCCTTTCATAGATATTACAAGCCACGCAGCCGAAGCCATTTACGAGGAAACGGCAGACGGGGGCTTTCAGATGAAAATTAAGAGGAAACGCCCCGGCACGCTCGGTATCTGCGCCCTCATTCAGAATAAATATAATGTTGACGCGGTGCCCCACGTTATCTGCAGCGGCTTTACAAAAGAGGAAACGGAAGATTTCCTTATTGAGCTCCATTATCTCGGCATTGACAACGTGCTTGCAATTAGAGGGGACGACAGCGGATTTAAGAAGCCTCTCAAATTCGGCAGAAGCGCAAATGAATATGCGGTTGACCTTATTAAGCAGATTGCGAATATAAACGAGGGGAAATATATTGAAGATTCCCTTTTAGATGCCGAGGCGATGAACTTCTGCATAGGAACGAGCGGATACCCGGAGAAGCATTACGAAGCTCCCAATTTAAAGACCGATATCCGTTACGCAAAAGAAAAAGTTGATGCGGGAGCCTGCTATATTGTTACCCAGATGTTCTTTAATAACGCAAAATATTTTGAATATGTTGAACTTTGCAAAAAAGAGGGGATTAAGGTTCCCATCATTCCGGGGTTAAAGATAATTACTTCAAAGTCGCAGGTAATTAATCTCCCGAAGCATTTTTATATAGATTTACCTGACGAGCTTACCGAGGAGATTAGCAAAGCAAAGAACGACAGCCAGGTGGTTGAGATTGGCGTTGAATGGACCGCAAAGCAGGTTGAAGAGCTTCTGAATAAAAACGTGCCTGCAATTCATTTCTTTGTAATGCAGAATGCATCTCCGGTTAATAAACTGATGAAAAAAATTAAATTATAGAACTATGATTACAAGGCCGCGTTTAAATATTAAAGACCGGATTCCGCGCAAGCTCAAATGGGGCGTTGCCGGATGCGGAAGATTTATGGAAGAGACTTTTCTTCCCGCACTCCAGTCGGCTAAAAGAAGCAGACTGGTTTCAGTTTACAGCGGCGATGCCGAAAGGGGACGATTCATTGCATCCAAATTCGGGGCCCAAAACAGCTTTAATAATTTTGACGAGTTCCTCAAAAGCGATTTTGATGTGCTCTACATCGCAAGCATTAATGCGGACCATTACGGACAGATTATTAAGGCGGCCAAAGCGGGGAAACATATTCTCTCGGAAAAACCGGTGGCCCTTAATTCGGAACAGGCCGCAGAGATTGCAGGGGTATGCGAAAAGCATAATGTTATTCTGATGGTAAATTATCCCTACCGTTTCCATCCTCTTATACATAAAGCCAAAGAGCTTATAGATAAAAAGCTGATTGGAAAGATTATTTCGATGAATGCCTCATTCAATATCGATTTTCCCCCGGGGGATAATTTCCGCTTTAAGAAAGAACTCAGCGGCGGCGGCGCGGTAAGGGACCTTGGCACTCATCTGATAGACGTGTTCCGCTTCTTTAACGGAGAAATTACGGAAGTTAAAGGATTTACCGATAACATAATCTATAAGAGCGAAGTTGAGGATTTTGCAAACGCAATCCTTAAGTTCGAAAACGGCGGCTATGCGCAGATGAATGTCTCATTCAGCGCGCGCAAATCCTTTAACAGAATTGAAATTACCGGCTATGAAGGCTCAATTGGAATTGAAGATTTTATCGGCAGGAAAAATATTGCCAGCAAACTTATTATTGACCTGAAGAGCGAAAAGAAGAAGACCTTCCGCTTTAAGAGCAACAAGCAGGCATATGTAATTAAGGCGGTGCAGAAGGCAGTGCTTAAAAAGGGGAAACCCCTTGTTACCCCGCACGATGCATTTATAAATATGAAAATAATGGAAGCTATTGAAAAAGATTCCCGAACAGAAGGGACAAAAATTTAAGATATAAAACTATGGATAACTCAAAGACTACCGTTCTTTTAATTCTCGGCGGAACATCCCCCGAAAGAGAAGTCTCAAAGGCAACCGGAAAATCGGTTCTTGCGGCTCTCCGCTCTCTTAACTACAACGTTAAAATAATTGATCCGGCATACGGACTTAACCAGCCCCAAAACGAAGAGGAATTCTTTGCGCCGGATAAAAAAGAGTTGATGTCAAATGCCAATTACCTGCAGATACTTAGCTCTTCATTCCTGGAGGATGTTGACACGGCATTCCTTGCCCTGCACGGTGTCTGGGGGGAGGACGGCACAATCCAGTCGGTGCTTGAATTAAGGGGTATTCCCTATACCGGTTCCGGAATTGTTGCAAGCGCCGTAGGTATGGATAAGGAAAAAACCAAAATTATGCTTCAGCATAAGGGAGTGCCTACACCGGAATGGATTTCCGTTTCTAAAGGGTATGATTTAAAAGATGTCGTATCCCGTATAAAAGAAAATCTCGGATTCCCCTGCGTAATAAAACCGAACGATCAGGGCTCCACTATAGGGCTTACAATCTGCGGAGAGGAGTCTAATGTAGGGGAAGCCATAGAAAAGGCCTTAAAACTCTCCCGTAAGGCTCTAATTGAAAAATATGTACCGGGACGCGAACTTACAGTTGCCGTTCTTGGACAGACCCCCCTTCCCGTTCTTGAAATAAAACCGAAACATACTTATTACGATTACGAATGCAAATACACAACCGGAATGAGCGAATATGAAGTGCCCGCTAAAATAAATGAAGATACGGCAAAGTATCTTCAGGAAAAGGCGCTGGACGCTTTTAATGCGGTAGGATGCGAAAGCTACTCGCGTATCGATTTCAGGCTTACTCCGGAAGGGAATGCCTATTGCCTTGAGATAAATACTCTGCCGGGGATGACGAGCACCAGCCTTGTACCCAAAATGGCAAAGGCCGCGGGCATCCCCTTTGAAGAACTAATTGACAGGATTATTAAATTCTCGCTTAAATGAAGAAAATCAGCAGTCAAAAAATAATTATCTCCCTTATTATCACGGTAATAATCGGAGGCGCGCTTCTATTCCTTTTTATTAACGATTTCGGCGTTATGAAGTATCTTAATCTGCGCAAGGAATTAAAGCAGACACAGGGAGAGATTAACCGCGCCGATTTTGTGCTCGATTCTCTTAACAGGGAAATTGACTCTCTGAGAAAGAGCAGACTTAAAATTGAAAAGGTAGCGCGGGAACGATTCGATATGCACTCTCCGCACGAGAAAATATTAAAAGTAATTGAAAAGTAGGGCTGTGGATAATAAACCTGAAATACCGAAACAGCCTCTGGCGGAAAGATGCCGCCCCCGTACCCTTGATGATTTCCAGGGGCAGAGGAAACTTCTCTCCGATGGGAAATCCCTCAGGGTTATGATTGATAACGACACCGTTAGCTCTATGATTTTGTGGGGCCCCCCCGGTACAGGCAAGACTACATTGGCTAAAATTATCTCGGAAGCCACCCACTCTGAGTTCTATCAGATAAACGCGGTTTCTTCCGGCGTTAAGGATATAAGAAGTATAATTGAAATTGCAAAACAGAATCTCCTTCTGAATAAAAGGACAATTCTCTTTATAGATGAAATACACCGCTTTAACAAGGCACAGCAGGACGCTCTTCTCTCATCAGTGGAAACGGGGGAAATTGTTCTTATCGGCGCCACTACAGAGAATCCCTCATTTGAAGTAATTCCCGCGCTCAGGTCAAGGTCGAGGACTTTCATACTTGAATCGTTGCAGAAGAGCGACCTTGAAAGAATTATTGACCTTGCCCTTACAAAAGATATTCTCCTTAAGGAGCTTAACATTACAGGCGTTGACAGGGATTTTCTTATTTACATTTCCGGCGGCGATGCCCGCACTCTGCTGAATGTACTGGAAGCCTGCGTTATTCACGATATGAACAAAGATGAAATTGTGATTAACAAAGAGGCAATAGAGAATATTGTTCAGCAGAAGAATATAATTTACGATAAAGCGGGGGAAGAGCATTACAACCTTATATCGGCATTCATTAAGAGCATAAGGGGGAGCGACCCGGATGCCGCGCTCTACTGGCTTGTTAGAATGCTCGAAGGGGGGGAGGATGCCCTCTTTATTGCAAGACGAATGATTATTCTCGCCTCGGAAGATATAGGGAACGCATCCCCTAACGGACTTGTGCTTGCCGAGGCGGCTTTCAGCGCTGTTGATAAAATCGGAATGCCGGAGGCAAGAATTATTCTTGCCCAGTGCGCCACCTATCTTGCGTCTTCTCCTAAGAGCAATGCTTCTTATATCGGAATAGGGAAGGCATACGAGGATGTAAGGAATAGAGAACTATTCCCGGTGCCGGTGCATCTGCGCAATGCTCCTACCTCCCTTATGAAAAATCTGGGATACGGAAAGGAATATAAATATCCGCACGATTACGAGAACAATTTTACACTGCAGAATTACCTGCCAGACGAAATGGCGGGCACACAATACTACCATCCGACCGAGAACGGACAGGAAAAAAGTCTTAAGGAAAGACTTAAAGCCCTCTGGAAAGGGAAGAAGAAATACTAATTCCGTTACGTCTCCGATCTTTTAAACAATTTGTCTTTGAATTAACTCCCTCTGTGCAACTCAGTGTGTACTCTGTGTTCCTCTGTGGCCTGATGCAGTCCGGTGTGGCGCACAACGCAGAATGCTTTTGGACACTGAGTTTCACTGAGTACGCACAGAGAGCCACTGAGGGAAGCTTTATTTAAGCAGGCGCAATGCGAAAATATTAATAGCGTAAGAAACTGATAGATTGATTTAAAATCTGCTACCCGATTTTTACCATAAAAAAATAAAATTTTTCTTGACTTTATGATGGGGGGGGG
>JAEXUB010000194.1 GCA_023453125.1 Bacteroidota bacterium
TGCCTGCCTTATCCCTAAGAAAGGAATTCCCCTATTCAATGGGGGTGATTTTTTGCACTGTTTTTAGGAATTGATTTAATTATTATTCGTCAGGGTAAATCGGAACAATAAGGAAAGCTAAATGAAAAAATCCCCTAAACAGGATTCACACCCCCTTCCGAAGAGGAAATGCAATAATGGATTATCCCCCCGCATTTCCTCTTCATAGCTATTAATTAAGAATGATTTAGAGGTTCAGATAAAAAAACAGCGGCCTAAGCCGCTGTTTTTATTAATAGCTAATTGAAACCGACAGGAGTATGCTCCTCGGAAGTCCCGGTTCAAGATATACTGCTTCGTTATTAACTATATCCGGATTGATAAATGCAGAGCTTACATATTTTGAATCGAAAAGATTGTTTACGGATATAAAGCCTTTAACAGCCAGCGAGCCCGCAATAACAACAGGTTTTTCCATTCCTATCGAAGCATTTACAATCGTATAGGAGGGAACTTTGAGAGTATTTGCGTCATCAACAAAATAATCTCCCATACCAATAACATTGAATGAAATAAAAGCCCCGCTCAGGAAAGAAGGATTATATTTTACACCGGTATTGTAAAACAGATCTGGAATTCCGGCTGCTTTATTATCCTTATAATCGGCATATTTGCCTGCTTTACCGTAATGAACAGAATCCACCAAATATTCATCGTATTTATTATTAGAATAAGTAAATGCCGCCTGCAAGGAAATTCCGTTATTAAACTGCATGGAAGCACCCAGTTCAACTCCGGCTCTGTGTGTCTTGCCTGCAGTAAAATAGAAACGTCCCCCGCGATAAGGAATAATATCATTTTCAATGTTTATATAATATGCGGCTGCGTTATATGTAAGAGCCTGCAAAAGGGAATTTTTACCAAAATAAAGGAAATGTTTTATCCCCGCCTCATAAGTGGTGGATTTAATGGGCTCGAGGAGAGGATTAATTAAATAGATCAAATCCTGTCCGTATGTGCTTGCAGGGTCGGTTTCGTTGCCGGCAGGTACTTCGACCCCCCCGCCAACATTTGCATAGATGCTGAAGTTCGGATTGAACCGGTAGGAAATTCCGGCTTTCGGCGTTAATTTTTCGAATGAGCGTTCCTGCAAACCGTATGAGTTATTTATAAAGCTTTCGCTGTAATAAGTAATCTTATCGTAACGGGCACCCAGAATTATGCTGAGATTCTCGTCAAAAATTAATTCATTCTGGGCAAAGGCGCCTAGATTATTTGCTCCTTCCCTTTTGTTATCCTTTAAAGATGCCCCTCTGCCGTTAGAAGCAGAGAGTGAATAAAAGAGAATTGCGCCGTCCTGATAGGCTTCGTCTATTCCGGCAACAAGCTTATTAGTAATTTCATCGCTCAATGAGAGAGTATTCTTGTATATAAAATTGCCCCCGGCATGGTAACGGGTAAAGTCGCGGAATGTGCCCCTTTCTGAACGCTGGAGGAATTTAGGATTTAAATATGCCATAGCGGAAATAGAATTCATACCATCGAATTCATGGTCAAGAGTAACTCCAATGCGCCCGACTCTGTTATGCCTTCTTTCATCACGCTGGGCATAAGTAGTATTTGCCTGTTCAGGATTATTGTTATACTGCGATTCCGTAAGGGGACCCGGGATGTGAAATACGTTAGTAGTGCCGAGCACATATACCCCGAGCAGTGTTGAAGGGGCTAAATAGGAATTGAAACCGATATTTAAAAGAGAGCGGTAGCTGCTTGAATGTGCCCTCCATCCTTCATAATTGCTGTTAGAAACAGAAGCAAAAATTTTGCCTGCATTAAAAACAGAGAAATTCTGAATCTGAACCTGATTAAATCCGAAGCTTCCGGCTGCCCCTTTTACATTTACGAATGATTTATCGGAAGAGGGCATTGTGGAAATATTTATTACTCCGCCGGCCGCATTGCCCCAGGTTGCCGAAGCATTGGAGCGGATTACCTCAATATTATCTGCATTGCCCAGGTCAACAAGGTCAAATGAAGTTCTGCCGTCCGGTTCGGTTTCCGGTATTCCGTCTACCATAACCCTTATACCGCGCGAAGTGCCGGAATTTGACCTGTCTCCTGCTCCTCTGGCCCCGAATCCTCTAATTACAAGCCTTACGTCCTGATTGCCGGCCCTTGACTGTGCAAGAACACCGGGCACTGTATTTAATACCTCGTCAAGCCCGTATCCTTTAATTGATTTAAGCTGTGAACTTGTAATTACAGAAACAGCGTAAGGAATTTCAATCACATTTTCGGCATACCTTGTAGCCGTTACAGTCACCTGGTCAAGCGTAACTGTAAGTGTATCGTTTGTTCCCTTTTTCTTCTTCTCAGTCTGGGCATTTAATACCAGAGAAAAACTAAGGAACAAACATAGGAATAAAAATCTTTTCATAGACATTCTCCAATGTTAAGAATTAGTATACGGGAGATACATATTCCCGTTAGAATTTTAGAATAGTGTTCTAAACATTTGGAGGCGGGGCGGGAATCTCTTTTTTATAGGAGTTGTAGAGTGAATTGGCATAAAAGAATTCGTTTGGTGATTCTGAAGGATAAACATTTACTTCAATTCTTTTTGTAAGAAGATAATTTAAAAAACCTGCAATGTTGACGGAATTCTTTTTCTTCTGGTTTTCGCTATGGCTTTTTGCAGCCTTTTCCTCTTCCTTATCGAGATAACAGTAATATAATGTCTTTCCATTTTCAACTTTTTTATCAAGGATATCGAATAGCCTTCCCTGGTAAATAAATTCCCTACTGTGAATAAAATTTAACTTAGCCGTTTCGGACTGGCTAATAGAAATTATATGGGTCACCATTTTTTCCTTTTTACCTTTAACAAATCTCCCTTTGTATGAATCCAGGAGAAAAGGAAAAATAAAATGATAGGCAGTCACATTGAATAAGAATGCCGCCAAGAGCAATATGGTGATTCTTTTTTTCACTTAATTAAGTTATTGTTACGGCAAAGGTTAAGTAATTAGGAATAAATTTCCAAAACAAGATTAACTGCAAATTTTTAAGGTTTAAAGAAAAGGCGGGAAAAATTTCCCGCCCTGAATTTTTTATATTCTGTTCAGCTTTATGCCGAGCCATTCTTCCATCTTGGAATAAAAAATATCCTTTTGCTCGGGAGCAAGGTCTTTAATTCTTGTACCGTGATATCCCCCCTTTTTAACCAGCTTAACAGAATTTGTCCTGCCGATTAATTGAACCTGTGTAGCAGACCACGTATCGAGCTCGCCGTATATGTATATAATATTGTTTCCCTCATACTGAGTAAAATTATAAACCTTCTGAAGGGTTTCCGGGTTGTAAACAATTTTTGCCCCTTTTGGAGCCAGAATTGTATTAGTCGGATTTTTAACAGCCTTCATATAAGGCTTCAGCTCACTTATATCATAATTATAATAGCCAATTTCGGTATAAGCCTGATAAATGAAAGGCTCAAACTGTTTAATCCCGTTATCGGAATAATAATAAATTGCGTTTGTCCTGTTCAGATGGTCCAGAAGCTGTTTAGCCGGTGCGTCCGGTGCCGGAATATCGGAGCATTTTACTGAGCCATACTGCCAGAATGCAAATTCATATTCAAGTACGGCATATTCAAATGCGGCATCCAGGCCGATTGAGAATGTCATCTTCCTCTTATCTGTCATCTCCTTAACCAGCGGAAGCAGTTCCTCTTCCCTCTGAAAAAGAGCTTTCTGGTATTCTCTTATTTTTCTCCTGCATTCTGCATCCCCTGCGTTTTGGAGAAACTGGTAAATTCTTGGGTCTTCCTGCGAAAGATTAATAGGAGCAACATAAGGAACACTGGCATCCATCTCTTTGGGATAGAATGTCTTGTAGAAAATTGTAGTCTGTCCCCCTTTGCTTGTACCTGAGCTTACCCACTTCCCGTTATAAATTTTCTTTAACGCGGTAACGATTCTATGAAGGTCGTCGGCTGAATTTTTAATTGTAAGGAATTCCCATTTCATTTTTTCGGGAACCGATCTGCCGAAGTAACGGTGTTCAACAACTACTTCGTTTCCCCCCAGAATGCGGGTCAGCTCCGGGACTCCAATACGTCCGGCGCTGTACCCTTCTGTTTCAAGTTTAACCGGCAGTTCATATCCCTTGTGTCCTAAGAAAAAGCGCTGTTTAAATTTTTCCCCTTTAGGTTTTTTATGGTCAAGCGGCTGTTCAAACATAACCTCGTAAGCTTCCTTATAATAGTTTGTATCGAATCGGACAGCTTTTACCTCAACAATTCCCGGTAGTGCTTTAAGCTTTTTGGTAAGTTCGGTTTCCTTGGTTAGATCCTGCGCAAAAACAAATCCGGAAATTAGAAAAAATATCACCGGCAGCAGGAGTAATTTAAGATGTTTCATGATAACCCCTATATTTAATCAATTATAATGTATTTGACGCCGTTTTCAGAATAGGTTGTATGACCGTTTTCCTCAACATCGCTGAGATAAAGAGATTCTCCTTCTTTTATGGAGAGGGATTCACCGTTTTCAAATTCAACAGTCATACCTCCGTTAAGAATATGAATAATATGCCCTTTTTTACAGAAATGATCCGCACGGTATCCGGGCAGTTTCTCAATTATCCGTATACGGCAATCTCCGAATTTTTTGGTTTTCCAATATGCTTTGGAAGTTAATCCCTTAACCTCAGTCTTTCCTATTCCATCCCAGTTAATTAGTTCATAAGGAACATCTTTAAGTTTCATATTATCTCCTATTTATCAGCCGGCCCCGGCTTTAAATTATTCAAGAGGAAATTGGTCATTGTATTATAAAGATGCATTGTAGTACCTGCGCCTTCGTAAATTCCGTGAGACCTGTTAGGATATGCAAACATCTGGAATAGTTTATTATGCTTAACAAGCTCATTAATCAGCAGTTCCGAGCCCTGATAATGAACATTGTCGTCACCGGTGCCGTGAATTAATAATAACTTTCCTTTCAGGTTTTTTGCGTGTGTAATTGGCGACCCCTCAATATATCCGTATGAATTAGTTGAAGGGAGCCCCATATATCTTTCCTGATAAATTGTATCATATAGGTGTTCGTCGGGTACCGGTGCAACTGAAATACCGAGAGAATAAATATCGGGGTATCTGAACAGCATATTCAGAGTCATAGAGCCGCCTCCGCTCCATCCCCAGATTCCAATCCTTGAGGCATCAACAAAATCCCATTTGAGAATTTCCTTTACTGCAGCCGCCTGGTCTTTCGAGGCAAGAATTCCAATCTGTCCGTAAATCGATTTTCTCCATTCCCTTCCTTTAGGAGCAGGTGTCCCCCTGTTGTCAATACTCATTATTATATATCCCTTCTGGGTAAGATAATAATGCCACATAGAAATTCCCCAGGAGTCGTTTACCGTTGTTCCTGCCGGCTCTCCGTAAATATTAAAAAATACAGGATATTTTTTCGATGGGTCGAAATCGTACGGCTTTATCATATAACCGTCGAGAGATACTCCTTTTTCAATTTCTATTTTAAAAAATTCAACCGGCTTAACCTTCAATTCAGCAAATTTGGCTTTGAGTGCCGCATTATCCTCGAGCAGGCGTATCTGTTTATGGTCGGGCAGACTTATAATTTCGTGAAGCGGAGGAGTATTTGCATTTGAAAAGGAATGAACCGCCCATTTATAATTCGGAGAAATTGAATACCGGTGAGTTCCTTTCTGCTCAAAAGGACTCAGTTTTTCAGGTTTCCCATCTCCATTCAATTTAGAACGGAATAAATAGCGCTGAAGGGGATTTTCGGGGGATGCTATGTAATAAAAATACCCCCCCTTATCATCTATTGCAATAACGTTGATAATATCATAATTCCACGGTGTTACATTTTTAACTGAGGAGCCGTCCCGTGAAATAATAAAGACATTATTCCATCCCTCCTTTTCGCTTATAAATGTAAATGCCTTTCCCCCTTCAAGCCATAAAATATCGTCACAGACTTCAACCCAGGCTTTATCGGTATCGGTAAAGATTGTTTTTACGCTTCCGTCAGCAGCCTTGCAAAGCATAAGTTCATTTTTGTTCTGAAGGCGGTTAAGGTGCTGGATTAAAACTTCATCCGAAGAGGCGGCCCATTCCATTCGGGCAATGTAATTATCTCTTGGATCCCCCGGCACATTCATCCATTTTGTCTTGCCGCTGCCGATATTTACCACTCCAACTTTGCAGGCAGAATTGGTAGTCCCCGCTTTAGGATATTGAACCGGTATTACCTTTGAGTAAATTGAATCGGTATAATTAATCATATTGAACACCCCGACGCCGGATGCATCGAGCTGCCAGTAAGCAATCTTCTTGCTGTCTGGGCTCCATCTGAAACCGTTTCTTAATCCGAATTCCTCTTCATATACCCAGTCGAATGTTCCGTTGATTATAGTCTCCGAACCGTCTTTAGTAAGCCTGGTGATTTTATGGGATGCTATCTCTTCCATATAAAGGTTATTAGCGGAGACATAGGCAACTTTCTTTTTATCGGGGGATAATGTGGCAAACATAAGGCTCGATTCCTTTAGCCCCTTTCCAAGCTGGAATAATTCTCCTGTTTTAAGATTCAGCAGCCAGTAGTCCCCTCTTGTATTCTGACGCCATACCCGCTCTGAATTATTGAAGATAAGCATCATATCCATTTCGCGTGTCAGGTCAAAGCTTTCAATTGACACCTGTCCCAATCCACCTTTGGGTACAAGCATTTCTCCCTTTACAAGTATCTCTTTTTTCCCTGTTCTAATATCGTAACAGACAATATCAACTCCGCTGCTTAACGATGCAGATTTTTCAATTTTTGCATATTGGTCGCCGGAGCCTATCCATTGAGTCTGACCAACACCCCTGGCATTATATTCCCCGCCTGCGAATATTTTATCTAAAGTAAGAAAGCCATTTTCCTGAGGATAGAATGGTACGGCTGAAATAATGACAACGAGTAAAAACAGTAAAAATCTTTTCATATAATTCTCCGGTTATTTGTCCAGTTTAGCTTTAAAATATTTCAGGGTTTCCGCCAGCCCTTCTCTTCTGCTTACTTTAGGCTCCCATCCAAGTATTTTAGCGGCTTTAGCAATATCAGGCTGCCTTACTTTTGGATCGTCAACCGGTAGCTCTTTATAGACGATTTTGCTTTTTGAGCCTGTTATTGAGAGGACCTCCTTTGCAAAATCTTCGATTGTAATTTCCTCCGGATTACCGATATTGACCGGTTCGGCCTCATCGGACATAAGGAGCCTGAAAATCCCTTCTATCAGGTCGCTCACAAAACAGAAACTACGGGTCTGCTTACCGTCTCCGAATACAGTAATGTCCTCCCCGTTCAAGGCCTGTGAAATAAATGCCGGGAGCGCCCTGCCGTCGTTTAGCCTCATCCGCGGACCATATGTATTAAATATTCTTACTATTCTTGTCTCTACCCCATGGAATCTGTTGTAAGCCATTGTAATAGCCTCGGCAAATCTCTTAGCTTCATCATATACCCCTCTGGGACCAATTGGATTAACATTGCCCCAATAATCCTCTGTCTGGGGATGAACAATAGGATCCCCGTAGACTTCGGATGTTGAAGCTAAAAGAAAGCGTGCTTTCTTTTCTTTTGCGAGGCCAAGGGCTTTATGAGTTCCGAGCGACCCTACTTTCAAAGTCTGAATCGGGAATTTCAGGTAATCAACCGGACTGGCTGGAGAGGCAAAATGAAGGATATAATCCACATTTCCGGGAACGTGAGTATAATTGGTGACATCATGCTTTACAAAAAGAAAGTTTTCATTGCCTATTAAATGCTCAATATTTTCCATACTTCCGGTAAGAAGATTATCAATACAGATAACCTTAATATTTTCGGCAATTAACTTATCGCAAAGATGAGAGCCTAAAAATCCCGCACCCCCGGTAACAACTGCTGTCTTTTTCATATATCTCCTTAAACTTTTAAACTGATTTTACGTGTTGCAAGCAGGCTCCCTATCAGCCCGAACGAAACTCCAAGTATGAGTATTACCACATTAAACATTATAAGCCATTCCGTAATTTTAAATTGGCCATAGATGCGGGCAATAAGATTGAGGGTTACCATATACAATATCATGCAAATTACCGACGCTATTAAACCGACGAGAATTCCATAAAGAATAAGAGGAAGTTTAATTGTAGATATTTTCGCGCCTACAAGCTTCATCGTATCAAAGAGTTCCCTCCGGGCATTTAACTGGAGTTTATTGTTTGAGTATACCAGATAAATAGAAAGACAAATCATCAGGAAAGCGCCTGTATAGACAAAGTTTCGGACAGATTTGATAAATTTGATTATCTGCAGTACTGTTCCGTAGTCAAAAAGTATATCCTCTATACCTGCAATATTTTTATACCTTTGAACCAGGGATTCAAAATTATTCTCATTAACATAGTTCGGTTTGAATTTAAGCACGAAAGATGCAGGCAGCGGATTTGATTCCAGCACCGTTCTGAAATCCTCCCCTGTTTCTTTTATAAAATTGTTTTCTGCTTCATCCTTTGATAGGTATTGTACATCATGTACATAATAATCCCCTTTGAGCAGTGCCCCGATTGAATCAACAGAGGCAATAGATAATGAATCCTTTAAGAAAAGGTTCATCTCAACTCTTCCCTTCACTTCTTCGGAAAAAGCATTTGAGAGCAGAACAATCATAATTGAGAAAGAGGAAAGGAGTATAGCCACGCTTGTAGTGATTATAATTATGAGAGCCGAAAGCTTAGCCCTCTTGAATGAATTGAATGTTTCCTGAATATAATATCCGAACATAATTCCCCTTAAAATTCCGATTCGTCAATCCAACCGGTAATTTTCCATTTGTTATTCAAATCTTTTTTGAGAGAAAAATTTATTCTTCCTGTAACCGAAATAATATCTGTAGGATTAAATGTGATTGTAAGGTTAAAACTTCTAATAATATTGGTGGAATCGCTGTTCATTGTAACAATATTATTCCATATCAGGTCGAGCCTCTGGGCATTCTGAAAAAGTCCGTGTGTAACTTTCATTTCTTCGTCCCGCCCCCATCTTATATCCGCCCCTATTTCATAATCCCTGTATCCGAAAGTAAAGCTCTTATCAAGAAACTGCCCGTAAATAAGAGTATCCTTAAAGGTGTATGCATATTGAAAGTTCTGAAACACCCCTTCAATACTCGAAAGGTCGCTTATAAGCGCCCCTTCCTTTCCGCTTTGAGAATCAAATTTGGGCGCAAAAGGATTTATGCAGCTTACCGCGAATGCCAGCGGAACAATATATGCCAGTACTCTCCTAATAGAGCCTCCCTTTCAGCTCGCTCCAGCTGTTGAAATTATCCTTCTTAAAGTCAATCCATTCCACTATCACCCATTGGCCCCTGTTATCGGTAGATAAATTCAGCTGAATGAATCCCTGAAATTGGGATGGAAATGAAGTGTCTTTTCCCTGAAATGTAAGATTGTAAGAAGCAGTTACAATAGTGCTTCCGCTTCCCTGCGGGTTATACTCCAGATCAGAAAAAGTAAGGCTGACTCCCGTATTCTCTTTTAACAGCGATTTAAGCTTATTGAAATATTGCTTTTCCCCCTCTACTCCCCAGTCGTTGAATACCGGAAAACTCTGCAAGGCCGATGCCGCCGGAATGAAACGGAATTTTTTATTAATGAAAGTCTGGTCTGCAAAACATTCAAGATAGTATTCTACATATCCGTCTTTAAGTGATTCCTTAAGATTAGTTATTACCAGGTCTGCGGTGGTTGGCACAAGGTAGTTCCGGGGACGGTTTTCAGGTTCCTCCGGAGCGCGGGTAGAGAGAAGGTCGCATCCTCCGAGAAACAAAAATATGATAAGAATAAATCTTTTCATTTTTGGAATATAATTATTAACCGGTCCGATTCTTCCGGCTCGAAAGTCCCGCAATTATAGTTTCCGAAAATCTGTACTTCCCTATAGCCGGTTTCCCTAAAACGTTCAATTATCTCATTAAAAGTATATAATTGTACCGACTCTTCATAATTGAGTCGATCCCCCCCCTGAACTATTTCAATCTGCTTAACAATCCTGTTCCCCTTAATCCCCCGTTTTTCCTTAATTTCAAGTCCGTTAATAATTTTACTGCTTTCGGCAACCACGTGCTTTCTGAGAAAGGCCTCATTGAAATAATCAAAAATAAAATACCCCTCCTTACCCTGCATTTCATATGCCGAACGGATAAAGGCAAAGTTTTCCTCATCGGAATCGAAATAACCGAAACTCGTAAAAAGATTAAGTATAAGGGAGAATTTCTTATCAAGCTTTACTTTCCTAAGGTCCTCTCTGAAAAAATTGATATCAAGATTTTGCGCTTTGTTTTTGGCTGCGGCAATTTCAAGAAGGGGTTCGCTTAAATCGAACGCGGTTACTTTAAACCCTTTCCGGGCCATGAGAATGGAATGCCTTCCTGCTCCGCAGGCAGCATCGAGAATCTCGCTCCCAGGATCTATCGGGATATATGAAAGTACTTTGTTTAGGAATATTTCGGCATCTTCATCATTGCGATGACTATAGACAGAAAGGTAAAAATCGGACGCGAACCAGTCTTTAAACCATTCACCCATTATATTGTAATTCTTCCAATAACCGCCCGTCCGATTGTGGCTTCATCGGCAAATTCCAAATCCCCCCCTATCGGCAGTCCGCGTGCTATTCTTGTAATTTTATTTATTAATGGCTTTAACAATTTAGCGAGATATAACGAGGTAGCCTCCCCCTCGGTATCCGGATTTAATGCCAGTATGATCTCCTTTACTTCGTCCCCCTGGAGTCTTTGGAGCAATTCTTTAATTTTAAGGGATTCTGCGTCGGTTCCGCTCAATGGAGAAAGGACTCCCCCCAAAACATGGTAAAGGCCGTTATACTCGTTTGTTTTTTCAATTGCAATTATGTCGCTTGCCTCTTCCACCACACAGATAATAGACCTATCCCTTTTCATACTCCGGCAGATATCGCAGGTATCTTCAACAGAAATATTGAAACAAGTTGAACAGAGCTTCAATTTTTCCTTAAGTGCTGCAAGAGAATTAATCAGGTTTTCAACAACCTGAGGTTCACTTTTCACCAGGTGCAATGCAAGCCTCTGGGCAGTTTTTCTCCCAACTGAAGGGAGCTTGGCCAATTCTTCAATGGCCGTTTGAAGAGGTTCAGCTATTAACATTAGAAGCCCGGGATGTTGAGGCCGGGAGGAATCATACCTTTTGTCACATTTCCCAATTCCTCTTCTGCCATTTTGCCCGCAGCCGTTAATGCCTTATTAACTGCCGCAACAACCAGGTCTTCAAGCATCTCTTTATCCCCGGAGGATAAGATTTCATTATCGATATCAATAGAAATAAGCTCTTTTTTACCGTTTACAGTGGCTTTAACCATACCGCCGCCGCTTTCTTCGGTAATTGTCTTATTTGCCAGTTCCTTTTGAACATTTTCCATATCCTGCTGCATTTTCTGAATCTGCTTCAGCATTCCCTGCATTCCGCCTTTTAACATTTTTCCTCCGTATTCTTTATCTTTTGAGTGGAAAATTAGCAAAAAAAATATTCACAAGAAATTAAATGAATAAAATATTAAATTTAGTCTTACATTTTTCAACATTATTAACGTCAGGATGATTACAAAATACGGAATTGGAACATTTGCGGTAACACTCTTAATCGGCCTTGCTCTTATTCTGGCCGGAGTTAAGATCCAAAATTTTTTCTTTAAATACCTGCTGATAATTCTTGGGGTGCTTCTTGCAGCTTTTACGATTTATTTCTTCAGAGACCCCGATAGAACCACGCCTCAAAAGGAAAATGCCATTATTTCCCCGGCTGACGGAAAAATTCTGGCGGTTACCAAAGTTGAGGAAAATAGATTTCTTAAAGGCCCTGCCTGGAAAATCTCGATTTTTATGTCCCCTTTCAATGTCCACGTAAACAGAATACCTATAAATGGTAAAATAGGATATCTGAATTATGTTAAAGGGGAATATCTGATGGCTTTTTATGAAAAAGCCGATGAAAGGAACGAAAGAAACGAAATTGGTGTAGAATCGAAATATGGCAAGGTTTTATTCGTGCAGATAGCAGGTTTTATAGCCAGAAGAATCGAAAGCACACTTTCTATGGATCAGAAGGTTAAGGCAGGCGAAAGATTCGGTATGATTAAATTCGGCAGCAGAGTTGATGTATATGTATCTCCAGATTGGGAAGTTAAAGTCCAAAAGGACCAGAATGTAACTGCAGGCGAGACAATTTTGTTCGAGACAAATAAATGACAAAATTCAATATCCCTAAATCCGCATTTCCAAACTCACTAACTGCATTAAATCTTTTCTGCGGTTTTCTTTCAATTGTTTACGCCAGCAACGGAGAGCTTAAAATGGCTGCGATTTTCATTATTGCGGCATCAATCTTCGATACTCTTGACGGATTGGCTGCCCGATTGGTAAAAGTAGCAAGCAGATTTGGCGTTGAACTTGATTCTCTGGCAGATGTGGTAAGTTTTGGAGCAGCCCCCTCGTTTTTAATGTACAAGGCTTATTTATATCAATTCGGATGGGTGGGAATAGTTATTGCATCATTCCCTGCCGTTTTCGGGGCATTCAGGCTGGCCCGCTTTAATGTAATGCTCACCGATATTAAAACCAAAGGGGATTTTACCGGGCTTCCTATTCCATTGCAGGCAATTACAAATTCATTCTTTATTATTTCCTTTTACAAGGATGGTGCTATAGAAGCTCCATTTAATGATCTTGTAATTCCGATAATAATTCTTTTATCCTTTCTGATGGTGAGCAAAATTAGATACAATGCTTTGCCCAAAATAAAAGATAAGAATTTAGGAAAAAGGTTCGCCTACCTCTTTATTCTGATAGCAGCGCTTGTACTTGCCTATATTACAGACGGAATAATACTTTTTTATATTTTTATGGCACTCATTCTTTTCGGTATTTTCAGGCACATTTTTGTCAAATTTTTTGCTACTAATTAGGAATTAAATAACTTTACCTAATAAATAAATCGAGAGTTTAAAAGTGTTCAAAGCAACTGTTATAATTAAAAGAAGGCCAACAATTGTAGACCCTCAGGGAAAAGCGGTTGAACAGGGAGCTAAATTATTGGGTTTCAACAATGTAAGTCAGACAAGAATTGGCAAGTATATTGAGTTTTTTGTTAATACGTCCGATATAAACGGAGCACGCCAGGAAGTTGAAGAATACAGTCATAAACTCCTTGCCAACCCGATAATGGAAGATTACGAATATACTCTGGAAGAAGTAAAATGAAAATTAAATTCGGAGTGGTTGTTTTCCCCGGCTCAAATTGCGACCATGATGCTTATTACTCGGTAAAGAAAGTCCTTAACCAGGAATCGGAATTCCTCTGGCATAAGACAACTGATTTAAAGAAAAGCGACGTTATAATTCTTCCAGGGGGCTTTTCATACGGCGATTATTTGAGAACCGGCTCAATTGCCCGCTTCTCCCCTATTATGGAAAAAGTAATTGATTTTGCCGAAAATGGGGGAAAAGTAATCGGCATCTGTAACGGCTTTCAGGTTCTTCTCGAAGCAGCCCTCCTTCCGGGAGTTATGCTTAAAAACGAGAGCCTTAAATTTGTCTGCAAGGATGTTTATCTGAAAGTAATTAACAGCAATACCATTTTCACAAATAAAATAGAAAAACCTGTTTTAAAGATTCCCGTTGCGCACGGTGACGGCAATTATTATACCGATTCTGAGACTCTGGAATCGCTGAATAAAAATAATCAGGTAGTATTCAGATACTGCGATGCAGACGGGAATACCGATTCTGAATTTAATCCTAACGGTTCGTTAGAGAACATTGCCGGCATAATAAACAAGAGAGGAAATGTACTCGGAATGATGCCTCATCCGGAAAGATGCTGCGATCCGGTTCTTAGAAAAACAGACGGCGCACAGGTTTTTAATTCAATTATTGAAAGTTTTTTAAATTAACTGAAACGAGGTTAAAATGTTCAGCAACATAGGATTGCCTGAAATTCTGATTATTCTTCTAATTGTTCTCCTTTTATTCGGGGCCAAGAAAATTCCTGAATTTGCACAGGGACTCGGAAAAGGGATGCGCGAATTCAAAAAAGCGCTTCACGATGTTGAAGACGAAATCAAAAACGCTGAAAAGACCGATAATTCGGATAGCAATAAAAAATCTTAGCTTCTATATAGCATTTTTTAAAAATTCTCTTTAAATGGATTACTATTTTAAAGGGAATTTTTATTTTTAAAGCGGATTTATTTGCGATTGCTCATTTTAAACCAAATAAGGATTTTTAATGGCTCTTTTTTCGTGGGATAACAGGCTGAAAACAAATATCGCTGTATGCGACGAGCAGCATCAGAAGCTTATTTCTATTATCAACGAACTACACGACGCGATGGTTATAAGAAAAGATAAGGGACTTATAGGAAAGACTATTGACGAACTGGTTGTTTACTCTCTTTATCATTTTAAAACCGAAGAGAACCTCCTTGAAGAACATGGTTTCCCCCATCTTAACAGCCATAGGGCAGAACACCTTGAATGGACAAAAGAAGTGTACGGATTGAAAGAAAGATACGACCGGGGAGAAGATATAAGAAGTTTTGAAATTATTAGTTTTCTTAAGGACTGGGTATATGACCATATACTGATATCCGATAAGAAGTATTCCCAATTTTTACGGAATAAAGGGGTATTATAATTCACTTTTATTTATTAAGTTTGAAAAAAGATAAACCGCAAATAAAACCAAAGGTATAAAATGAGCATTCTACTTCAAAAAAACACAAGAGTTGTTGTTCAGGGAATTACCGGCAGCGAAGGCTCATTCCACGCTAAACAGATGATGGAATACGGCACTAAGGTAGTCGCAGGGGTTACTCCCGGTAAAGGGGGCACCAGTTTTGAAGATATACCAATTTACAATACAGTAGCGGAAGCTGTTGCCGCCCAGAAGGCGGACGCATCGGCAATATTTGTTCCTCCCCAGTTTGCAGCTGACGCCATTCTTGAAGCTGCTAATGCAGGAGTTAAACTAATCGTATGCATCTCCGAAGGAATTCCGGCTAAGGATATGGTATATGTCTATAATGCTATTAAACATAAAGGTGTAAGATTAATCGGTCCTAATTGCCCGGGACTTATATCCCCCGGCAAGGCAAAGATAGGAATTATGCCCGGCTTTATTCATAAAGCAGGCAAAATTGGTGTCGTATCGAGAAGCGGAACATTAACCTATGAAGCCGTTAAGCAGTTGACAGATCTCGGTATCGGGCAGTCGACCTGCGTTGGAATCGGAGGAGATCCCGTAATCGGCTCGCGCTTTATTGATATTATCAAATTATTCAATGAAGACCTGGGCACTGAAGGTATCATAATGATTGGCGAAATCGGGGGCTCTGCCGAAGAGGAAGCTGCCGAATTCATTAAGAAGAATGTTAAAAAGCCTGTCGTTGGGTTTATTGCCGGCAGAACAGCACCTCCCGGAAGACGTATGGGGCATGCAGGGGCAATTATCTCAGGGGGCAAGGGTACCGCAACCGAGAAAATGGCCGCAATGAAAAAAGCAGGCATTCACGTTGTTGAAAGCCCTGCCGAAATAGGCGTTACAATGAAAAAAGCATTAGATAAAATAAAAACGAAGAGTGTGAAGCCGGTCAAAAAAGCAGTTAAAAAGGCAGCACCTAAGAAACCGGTTAAAAAAACCGTCAAAAAAATTGTAAAAAAAGCTAAGCCGGCCGTTAAGAAAAAAACGGCCCCAAAGAAAAAGAAATAATATTTTCAGGCCGGCGCGTAAGCGCCGGCTCCATTTTTGACAAGCGGAGTAAAAATTGAATACATATACATTGGCAATCTTAAAACCGGACTGCATTCAGAAAAACCTGATTGGCGAGGTTATTATTAAAATCCAGGAAGCCGGATTTAAAATTGCAGCCCTTAAAATGACACGTCTTGATGAAAAAACTGCCGCAGGGTTCTATCAGGTGCACAAAGGAAAACCTTTCTTTGAAGGATTGATTAAATATATGACCGAATCGGCCGTTATTCCGATGGTTCTGGAAAAGGATAACGCTGTTGAAGATTTCAGGAAACTTATTGGCGCAACGGACCCTCTGAAAGCCGCAGAGGGTACAATAAGAAAACTGTGGGCTGAAAGCGTTACCAGAAATATGGTGCACGGCTCCGATTCGGATGAAAATGCCTCTATTGAAATTTCCTATTTCTTCTCTAAAAAAGAAATAATTGAAAATCTTAAGTAATCTTTTCATTAGATGAAACGAACATTATTATTCATCCTATTCTTCTCTTTGGCCTGTCTCCCCTTTTATACATCTGCCCAGAATAAAAAGGATTTTTTTCCGGGGGCAGATATGCTTATTAAAGATGAGCTTTTCAGGCTCAAAGGAAAAAATATCGGGATAATTACTAATCATACAGGCATTCTGAAGAACGGCACCCATCTGGCCGATACTCTAAGCAGTATTGATGGTATAAATGTAAAATATTTATTCTCCCCCGAACATGGTATTAGAGGTAATTATGAGGCGGGGGCCGGAGTTGAAAACGGAACCGACCCGAAAACAGGAATCAAAGTAATTTCCATTTACGGTAAAAATTACAGGATCTCTAAGGAAATCCTTAAGGAATTAGACCTCCTCCTTTTTGATATTCAGGATGTCGGGGCCCGCTACTATACATACATTTCCACCCTTTATTATGCTATGGAAACCTGCGCTGAAAACAAAGTACCTTTGATGGTTCTCGACCGGCCTAATCCTATTGCCCCCATCAAAGAAGAGGGCCCTTTAACGGAAAAGGAATTTCAGTCTTTTGTGGGGATAGCTCCCCTACCGATAGTTCACGGAATGACGTCTGCAGAAATTGCCCGCTTTTTTAATTACCTCTTCGAAAAGGAGAAAAAATCCATTTGCAGTTTATTGCTGATTAAAATGAAAAATTACAGCAGAAAGAAATTCTTTGACGGGTATTTTACTTCCTGGATTAAACCCTCGCCGAATATGAGCAGCATCGAAACTGCAATTGCATATCCCGGCACCTGTCTAATAGAAGGGACGAATGTTTCCGAAGGAAGAGGCACACAGGAACCTTTTCTTCTTATAGGCGCCCCTTTCATTAACAGCGGCAAATTAATCAGCGCGCTTAAGGGGCAAGGTATTGATGGGATTGAAATTGAGCCGGCTCTGTTTACTCCGAAGGATATTCCGGGGACTGCAACTAACCCAAAATTCAAAAACGAAGTGTGCCGGGGAATTAAAATAAAAATTAAAGACAGGTATAAATTTGAACCCGTTAAATTCGGTGTAAAACTCATTTATTCACTAAACCGGCTATTCCCTGAATTCAAGTTTATACCGGCGTCAATTGACAAACTTTGGGGCTCTCCAGGTATACGGAATATGATTGAAAATGGGGACAAACCGGAAAAAATCTTTAATAAATGGAATAAAGAATTGAATAATTTCATAAACTTGAAGAAGAAATTTTTACTTTATTATAAATAGGACAAAAAATGAAAAAAGCATCACTTCTATTCGCATTGCTGTTAATTATTACTGCGTGCAGCACAAAAAAAGAAATTCCGTCTAATCTGGACCAGTTAAAACCGATTGACGCCAAGGGAGAATCATATTTGATTGGATATACCTTTAATAAGGGAGAAGAGCTTACTTATAAGCTCACAACCATTAATCAGGCTACCGAAAATATCAAATCGGATTCAGTCAGCAATACCAACATAGACGAAACAGCAAATTATACAATTGCTCTTAGCGCAATTGATGTTGATAAGGATACTGTTACCGAATTTAACGTTAATGTTGCTGCTATCGACCTTGTTTCGAAAGTTAACGGCAAGGAGATGAAATATAATTCAGTGAATAAAATGACAAACGATGAGAAAGTCCCTTTTATTCAGTATGAAGCGATTGTTAATAATCCTTTTAGAATGAGAGTTAACAAAAAAGGGGAAGTTGTAGAAGTTACCCGTGTAGATAAGATAGTTGACAAGATATTAACGCTTCAGCCCTCGCCTCAGCCCCTTTCAATTGACGAAAAGGCATCTTTGAATAAAAACCTTACCGAGCGCGCAATTCAGCCTCTTGTTCAGCAGCTTTTCAGGCTTATGCCTGCAAAGAAACTCGCTGTCGACTCCACCTGGAGCTATGCTTATCCTAATGTTGTAGGACAGCTTCAGATAATCAATCAGGTTATCTTCAAGTTCAAAAATGTTCTAGACGGCGGGGATAAAATTGCATTTATCGAAGCCGATATGAAAACTTCCTTAATGGGGAACAAATCGATGAGCGACGGCAAAATAACCGCTGTATTCGATGATCCGGTTATTAAAGGAGGGGGCAAGGTCTATTTCAATATCGATAAAGGACATCTGCTAAAATCAGAAACTTTTACAGACCAGGATTTCAGGGTTGTACTTACAAATAAGGAATTGGGAAACAAAAAAGTTGACCGTAACCAGAAATCGAAGAATAAGCTGATTGTGGAACTGGTAAAATAAAATTTTAAGGGGAGAAGAAGATTACTTCTTCTCCTCTACTACAACTTTTGAACCCTGAATAAAATTAACAACTATCTTAGTCCCGTTCTTAATAAACTCCCCGTCGGTAACAACATCAAATCTTTTTTCATTTATAACCGCAGTACCTGAGGGCCTTAAATCGGTAAGCGCTACTCCCTCTGCACCAATTAAAGTGCCGTATTCCAGGTTAGAGGCATATCCCGATTTTGAGCTAATATTAGTTGATAATATCAGGTTATTCCATACTTTTGTCTTAGGCAGGAATTTAGAAAGGATATAGATAAATGCGCCTGTCATTACGAAAGAACCGGCAAGCTGGATTATGGCATTTGAAAGGTCGCTGCTGTCCGTAATTGAAAAATCTCCAACCAGCCCGAGGAACAGTCCTGCTACCATTAGCAGTATACCCAGAACCCCAACAATACCGAAACCGGGTATAACAAAAATTTCGAGAATCAGGAGAATTACGCCTACCACAAAAATCACAATTTCAAATGCGGAAGCCAGTTCAAGAATATAAGCCGAGCCGAAGAAAAGTAACAGGGCAATTACCGCTACCGTCCCGGGCCAGCCCCATCCCCCCGTTTTTATTTCGGTAAATAATCCCACCATTCCGATCATTATAAGGATTGATGAAACAAATGGATTATTTACAAAACGGATAAGTTCTTCGGCAAAATTGGATTTTTCCTCAACCGATTGTGAGGATTCGAGTTGAAATTCCTTTTTTACTTCATCAATCGAGGAGAGTACTTTATCGGCAATTCCGAATTTAAAGGCTTCCTCCGATGTAAGGGTGATCAGTTTGGTACTGTCGTCAGCCAGGTCGGTAACCACAATTCTTTCGTCAACCATCCCTTCGGCAATATCCATCCTTCTGCCGTTCTTCTCGGCAGTAGAGCGCATCTCAGAACGCATATAGGACTGGTATTTTTCCGACTGTTTACTACCGGTCTGGTCAACAACGGTAGTTGCTCCTATGCTTGCTCCCGGTACCATTATAATTTTTTCGCAGGAAAGAGCTATGAGTGCTCCCGCCGAAATTGCCCTCTTATCAATGAAGGCAATTGTTTTAATCTTTGAATTCAGGATGGCATCTTTAATCTGGGTGGCCGCATCAACACGCCCCCCAAATGTGTTGATTGTAAAAATAACAGCCTCTGCTCCCCCTTTTTCGGCGTCTGCCAGTACCCTTTTTACAAACGGCGCCATTCCAAGATCAATTTCTCCATCAATTTTAGCCAGATAAACCTTTTTATTTGAAGCAGTTAGGCTTACTGACATCAACAATAAAATAATAAGAACAACCAATCGTTTCATTTTACATCCCCTCAATAAAATAAATGAAATAACCTCTCTAATTATCTATTTTGAAATGCATAATTAAGAATTTTATAAACCAGTTTAGCCGCTATATAATTTGATTCCGGTTTACTCTTATCGGGAGCCAGTTCAACCACATCTGCGCCTACAACATTCTTATTTGCGCCGACAAGGCGGAGCAGATCCATTGTTTCGTCCCAAAACATTCCCCCCGGTTCAGGAGTACCGGTGGCACTTACAATAGAAGGATCAAAACAGTCAATGTCGAATGAAATGTATACATTCTTTGTCAGTTTGCTGAGTACTTCCTTCTGCCACCCTTTCGAGAATGCTCCCCTTCTGATATCCCTGGCATAAAAAGTATTTATTTTGTTTTCCTTTATAAATCTGGATTCTTCAATGCACTGAGCCCTGATTCCAACCTGAACAAGCTTTTTATTAAATTCCGCTACTCTTGCCATTACGCTTGCGTGAGAATAGGGACTCCCCTCATATGATTCCCTTAAATCCGAGTGAGCGTCAAAATGGAGAATTGAAAGGTTCTCGAATTTCTCGTGAAAGGCTTTAATGGGGGCTGAGGAAATTGAATGCTCCCCTCCCAGAACAACTACAAACTTATCATCCTTAAGGAGTTTTTCCGTTTCCTTATAAATCTTTGTTAATGCGGCCTTAGGAGAGAGTTTATCTAATGAGAGAGGTTCAAGGGTACAGATTCCTTTCTCAAAACAGAGCTCTCTGTCAAGCTCTTCATCATAGAATTCCACATAGTGAGATGCTTCTAAAATTTCTTTAGGGCCGTTCTTTGTCCCTTTACCGTAGCTAACCGTCTTTTCGAACGGCGCCGACAGAATTACAATTTCGGATGTTTTATAGGTAGAATATTCTTTTTCAATAGCGAGAAAATTCTTTTTGATGCCCAGTTCTTTCATTCAGATATTCCTTTCTTTAAAAAAAAGAGACTCCGGCGGAGTCTCTTATTAACAATAAAAACAATTAACCTTTTGCTATTGTGCTTACAGCCTGTCTATCGAATTTAAGTTTAACATTATTTCCGCAGTCAACAAGAACAGTCTTTTCTTCTATTCCGATAATAACGCCGTGAATACCGCCTGTTGTAACAATCTTATCCCCTTTTTCCATATTCGAAAGCATTTTTTCTCTTTCTTTAGCTCTTTTCTGCTGGGGTCTGATGATCATAAAATAAAAGATGGCAAAAATACCGCCGAACATAACGATATTTAAAATCATTCCGGTACCGCCGGCTCCCTGCTGAGCCTGAAACGCAAATATTAAATCCACTTAATCCTCCGTTTGAGTATTTATATTTATTGATAATTTATTTACTATTGAATTCTTCCAATCGAAAAAAGTTCCATCCAGAATGCGCTGTCTGGATTCACGAACCAAATTTAAGTAAAATGTTAGATTATGTATAGTAGATAATTCGAGCGCCAGAATTTCCTTTGCCGCAAAGAGATGCCTTAAATAAGCTTTTGTAAAGTTACGGCAGGTATAACAGGAGCATTTGTCGTCTAATGGGGTAAAATCCTCCTTATAAATGGCGTTTCTCATTGAAACAACCCCGGCAGAGGTGAATAAATAGGCGTTTCTGGCGTTTCTGGTGGGCATTACGCAGTCAAACATGTCTACCCCTCTGGAAATAGCCTCCAGGATGTTTTCGGGCCTTCCTACCCCCATTAAATAACGGGGTTTATTCTCCGGCATAAAATCGGTCGTAAAATCTACCAGATCATACATTGTATCGGTAGGCTCTCCAACCGCAAGGCCGCCTATAGCATAACCGTCAAAATCAATTTTCCCTAAATCGATCGCTGAGGCCTCTCTAAGGTCTTTATAAACGCTCCCCTGAATTATACCGAAGAGGAACTGTTTATGCCCGTAAAGGGGCTCAGATTTGTCGAAAGCCTCTTTATTTAGGAGTGCCCAGGCAGAAGTCAGATCTTTCGATTTTTTGGCATATTCATAATCGCACGGATAAGGGGTGCATTCATCCAGGGGCATCATAATATCGGATCCGATGCTTCTTTCAATCTGTATTACCTTTTCGGGGGTAAAATAGTGCTTTGAGCCGTCAAGGTGGGAACGGAATTCCACCCCATCCTTTTTAATTTTCCTAAGGTCTGAGAGACTGTAAACCTGAAATCCGCCGCTGTCGGTCAAAATAGGCTTATCCCAATTAATGAACTTATGAAGCCCCCCTCCTTTTTCAAGAATTGAGGTACCGGGGCGCAGATAGAGGTGGTAAGTATTCGATAATATAATTTGAGCCTTAATTTCATCCTTTAGGATTCTCTGGGTAACAGCTTTAACAGTTCCCTGAGTCCCTACAGGCATAAAAATAGGGGTTTCTACCTCGCCATGGCCGGTTTTGAAAACCCCTGCTCTTGCTTTCGATTTTGGATCTTTTGAAATTACAGAAAAATTCATTTTATTTTTTTCTGTAAAAATAAGGTAAAATTGGCAGATCTTCTACTTTATTAACGCTCAATTTTTCCTGTCCAGCTGCAAATTCCCCCTGAAAGGTTATATACCTTCTCAAATCCCATTTTTTTGAGGGAACCGCAAGCCATTGCGCTCCTTGAACCGCTGGCACAATAGACAAAGAGGGACTTGTTCTTATCCAGTTTTTCTATTTCCGATTTAAAATTCATTGATGAGATATCTATTAACTTTGAGCCCGGTATCCTGAAATCGGTGTGTTCTCCTTTTGTCCTTACATCTACAAGCAATGCATTTTTATCATCAGCAAGTTTCTTTTTAAAATCATCAGGTGAAAGGTTTTCATATGCGGGTTTTGTGAACATTGACAAGAATGGATTCATCATTTTTCCTATTTTTTACCTGTATGATGCAGCCGGATTGAATTGGATTCGCTATTATTCGGAAATTTCCGGAAGGAGAGCCAATTTTACAAGGTTAATTTTTGTCTTGTCGGAACGGAGGATATTCAGGGCAAATCTGCCAATTTTAACCGCCTCTCCCTTTGAGGGAATTCTTCCGAGATTCGATGTAATATATCCCGCGATGGTTGCATAATCACCGGTTGGAATATCAAGCTCAAATTCCTCATTTAAATGGTCGACTTCAATTTTACCTGAAATCAGGTAAGAATTATCCTCAAGCTTTTTACATATTTCTTCTTCAATATCGTATTCGTCCCTTATCTCGCCGAACATCTCCTCAATTATATCCTCAACTGTAATCAAACCGGCTGTACCTCCGAATTCATCCACGATTATTGCAATAGAAATTCCTTTCTGCAGGAATTCATTTAGCATTTCGAGACTCTTCTTGGTATCGGGTACAAATATTATGTTTCTTATTATGCTTTTAAGATCGGGGGGATTCTTAAACATATCATAGCTTATTACAAATCCTTTTATGTCGTCAAGATTGTCATCATAGACAATAAGTTTTGAATAGCCCGATTCAATAAAAGTATTAATAACATCATTAAGAGAGCTGTTTATGTCTACCCCTGTAATAGCTGTTCGGGGGGTCATAGCCTCATAAACCTTCTGTTCCCTCATCTCTATTATTTTGTTTATGGCGTCAGAATCGGTTTCCTTAACCATGCCCGCTTCGCTGCTTTCATTTATAAGGTGCTTAATCTCGTCCTTATCGAAAATATGCCCAGTTTCTTCTTCGCTTACCGTGCTTGAAAAACTTACCAGGTCAGAGACATAAGAAACAAGTTTAACGACCGGGTAAAGTAGAAAGTATAGGGCTCTGAGGGGTATTACCGAGATCAGAATAACGCTGTCTGAGAGTTCGCGCGCTACATATTTAGGTATGAGCTCTCCGAAGAAGAGTATAACAGCAGAAGAAATGATCAGAATGTGCCAATCCTTTAGATGATACGGTTCAAAAAAAAGTGTTATAAGAGAAGCAAATGAGATATTGGCTATGGTGTTGAATATGAGAATAGTGGCAAAAAAAATCTGCGGATTCTTTACAAAAAAGAGGGCATTCTTGGATGCTATATTGTTTTTTCTTGCCCGGATTTCAATTTTGAGTTTATTGGAAAGTACAAAGGACATCTCCGTTGCCGAGAAATAAGCACTCAGGAGAACCAGTAATATTAGTATAAGGAGCATCCCTGTCATTTTAATTGAAATAAATAATTATTGTGACTGTAATAATATACAAAAGGAGATTAATAAGCATCGGAATATCTTTAATAATGACTTCGGCCACATTTTCAGTATTCTGTTTTTTATGGGTCAAATAGGTATAGCGGAATATGCCGTAGACTACGAATGCGGTTGTATAAATGAGTCTTTCCGTCCTGAATCTGGCAATAGTCTGGTCTGCAACAGTGTAAAGCGCATAACAGATAATTACCCCTGCCGAAGCCACCATTGAGATCTGATCAATCATTTGGGTAGTGTATTCTGAAAGCACCTTTCGGCTTTTTCCGTTCCCGGGGTGGGCGGTTAATTCCCCCCTTCTCTTCATAACAGCCAAAAAGAGGGATATAAAAAGTGTCGTGAGCAGGAGCCATTTTGATATTACCACATCAATTGCAACGGCACCGGCGGCAATCCTGAGCACAAATCCCGCGGCAATTGTAAAAATATCTATTATGACGATATCTTTTAATTTTATCGAATAGAAGAAATTTAAACCTGCATAAGCCGCAATTATCAAAATAAATCTGCCGTTAAGCTGAAATGCAAGCAATAAGGAAGCGGCAGCCGTTATAATAATTAATATTGCCGCTTCTCTTATACCAACTTCTCCAGTAACCAGGGGGCGACTCTTTTTAACCGGATGGTACCGGTCGTTTTCGAGATCGAACAGATCATTTATTATGTATACAAAGCTAGAAATAAAACAGAATGAAAAAAACGCGGTAACTATTTCTAAGCTGCTTTCCTTAAAGAACATCTGTTTAGCAAAAAGCCACGGCACAAACAGGAACAGGTTCTTAATCCAGTTCGAAACTCTCAGAAGCCGGGCATATACCGTTATTTTAGAAAACAACAGACTCCTCATAAGTACCAAAATGTTTTTTCAACTGATTTACCATTTCTCCCAAAGTAACATAACTCTCCGCAGCGCTTATTAAAACCGGCATTAAATTTTTACCGTCGGTAACTGCTGTGCTTATTTCCGCAAGGGATTTCTCAACAGCATTTTTGTCCCTGTTCTGCCTGAGTTCTGCGAGCCGGTTTTTCTGTATCTTTTCCACTTCCGGAGAAATTGTAAGAATCGGGATTTCTATTTTTTCATCTGATTCAATAAAATCATTTATGCCAACCATTATTTTGGTTTTGCTTTCCAGTTCTTTCTGGTACCGGTAGGCAGCATCCGCAATTTCCTTCTGGAAATAGCCGGCTTCAATTGCCGGAATTACTCCGCCGAAGGAATCAATTTCCTTAAAAATTCTCTCGGCATCAGCTTCCATTTCATCTGTAAGAGCTTCTACATAATAGCTCCCTCCGAGAGGGTCTACTGTATTGATGACTCCGGTTTCATACGCAATAAGCTGCTGGGTACGGAGAGCAATTTTAACCGCCTTTTCGCTCGGCAGGGCCAGCGTCTCGTCCATTGAATTTGTATGAAGCGACTGTGTACCCCCAAGCACTCCTGCAAGAGCCTGAATGGCAGTTCTTACAATATTATTTTCAGGCTGCTGGGCAGTAAGAGTACATCCGGCTGTCTGAGTATGAAAGCGCATCCACCAGGAGCGGGGATTTTTAGCGCCGTATCTATCTCTCATTCTCTTTGCGAATATTCTTCTGGCCGCTCTGAATTTGGCAATCTCTTCAAAGAAATCGAGATGCGAATTAAAAAAGAATGAAATCCTCGGAGCAAATGAGTCTACATCCATCCCCCTTTCAATGCAGGCTTCAATATAGGCGAATCCATCTGCCAGAGTATATGCAAGTTCCTGTGCTGCGGTAGATCCTGCCTCCCTGATATGATACCCGCTTACCGATACCGGATTCCACTGGGGCACTTCATTTGTACAAAATTCAATCATATCGGTTATAATCCTCATCGAAGGACGGGGCGGGTATATGAACTCTTTCTGGGCAATATATTCTTTCAAGATATCGTTTTGGAGCGTACCCCGCAGTTTATCGAATGGAATTCCCTGCTTTTTGGCTACGGCAAGATAAAAAGCGAATATCATTGCTGCCGGGGAATTAATTGTCATGGATGTTGAAACTTCATCGAGAGGAATACCGCTGAAGAGTATTTCCATATCCTGCAGGGAGGAAATCGTAACGCCGCATATTCCAACTTCGCCGGAACTGAATTCGGAATCGGAATCCCATCCCATTAAAGTCGGCAGGTCGAATGCAACCGACAATCCGGTCTGCCCGTTCTGAAGCAGGTATTTAAATCTCCGGTTAGTGTCTTCTGGGCTTCCGAAACCGGCAAACTGCCTCATAGTCCAGATTTTTCCCCTGTAACCATTAATATGTATTCCGCGGGTATATGGATATTCCCCCGGGAATCCGATATCATTATTATAATCGGATTTAATCTCATCGGGAGTATAGAGAACGTCAACTTTTCTCCCCGAGACGGTTGTATATTTCATTCCTGTAGTTTTAGCCGAATTGGCTTTGGCAAGGAATTCTTCCTTCTTCTGTTTTTCCATTTCCTTTGACATAAGACTTCTTTCTTGTTTGTTAAAATTCAAAGTCAACCGGGAATTTCCGGTTATGTTCTTCCAAATTTCTTATCGAATTCTTCGAGAGAGATTTTAATTACAATCGGCCTGCCGTGAGGACATACATAAGGCATTGAAGTGGCAAAGAGCTGGTCTACAAGAACCCGCATTTCCTTTTCGCTAAGCCTGTCTCCTGCCTTTATTGCAGCCTTGCAGGAAAAAGATTTTGCAATATTATCTTTTTCCTCAAGCTTTTTTTCCTGATAGTTCTTTCTGTACTCATCCAGAATCTCGTGCAAAACAATCGTCTCGCTTCCTATTTTAACGTCAGGCGGAACTCCGTCTATAACGACGGTATTTTTTCCGAAGAATTTCAAATCAAAACCAAGTTTAGTCAGGTACGGTTCCAGTTCAAGAAGAAGCTGATATTCCCCCGGGTCGCAATTGAGAGTCTGCGAAAACAAAAGCTGCTGCGAAAAAGGGATATCATTATTAAATGAATTTATGGCCTTTTCGTACAGAATTCTCTCGTGCGCCACATGCTGGTCTATTATCATCAGCCCGCTCTTAATCTGGCAAAGGATATATTTATTGTGAAGTGATATAATAAATGAGGAAGCCTGTCCATCGGCATTTTGCTGTATGCTGGATACTTCCTTTACCGGCTGTTTTTCCGCAAACGGATCTTCAACAGTGCCGGCCGGTGCACTCTGTTTAATTTCTTTATTTATGTTGCCGAATAAAAGGTCAATTTCATCATCGCTGAAAATGGATTTTCTGTTTTTAACCGACTCCGGACCCGGTATGAATGAGGGCCTGTCGGAAAAATCATTTGTCTCGCTTCTTTTGAATCCTGTAAAATCGAGGCGGCTCTTTTCCCCTTCATTGTCCTGAAAAGTTATCGATGGTACAAGGTCATGGCTTCCTAATGCTTTTCTAATAACCGCATTTACAAAAGAATAAACATCCTTGTCATCTTCAAATTTTACTTCAAGCTTCTGGGGATGAACATTTATATCAATTTTCGAAGCATCAATATCCATAAAGAGTAAGAAGAACGGATAGTCCCCTTTATCAAGCAGATCGTCATAGGCGGAAAATACAGCATGGTTAAGCACCTTGCTGACTACATACCTCTTGTTCAGGAAAAAGTACTGCTCCCCTTTACTTTTTCTGAGATATGTGGGCTTGGCAATGTAGCCGTAAAGGCTTATATAATCGGTAACTTCATTTACAAAAATCACGCTGTCGGTTATATTATCGGCAATAACTCCCTTAATTCTGTCTTCCAGGGAACCTGCTTCAAAGTCGAATACTATTTCGTCATCATTAAATAACTTAAAACTAATTTCCGGATGGCTCAGGGCAATCTTCTTGAAAGTCTCTATAATATGCTTTAGTTCAGTAGCATTGCTCTTAAGAAAGTTTCTTCTTGCCGGCGTATTATAAAAAAGGTTCTTAACAGAAATTGAAGTCCCTTTTGCAAATGAACCTTTTTCAAGGCGCGCCTTTCCTTCATCTACAGTAACAATGGCCCCTACTTCATCTTCTTTTCTTTCAGTTTTAATTTCGAGCTGGCTGACTGCGGCAACAGAAGAAAGAGCCTCTCCTCTGAATCCGTAGGATTTAAGGGATTGGAGATCGTCAAAGCTGGCAATTTTTGAGGTAGCGTGCCTTTCGAGACAGGTAAGAGCATCATCTGAACTCATCCCATCCCCGTCATCTATTATCTGAATTAAAGACTTGCCCGCACTTTTAATATATAAATGTACATTCTTTGCATTAGCATCAATGGAATTTTCCATTAATTCCTTAACAACGGATTCGGGTCTTTGAACAACTTCGCCGGCGGCAATTTTGTTTGCTACTGAATCGGGGAGTATTTTAATCTTGCTTGAGTTCATTTACTCTTCTTTTGTAAAAAAATATTTCGAATTCTTTCCTTTTCTCGGTGGATTCAACAGCCCAATCGCGGGATTCTATTTCAGGGAAAAACTTATCCCCTTCGCATTCAAAAGGCATCCGGCTCAAAATAATTTGGGCCGAGTGCTTAAGGGCTTCTTTATATAATTGACTCCCTCCTGCTATGAATACTTTTTCAAATCCGGATTCATCGCAGAAATCCAAGGCTTCCTTAAGAGAAAAGAAGCATTTTACTTCCTTAAATTTAATAAAAAGTTCGGGATGTGTGGTAATAACAATATTAATTCTTTTCTCCAGCGGCCGGCTAATTGACTCGAATGTTCTTCTGCCGAATATTACCGGAAATCCGACCGTCGTCTCCTTAAAAAAAAGAAGGTCTTCCCTTGAATGCCAGGGAATTTTCCCTTTATTGCCGATTACATTATTTTCAGAAACAGCAGCAATAATTATTACTTTCAAATACCCTCTTAAAAATCGTTATTAAAACTGTGTGTAATATAACGTTTTTCCCCCTTATAAAGGAAGACCTCAAACTGAACTTCATTATATCCAACTAGTTTTAATCTTATTCGGTGATTGCCGGCATCCAGATTTGAAAGGCTGTCCGGAGTTATTTTATAAGTCCTGGCTCCGTCAAGGTAAATATCTGCACCGGCAGGATTAGTAGAAATGTATATATTGGAATTTCCGGCAGAGACCTGATATTCTACAATATCTTCTCTACAGGAAATAAACGATATAATTGCCAAAATAATTAGAAGCGCCTTTTTCATTAAAATCATTATTTAGTCTGTTCTAAATTTATCCGGCTAAACAATAATTTCAATGGAAAAATTCATCCCTATTAAAGGGGATAATTAAGGGAAAGTTTTGAAAGCTTTTCCTCAAATTCGAACAATTCCCTGCTGTTGGCGTTTTTTGCCCCGTCCTGCTTAAGCCATCCGAATTCTGTATAAAGGTCTTTAATTTTTGCCTTATTTCCTTTTATCATTTCGGTAATAACTTTTATCTCAAGCCCTGAGAAGGTCATAGATTCAATCATATAATCAATAAATGCCTGGTAAGTAAGAGGCACCCATCTCTTTATTACTTCATTAAAGATTGTATTTGCATATTCCCTTATTTCGTACTGCGCATTAATTTCCATTCTTAATTCAAGGAAATGAAGAAGATTGTGAAGATCAATTTTCCAATAAGCCTCGGTATAAGTTGAGAGAGGAAGGTCCTTACGGGCCTGCTCGCGGGCTATTCCGGCTTCAATTCTCTTATCATAAAGCTCTCTGGACATTCTATGGAATTCCGCTTCCTGTTCCGTAAGGATTTTTCCATGTTCGGCATCCAGGCTTCCGCCGCTCCCCTGCCTGTTTGTTAATGACTGGGTGCGCCATTCGTCGGGATTTGTGCTCTCTGCAGAATTAATGGCTATTGAATATCTGGTTGAATACTCGTTAACATTCGCAGTACGGTGTCTTATCCACTGGCGCCAGACATCCATAGGAACCCTTACGTGCAGTTTAACTTCGCACATTTCAAACGGAGAGGTATGGCGGTGCCTTAATAGATAACGGAGAAGAGCTTCATCTTCCCTAAGTTTTTTTGTGCCGGCGCCGTAAGAAACTCTGGCAGCCTGAACTATTGAAGAATCGCTCCCCATATAATCCACTACTCTTATAAAACCATCCTTCAAAACTTTAAAAGGGTGTCCCAGAACCTCGTCCAGTTCGGGCACTCTCATTTTTTCCAGTTTTTCAAAAACCTGATCCATTTTTATATCCTTTAATTTTTATTCAAATATCTTCGGGAAATTTCTTCGCAGGCCTTAAAAATGCCTGTTTTGAAATAAGCTATTGATTCTTCAATACTGCTAAAATAGTTTTTTAATTCCAAAACATCTAAAAATTCCGGTTTCTTATTTAAAATATTTTCCCCTGCTATAAAACAGACTGGAATTTTTGATTTTTTGTAGGAATTCAGGACAATCATACCTCCTTTATTCATAAGTGTCTGCTTGTCCAGTTTTCCCTCCCCGGTAATAATTAAATCCGGATTTGCGCATTTGTTCAATAGTCCAAGCTCTTTCAAAATAAATTCCCCTGCATTCATTACAGAAGGATTTCCGAAAATCTGGAATGAGGCGGCTAATCCGCCCCCCGCTCCTGAAAAACTGTGATGCATTTCCCCCCTTACATTCATCAGCCGCAGAATTTGTTCAAAACCCGACTCCAGAAAATCCAGCGAGGATTTATCGGCCCCTTTCTGTTCTGCAAATACCTTAACAGCCCCCTCATCCCCTAAAAGCGGATTTTCAACATCCAGTACAATACTGATTTCAATCCCGGTGATAAACTCTGGCTTAATCATCCGCTCGGCAATAATAAAATTTTCCGGAATAGGATTAACCTCCTTTCCGGCAGCATCAAATAGTTTCAATCCGAATTCGGAAAGCATCCCTACTCCCAGGTCGGATGTTGCAGTACCTCCAATACCTATTACAACTTTACTCACTTCAAAATCTGAATTATTCTTCAAAGCCCCTATTTTCTTTATCAAGCTGCCAAGAGGAGCCGAATTGTATTTTAAAGGATTTCTTATACTCCGGGGTATTAAATTTAAGCCAATTACTCTTGCCGATTCTATATAAACAGTTTTGTCTGCTTTAGAATATTCAAACGGGCATTCATAATCCTCCCCGTTTACAATTGACTTAACAGCAATTTTTAACGACTCGGTATTGAAGTGATATTTAACAGTTTCCAGGAATCCGTCGCCGCCGTCTGATATTGGAAAAAGATTCAGCCTGTAATAATTCTCAATTTCCGGGATACAATGTATGAGGGCATTTTTTATTATTATAGAGGCATCGTAAGAAGAAGCGCACTCTTTGAAACTATTTGGCGCAATTAAAATTTCCTTCATAAACAATCGGGTCTAAATATGCTCCAATGCATCAACCAGTTTATTCCGCAGGTCGAGCAGGTCCTGTGAAATTATTTTAACCTCGCCGATTGAAGGCATAAAATTGGTATCACCAATCCAGCGGGGCACAATATGAAGGTGGAGATGGGCATCAATTCCGGCGCCGGCAGCTTTGCCTATATTCATTCCCATATTGAAACCCTGCGGCTTCATAACATAGGTTAACGCTTTAATCATAATTCCGGTCTCATTCATAAGTTCTGCAGTCTCATCCGGATTAAGTTCGGTAAAATCGGATATGTGGCGATAGGGTATAATCATTAAATGCCCGCTGTTGTAAGGGAAAAGATTAAGCATTGTATAAGTATATTTATTTTTCCTTACAATAAGAGAAGTATTTTCAATGGGGGCGTCTTCTTTTAGAGCCTCGCAGAAAACGCAGCCGCAATCTTCCTTCTTATCTTTGAATGAGTTAATATAATTTGAGCGCCAGGGGGAAAAAAGCATATCCATTTTATACCTCAAAAAAAAAGGCGGAAGAATCTTCCGCCTTAATTTATAAAAAATACAATTATTCTTCTTCTTTTGATTTCTTGTATTCTTCGATAATCTTGACTTCAACTTCTTTCGGTACTTCTTCGTAATGGGAGAATTTACGGCAGAATGTACCGCGGCCGGCTGTTAAGCTGCGGAGCGAGGTTGAATATTTATAAAGTTCTGCAAGCGGAACCATGGCTTTGATAATCTGGTATGAGCCTTCAGAATCCATACCGAGGATTTTTCCTCTCTTGCTCGATACATTCCCCATTACATCCCCCATGAATTCTTCAGGGACTTTAATGGTAACTTCATAAATGGGTTCAAGAATAACAGGTCTTGCTTCCTGGAAGCCTTTCTTGAATGCCTGAGAAGCGGCAATCTTAAAGGACATTTCATCAGAATCCACATCGTGGTATGTACCGTCAAAAAGAGTAACCTTAACGTCAATAACTTTTGAACCGGCAAGAACGCCTTTGGTCATTGTCTCAATTACCCCTTTTTCAACTGCAGGTATAAAACGGCCGGGTACCACACCACCTACAATCGCGTCAACAAATTCAAATCCTGTTCCTCTCTGAACCGGTTCCAGTTTAAGATGAACGTGTCCGTACTGGCCTCTGCCGCCCGACTGTTTTTTGTGTTTGAATTCTGCGTCGTCGCATCTTCCCTTTATAGTTTCTCTGAATGGGATTCTCGGTTCAACGAGATCAACTTCTACGCCGTATCTTTCTTTAAGCATTTTAACCGCGAGGTTAAGCTGCAATTCTCCCTGACCTGCAATGATAGTCTGGCTTAATTCAGGATCGAATTTCATTTCGAGTGTAGGATCTTCCTGATGCGCTGTATGGAGACCGGCAGAAATCTTATCTTCGTCCCCTTTTGCCTTAGGCTTAATTGCGCTTTCAATAATCGGTTCAGGGAATACAATTGAAGGAATAATAACAGATAAGTTAGGTGAAGCAAGGGTATCGCCAGTATGGCTGTCTTTTAATTTAACTACGCCGCCAATATCCCCTGCCTGAAGCTTGGAAACGTCTTTTCTTGTCTTACCGTTGATTATGAAGAGCTGGCCTAATCTTTCTGTTTTTTCTCTCTTTGTATTAACAAGGTCCATACCGGCAGTTAAAGTACCGCTGAACACCTTGAAAATAGAAATTTCGCCTACGTGCTGTTCCGAAAGAGATTTGAAAATAAGGAATGAAGCTTCCCCTTTTTGATCGCATTTAATCTGAACGGTATTGTCTTTATCTTTCCACTTTGCTTCAACTGGCTGTCTGTCTGCCGGCGAAGGGAAATATTTTGTAACAAAATCGAGGAAGTTGTTTACACCTACAATTTTGGTAGCCGAAAGAGCAAACACGGGAACAATTGAATTGTTTACCATTGAAGCTTTAAGACCTTTGGTAAGTTCTTCTTCGGTAAGGGTGCCTTCTTCAAAGAACTTGTTCATTAATTCTTCATCCGATTCGGCAACTTTTTCAATAAGCTGCTGTCTTAAATCATCAGCCTGCTCTTTTGCATCGGCAGGTATTTCAATTTCGGTAACTTTGCGGCTTCCGGTTTCGCCGTACTGGTAGGCTTTCATTTTAACCAGGTCGACGATTGTAGAGAAATTGAGCCCTTCCTGGGCGGGGAAAGTAACAATAATTGCGTCTGAGCTTAATTTATCTTTAACGTCTTCGAATGTTTCGAAGAATTTTGAATGTTCGTTATCGACTTTATTAATTATCACAGATGAAGGAAGTTTATATTTTTTAACGAGATCCCAAGTTGTTTCGGTGCCAACTTCAACGCCCTCTGCGCTTTTAACAACTGCGCAGGCAGTGTCAACAACGTGGAGACTGGATAATACCTGTCCTGTAAAATCTGAATATCCGGGAGTATCGAGAATATTTATTTTTGAATTATTCCATTCAAGATGAAGCGCGGTTGAGGAAATTGAAATCTGTCTTTCTATCTCATTGCTGTTATAGTCCGAAACTGTGTTGCCTTCTTCAATTCTGCCTATCCTGTTTATTTCATTGCCAGTATAAAGAATAACTTCCGATAAGGTTGTTTTACCGCTACCGCCGTGACCAACAAAAGTTATATTACGTATTGCATCTGGATTATAATCTTTCAAAATTACTTCTCCTTACTAAGTGACAATTAATTGTTAATTACTCTTCCAGCTTGTCATAAAAGCCGAAATCCCTTTAATTAAACTTTTTATGTTAGACGTAAAACTTTTAACAGTTTCAACCGTATCCAATATTCCCGAAGGAGCAGAGAACCTGCCCAGCTTCTGTCTTATTGTATAAAGCCTGTCTTCAATGATATTCCATTGCTTTTCCGCCTCGGCTGTTATTCTGTCAATTCTTTCGGAAGTCTTGTTAAGATTTTCCAACACACGGTCTGCTTTGCTGGTTAGAGTGTGAAAATCCCTCTGCATATTTTGAATAGACATTGTAATCTTGCGCAAGGATATAAAGATATAAACCGCTAATCCAATTGCGACCAGAATTAAAATTACCGTTAATACTTCAACTAAAGTCATACGTTATTACGACTCCTTTTCTGTGTTATAAGCGTCAACGCCGGCTTTAATAGCGCTCTGAAGCTTTCCGGCCTGCTTCTCTATCTGAACTTTGCCTATATCGGCGTACTTCTCCGTCTTGTCTTTGGCATCAGATAAAATCTTTTCGGCTTCATCAAGGAGCTGATCAACCCTTACTTTAGCATCAGTAACTAGCTTTTCAGATTTTTTTTTTCCGTCGTTTATAATCTGGCTTGCTTTATCCTTTGCCTTCTCGAATAAATTCTCCGCATCATCAAGAAGATCTTCCCCTTTGCGGCGGATATCCCCTCTTAATTCCTTGCCCGATTTAGGAGCATAGAGCAGAGCAATTACCGAGCCGATAGCTGCACCGGTCAATAATCCAATCAATAACCCTTTGCCAAATCCATTATTCTCATCCATTATAGCCTCCATTAAGATTTTATGGACATTAAAAATAGTTATCGCCTTTACTAAAATCAAGGATAACCGTATCGATTAATGCCCCGTTATTTCATATTTTTAACGATTTCCTTGGCAAATTGGGAGCATTTAACCTCAATTGCCCCCTTCATCTGACGGGCGAAATCGTAAGTAACAACTTTCGATTTTATCGTTTTTTCCATTGCTTTTTCGATCATTTTGGCCGCTTTTGTCCATCCCATATAATCGAGCATCATTACCCCCGATAAAATTACCGAACCGGGATTAACCTTATCCTGCCCTGCATACTTTGGAGCGGTGCCGTGAGTGGCCTCAAAAATTGCATGGTGATAAGAAATATTTGCACCCGGAGCAATTCCAAGTCCTCCTACCTGAGCGGCACAGGCGTCGGAGATATAATCTCCGTTAAGGTTTGGTGTAGCAAGCACATCGAATTCGCTGGGACGCAGAAGAACCTGCTGGAACATATTGTCAGCAATTCTATCTTTTATAACTATTCTCCCCTCGGGTTGCTTACCGTTAAATTCGCTCCAAAGCTGGTCTTCTGTAATGGTTTTCTTGGGGTAGAATTTCTTTGCAGTCTCATATCCCCATTCCTTAAAAGAGCCTTCTGTAAACTTCTGGATATTTCCTTTATGAACCAGAGTCACACTCTTGAGTTTATTGGCCAGGGCATAATCAATAGCCTTTTTAACAAGCCTTTCCGTACCGAATTTGCTCATCGGCTTAATACCAATACCCGAATCAACGCGTATATTCTTATCGAATGATTTGTTAATGTATTTTATAAGCTTTTGAGCCTCTTCACTTTCAGCCTTGAATTCAATACCGGTATAGATATCTTCTGTATTTTCCCTGAATATTACAAGATTAAGATCCTGCGGCCTTTTAACCGGAGCCGGAACGCCCGAATAATATTTAACCGGCCTTACACATGCATAAAGGTCCAGTCTCTGCCTTAAGGCAACGTTAAGGCTTCTTATGCCTCCCCCTACCGGAGTTGTAAGAGGGCCTTTTATGGCTACAATATATTCATCAATGGCATCGAGTGTCTCATCGGGAAGCCAGTTGTTCTTGCCGTAAACCTTAAGAGATTTTTCCCCTGCGTAAATTTCCATCCATGCAATTTTCTTCTGTCCGCCGTATGCTTTTTCAACCGCGGCATCAAATACAAGTTTACTGGCCTTCCAGATATCGGGACCGGTGCCATCCCCTTCAATAAATGGAATAATCGGATTATCGGGAACTACAAGCTTATCATTTTCAATTTTTATGGGCTCCCCTGATTTAGGGACGACGATTTTTTTGTACTGTGCCATATTACAGCTCCTTATTTTGTTCATTATTAATTATTCTTCCAAACTTTTTTTGAAACATATAGAGACTTATCATACCTAATAACACAGCAAACCAAAGCGTAACCATCCTTACAATTAAAGTACCGGCAATAGCGTTTTCCTTGCTTAAACCATTTTGGATAATTAAATAAGTTAAAGAGCCCTCGGTAGCTCCGAGTCCTCCGGGAAGCATTGTAACCGCCCCGAAGATTGTTGAAAAAGCGTATATAAACGAAGACTTAAAAAGCGTTATATCGGGGCTGAATGCATTCAAAATCAGAAAGAACCCAAGACACTCAAAAAACCAGGAAAAGAGCCCGTTGAGAATCATTAGGAATAAAGGCTTAATCCTGAACATAAGATAAGAACTTTCGTAGAGGTTATAAAGTTTCTGGGAATACTTTTTTACAATGGGGATTTTCTCCGCCAGGGAAAAAATACGGTAGCAGGCATTCCGGCTTGAAATTAAAAGGACTATTCCGGCGAAAAAAAGAGCTACAAGTCCTACGAATACCATACCGTAATTGAATACTATACCCCCAATTGCGGCAATAAAAATAAGAGAAAGAAAGTCCGTTACCCTTTCGGCAAATATTACAGGGACAGTCTTTGAAACCGGAACACCCAGAGTCTGCTTAAGGAGGAAACATTTCAGAAGCTCCCCGGCTTTCATAGGGGTTACGCTCATTACCAGTCCCGAAAAGAAAATTGAGGCAGAGAGTTTATTGCCGGCTTTAATATCAAGCAGTTTTAAATAATAATTCCACTTTAAAAAACGTATTGAATAATTAATAAGAGAGAGGGAGAGGAGAACAGGTATAAGATACCAGTGAAATATTCCAATAGAGCTGATTACCGGATTTATGTCACCGTAGATTGAAAGAAGAAAATAAATTAGTACACCGGCAATAATTGAAACGAGGACCTGTTTACCGATTTTTTCCAAATTAGATTATTTCTTTAAGTGATTTATATACTTTAGAGACGGGAAGGCCAATTACATTATAGTAGCAGCCTTCAATTTTTTTAACAAAAACGGCGCCGAAATCATCCTGAATTCCGTATGCTCCTGCTTTATCCATAGGGCTGCCGCCGGAGATGTAATCCCTTATCATTTTGTCTTCAAGCCTGTTAAAAGTAACAAGAGTCTTTTCATATCCTAAAATCATTTTTTCGGTTTTCAGGTTCTTCACACAATAACCGGTAAAAACAATATGGGTTCTTCCGCTCAGGAGTTTTAGAATTCTAAATGCATCTTTTTTATCTTTCGGTTTTCCAAGAACGTGCTTATTTAGAACAACAATAGTATCGGCCGTAATGATAATCCCTTTTTTAACCCTGCGTTCGGCGGCTTCCATTTTTTCCAGAGCAAGCCTCTTAACCGTGCTAACCGGATGTTCGCCGTCAAATATTTCCTCTTCCAGTTCAACAGAAAAGGTTTTAAAAGTGAGGCCTAAACTTTTAAGAAGATATCGTCTTCTGGGAGATTTTGAAGCAAGATAAATTGGGAGGCTGGTTTTTAACATTTCGGATTCTTTGAAATTCCGCTCAGAGAATATTACCTGAATAAAGCCTTTATACTGCCCCAGGTTTTCTTTATGCCGGAAGTGCCGAAATTGACAACTCTGAATTCGTTTGAATGGGAGAAAGTATTATCGTTATCAACAAAACGGATACGATAAGTATATAAATTACCAGATGTTGATCTATAAACATTTTTATCTACATATTCGTAATTCTTATCCGATTTTGGCTGCACAATACCGATGTCTGCCCAGTTGCCGTTAACTGTCTTACGCTCAATAACGAAATGTTTGAAATTTGTTTCGCTTACTGTTTTCCATTTAATAATTATATTCCCCTCGGAAGCACTGGCAGATAAATCCAGATACTCCACTCCTGCAAAAATGGGAATGAAAAGGAGGATCAAAAAAAGCGAAATTTTGGATATTCTATTTTTCATATAGTGGAAAATAAGAGGATTAATCGTTTTTGTCAAGAAAAAATATCGGATTTATTTAACCGATTCCGGGGAGAAGTCCTCCCCTGCCTACATAACCTTGTATTTGCTCCAGTTGCCGAACCTGAACTTGAAGAGGACTATAGCCGAATAGGATAAAGCATAAAAGGGCAATGCCGCCCAGGCGCCGGTAAGCCCGAAATTGAATACTACTCCGAATAGAAATGCCAGGGGAATAAAAATAACCCAGTTTGAGACTACCTCGGCAATCATAACAAATGTAGTCTTGCCTGCCGACTGAAGACCGTTAGCCAGAACCACTCCTGTAGCATAGAAAATCTGCCCGAATCCGACAATCCTTAATGCCGGTACAGCAGTGTTAATTATGGACCAATCGTCAGTTGTAAGCCATAATACCCAATGGGGAATAATATTAAAAACAATTCCAACAACTAAAGTATAAATTGTGGCAATTTTACTTGTTTCATACCCATAAGCCTTTGCCTCGGGAATGTTTCCCCCTCCCAGGCTGTTACCTGTTAGGGTCTGTATAGCAATCCCGAACCCGAAACAGGGGAGCAATGTAATCTGAAGAGTTGTTATTACTGTCTGGCTGGCTGCCTGGGCTTCCTTGCCTATATATCCGGTAATGGCCAGAAATCCCAAAAAGCCGATTAGTATAAATACATTCTGAAGAGATACCGGAAGGGCAAGTTTTACTATTGAAAGTGCTATATCCTTATTAAAGCGGATCTTTTTGAAGAGTGAATATTTCTCTTTATACTGTCTGCGGGTTGTAACAAAGAAATAGTAGAAAGCATCCAGTACCGTCGCAAGCGTTGAACCAAGAGCGGCACCGGCAAGTCCCATTCCGGGTATTCCAAATAAACCATAGATAAAAATGTAATTAAAAACTATGTTAGAAAGATTTATAAGTATAGCCGAATAGAGAAATATCTTTGTTTTACCTATGCCAAAGAAAAAACCCCTGTATGATACGGTCAGTAGAAAGAAAGGAATTCCGAGAAAACGGTAAAACAGATACTGCCCCGCATAAAAGGGTACCTGCTCCCCTACCTTATCAACTGCAAAAAAATGAGCTATATCAAAAGCGAAATAAACTACAAAGAAAGCAACTATAACACCGATAATGAAGGACATTATAAGAGCCGTATTCAGTACTTCGCCGCACCCTTCGTCGTTCTTTGCACCATACCTGCGGGCTATTAAAACGTGCGTTCCGGTAGCCAGTGACGAAAAAAAGCTTACAACTGCCCACGTGGCAAGTACACCGAGTCCCATAGCAGCAAGATAATTAACAGCATCCGGAAGGCGCCCAACCATAGCGGTATCAACAAGGCTTACAAGCATCTGCGTTGAGACTCCGGCTATTGCCGGGAGAGCCATCTTCAATATATATTTCTGGCTTATCTTTTCAGAGAATATTTTCATAGGTCAAAAAATATTCAAATAATAACGAAATTAAAAATTTTGCTGTGAAATTAATCCCGTGTTTATTATTTTATTGTTTAAATTACATCCTGTGAGGATAATTAATGACAAAGCAGGAAGAAATAAGATATCTGATTCATACACTTGGTGTCCGCCCCAGCTGGATTGCCGAAAAAATAGGCATGAAGCTTCAGCTCCTTAATTATCTCCTTAATGAATCCACTACATTTGACGATGACCTTTTTAAACAGATAAAAGATGCAATCGAGTCGTACCAGTTCGAGCTTCACTTATTCGAGGACGAGTTCAACGAATCCTTTTCCCTTTTTAACGATGAGAAACTTCACCTAGGATTGGGGGAAAGGATCCGTTTCTTCGCATTGAAGAAATACGGCACATTAAAGAAATTAGCCGAAGCAATGGAAATTACCCCTCAGCAGCTTCAGCAGTATATAAGCGGTAAAAGAGAACCTGGCTCAAGAATTCTTGTAAAACTTTTACGACTCGGATGCGACCTGAACTGGCTGCTCGGAGGAAAGGAATCTCTTGAATCTTATAAAATATTCAAACTCGAGACCGAGCTTAAAAAACTTCAGAATACAGTATCCCAGATTTCAGCATTGGTTCAAAAAGGGGAATCGCCCCACCACCCGCACTAGCTACTCTGTCATCATTTTTCTGTAGTTGTAGATCTGAAGATTTTCCTTCCAGATATTTATTTCATCCAGAACAAGACGAGGATTTGGAGAACCGGAAGTCTTCTTCCTTTTCAGGCACCCTTCCAGTTTTAAACATTCAAGTGCGGTTTCGTCAAATAATGAATTGAATTCCTTCAGATAATTCAAATCAACATCTGCAAAAGTCTTCCCTTCTTTTTCAAGTGCCTTAACTATGCCGCCAACAAGTGAGTGGGTCTCCCTGAAGGGCATTCCTTTGCTAACCAGCCAATCCGATAAATCTGTTGCAAGAATAAAATCCCTTTCAAGTTCCCTGGCAAATCTCTTTTCATTTACTCTAATTTCCACAAGCATATCCGCCATAATATTCAGACTCTGCGAGAAAATATCGTAAGAGCAGAAAACAGGGACCTTATCCTCCTGCAGATCACGGTTATAGCTTAACGGAAGCCCTTTCAAATTTATCAGCAGTGAAAATTCATTACCGAAAACCCGCCCTGTCTTCCCGCGAACCAATTCCGCCATATCGGGATTCTTCTTCTGCGGCATTATGGATGAACCGGTTGTATATTTATCAGACAGTTTTATGAAATTCCATTCGGAAGAATTCCATAATACCAACTCCTCGGCAAACCTGCTCAGGTGCATCATTCCCATTGAACAGGCGTGCATAAAGTCAATCATAAAATCGCGGTCCGAAACAGAATCGAGCGCATTACCGGTAGGATTTGCAAATCCAAGCGCATTCGAAACGGACCACCTGTCCAATGGCAATGTAGAACCGGCCAAGGCACCCGAACCGAGAGGACAGCTGCTGCACTCTTCTATTACATCCTGCAGCCTCCCGTGATCACGCGCCAGCATCTCAACATAGGCCAGAAGATGAAATGCTAGAGATACCGGCTGTGCTCTCTGAAGGTGAGTGTATCCCGGCATAACAGTATTGATATTTTTTTCGGCAAGATTAAGCAGCCTGTGCTGAAGCTTATCAATAGCTTTAATCAGCTCCGATGCCGACTTTTTAACCCAAAGTTTCATAACGGTGGCAATCTGGTCGTTCCTGCTCCTGCCGGTATGAAGTTTTCCGGCAGCTGTTCCAATCAATTCATACAGCCTCGATTCGATTGCCGAATGGATGTCTTCAAAGTGATCATCATCCGGTTTCCAGAAATTCTCATTCCATTCTTTCTTTATTCTTTCCAGTCCGTCAAGAATTTTTCCCAATTCGGCATCGTCAATCAAGCCGATTCCGTTAAGCATCTTTGCGTGCGCATAGTCTACAAGAATATCTTCTTCGAAAAGCCTTTTATCGAAACAAAAGGAAGATGAGAATCTTAACGCGTCCTGGTTAAGTATTTCTTCGAATCTGCCGCCCCATAGCATTATGCTATTACCTCATTTATATTTGCGTTTCTTAATTGCGCAATTGTCTTGTAAGGCAAACCGTATATTTTCAGGAATCCTTCACTCGCCTTATGGTCAAATGTATCATCGGATGTATATGTTGCCAGTTTAATGCTGTAAAGCGAATTTACAGAATTCCTGGATAATACCCTTACATTCCCCTTGTAGAGTTCAAGAATTACTTCCCCCGAAACATATTCCTGCGTAGAGTCAACAAATTTCATTAGGGAATTAAATAAAGGGGAAAACCAGAGGCCGTCATAAATCATATTACCGATTTTATTTGCTACATCCTGCTTGTAGCGGAATGTTTCCTTATCAAGAACCATTTTTTCAAGTTCATTGTGGGCTTTGTGCAATATAACCGCAGCAGGGGTTTCGTAAATTTCGCGCGATTTAATTCCCACTACCCTGTTTTCAATCATATCAATTCTTCCAATTCCATTCTTACCCCCCGACTCATTAAGGTATTCCACAATTTCAACCGGAGAATATGCTAGGCCATTAATTTTTACCGGAATTCCTTTTTCGAAAGTTACGGAAACAGTCTCCGGCTTTTCAGGAGCAGTTTGAGGATTGCAAGTAATCTGATAAGCATCTTCCGGAGGAGGCATTGTAGGATCTTCAAGAACTCCGCACTCAATGGCAATGCCCCACAGGTTTTCATCAATTGAATAGGGGGAGTTTTTTGTAATCTTAAGAGGAATATTCTTTTCTATTGCATAATCAATTTCCTCCTCTCTGCTCTTGAATTCCCAGGTTCTTAAAGGAGCAATTATTTCGAGATGCGGCGCCAGGGATTGAATTCCGACCTCAAAACGGACCTGGTCATTCCCCTTTCCGGTGCAGCCGTGCGCAACGGCATCTGCTCCTTCCTTAATTGCTGCTTCGACGAGCATCTTAGCCAGCAAAGGCCTTCCAATAGCGCAGGCCATCGGATATTCCCCTTCGTAAAGGGCTCCCGATTTTAATGCCTTCCAAACATATTCAGTAATAAACTCCTCGGTAAGATCTTTTATAATTGCTTTTGAAGCTCCGGTTTTATATGCTTTTTCTTCAAGCCCTTCCAGTTCACGTGTCTGCCCGAGATTTCCGGTTACGGTAATAATCTCTGCGTTATAATTATCAATTAACCACTTAACCATCACAGAGGTATCGAGCCCTCCGGAGTATGCAACAGCAATTTTTTTTCTTTTCAATTAATGCTCCTTTTTTAAGAAATTAGTTTTTCAATCATTTCAGTTATTTCGTTAATTTTTTTTACAGAACCTGGAATAACCAGTACGGTATCGTCCCCTGCAACAGTACCTAAAATTTCCGGTTTGTTAAGCCTGTCAAAATAATAGGCAACCCCCTGTGCCCTTCCGGCCAGAGTTCTTACTACAATAAGAGATTCATTGTGCTGAACACCCAGTATTTCAAAACCAATAAATTTGAGAATCTGCCTCCCCGATTCCTCAGGGTTCAGCATATATTTGGGAGTCCCCTCATCAGATATTGTTCTTATTACCCCCATTTCGGAAAAATCCCTGCTTAATGTTGCCTGAGTAACAAAAATCCCCTGCTCTTTAAGCTTCTCAATCAGATTATCGTGATGGCTTATTGTATGGGAAGCAAGTAATTCCTTTATTACCGTTTGACGCTTCAATTTAGATGACATAGTTCACCATTCATTTAGTAAATAATTAGAAAAGGATATGCAAAAATAATAAAAATGAGGGAGTAATCAACATTATTTTGCATATTTATGCAATATAATGTTTATTTTTGAATAATGTTTGAAGTTTACTGTATTTTTATGCCAAAATAAAAGGCCGCTTGATGGCGGCCTTATGTAAAAGTAAAGAGAGTTTTATTATCTAAATGAATATTTTTTTGAGTATTTCGGTCAGCTTATCCCTCATAACCGGTTTTGATACAAAATCCTTAAAACCGGCGGCTATAAAATTCTCTCTGGCCCCGGGAAGCAGATATGCAGTACAAGCTATAATTGGAGTTTTTTCGTAGCCCGGCATCTTTTGAATTATTCTCATTGCATCCAATCCGTTATATTCCCCCTGAAGATTGATATCTAAAACAATAAAGTCATATTTATTGCTCTTTAGGTAAGGAATGGCTTTTTCAAAGCTTTCTGCGAAATCGATTTTTTTCATATCCTTCATCTGAGCCTTGAAAAGGATTTGAGAATCGACCTGGTCTTCAAGGTAAAAACAGCTAAGTGCGCTTAAATCAAATTTGTGTTTTTCTTCCCCTTTGGCGGGTTCCTGCTTCTTCTTTGCAGAAGATTCCTTTTCAACAGGTTCTTCTTCCGGAATATCCTGTTTCTGTGTTTCGGCAGGGGCAGGCAATGGTTTTAATTCTACCCTTTGTTCCGGCACTTCTCTTTCAAAGGAATCCGCAAAAACTTCACCGCTTTCCGGCAGCACATTAGGGAATATAATTGCATATTCAATCGGCTGCCCGGCCTTTTTGATAACATCTATCTTCCCCCCGAGAAGCTGGATAAGCTTTTGGACAAGCCTTATAGAGAACCTTGAAAAGCCAAGATGTTTTCTTACCGCGTTTTCGTCTTCTGTAAATACCTCCTGAAGTCCCTTCAACAGAAACGGAGAAATTGAACTCTTCTGGTCCCTGATACTAACCAAAAATGAATTTGAATCGTGGCTATAGGCAGAAAGAAAAATACTCTTTTCTTTTGTAAGACTTACTGAAAACTTAAGGAGCAGAGTTAATAGTGAAATAAACCTCTGCTGGTCTGTTTCAAATTCCAGTGAGGAAGAAATCTTTCCGTATTCGAGAGAGATACCCCGGTCATCGGCCGATTTCTTTACATTTCCTCTCAGTTCATCAATTATACCGGTAAATCTGACCATATCTGTTTTGATTGTTACGGATTTCTGTTCAAGCGAAGTATATTCAACTGCATTATCCATAATCTGAAGAAGCAGTTTCTGGTTTTCCTTAATAATTTCCGATACTTCTCTCTGTTCGCTGTTAGGTGAATTTATGCTTTCGAACAATTCCTGCGTAAAGCCGAGAATAACATTTATCGGAGTAAGTATTTCGTGAAATACATTTGAAAGGAAGGAAGAGTCAATTGAAGAGACCGATGAAGCGGCAGTAGCAGTAACCGCCGATGATTCTGTCTTAACAACCAGTATAAAAGAATCGATATCTCCCTTAAAATTCACAATCGGCTTTGCAAATACCTCAGTATGTACCTGTTCATTTGAATAATTTTTAAGAGTAAGCTCCAGGCTAACGGCTGATTTAGAGCCGGAATGAAAGATCTCCTTATTTACGCGGGCTCTGTCTGCATCAATGGCAAGACTCAGGAACGGCCTTTTTTCCAGGTCTTTTTTCGAAAACCCGAGAATTTTTGTCACCTGGTCATTAACCGATGTAATGAATCCGTCTGAATCGGTAAACAGAATTAAATCCCCGGAGTGTTCAAAAGCAGCCTGATAATACTGTATTTTTTTGCCTGATTCCAGTTTCTCCGTAATATCCCTAACAATGTTGATGTGGGCTCTTTTCCCTTTGTATTCAAGAGAAGCTTTGCTGATTTCAACCATAATTGAAGAGCCGTCTTTTCTTTTATGTCTCCAGGGACCGGTAAAGGTACCCGCCATATTTTTGGAATCGGACGATTCGATTAATGTCTGGATATCTTCCGGCGCATATAGATCCGTTAAATCCATATTCAGAAGTTCATTTCTCTTATATCCATACATTCTGACGGCGGCATCATTTACTTCCAGAAATTTAAGATTGTCGATATCGTAAATGAATATCGCGTCGGGGCTGGTTTGCATTATTAAATCATACATAGTGCTTTTAATTTCTGTTTGTGATTGGTTAACTGCAGGAGGAAGAGTAATTTGTACAAACTGCAAAACGCCCGAATCATCGAAAATCTTAACAAATTCGAGACTGGTTTTTATTTTTTTATTGTTTGTTTCAATTGTAAGAGGATGCTGTTCCGTTTCATCTATTTTTCTTATGAACTCAATAAACTTATTGTAAAATTTTGAATCGAACAGGTCGCTTATCATTTTACCTTTAAAAGAGGAGGAGATATTAAGAACTTCTCCGAACCCGCCGGTAAAGTCTATTATTTTTCCATACGGATCGACAATAATAACCGGTTCTTTGAACTGCTGCAGCGGGAGCATTTGAGGCATCTCAGCCGGCTGCTCCCTTATCTCTTCTTCCTGCTTTTTAACCGATACGCCTATTATGGCAACCACTTTATTATCCACATCAAGAAGGGGGAACTGAATTATCTGCTCATCATTTGTGAGATTCGTAAATATTGCTGTCGAAATACCTTCAAGTATAACAGAATTTGAGGTATCCAGAATATAACTGTTCATTATTGAAAACATATTTTTCTGGAACGGAGGCACAAAATCGGATTCTAATTTGTTTTCGAGCTGTGCTGTCCTTACTCCGACGGCTTTTGCAAACCGGTCATTAGCAATAATATATTTACCTGACGGCTCCTTAATCCAGAAGAAGCCGGAGAGTTTATTAACCAGTTTCTGGATATTCGATTTTTCAATAAAGGTAAATGGAAAACTCGATTTAATTTTCTGAATAATTTCGATTACCGGCTCTTCCTTAATAATCTCGGCAATATCTGCCGTATAAACCTTAATACGGGTTCCTTCCGTCTTCAAATTGTCTTCATTTTCCATATTAAGATTTCTTTCCATAAAATTAGAGAACCCTTGCCGTTACGGTTAATATGTTAGAGTATTCAGAATAGCCCTGATTAAATATAGCCCTTACACGGTAGTTATAGGTAGCTCCGGCCTGAATACTGTAAGTGTCTGAATATGATGCGACAGAACCGGGTGAGGATGGAATAAGTCCTATTTCTGTCCAGTATGTATCATCCTGATAGGATAATTTTCTTTCAATCGCAAAGCCGACTTCATTTGTAAAGTTGTCGTTCCACCTTATTCTTATGTAATTAGTGCCGACATCATATGCAAGAAGATTGAATGAACCCGCTGTACCGGAAGTGCTTATTTCACTCGAAAAATCGGAATACAGATTACCTTTATAAGCCCTTATCTTAAAATAGTAGGTAAAATTGGCAGAGGGGACAAAAGTTACTGCCGCATTAAAATTAGCCGCGTATCTCTCTATAAGATTATATTGAGGAGTTAATCCGTCCCTTCTCCAAAGCTCAAAACCTTCTTCGTCATTAGAATTGTCGTTCCAGAAAAGAGAAATCCTGGTAAGATTTGCAGGGTCTGCAACAAGCCTGAAATTGGATGGAGCCAATGGAGGCAGAACAGGTATGAATACAGTATCTTCATTAGAATATGCAGTATAAAGACCTGAATAGCTATATTCTCTAACCCTGTAAGTATAATAATTATTTGGAACCAGCAAGCTGTCATCCGTAAAACGGCGAGTGAACATATTATTGAAGGCAGCACGCGGATTAAACCTTCCTGAAGGGCCGTCTTTTCTTTCGATATAGGTGATGGTATTGAAATTAGATGAATTCCATACCACGTCAACTTTCCGTGTAGTATAATTAAAATCAGCCTTCAATTGAGATGGAGGTGTATCAGCAGCAGGAGTTGTAATTGAAACTTCAGCCGAATACGGGCTGGACGCTGTGCCTGTAAATGCCGCCACCCTGTATTTATATGCGGTCTGTGTCTGTATTGTTTCATCTTTATATACTGTAACATTAGTTGGCACGGTTCCAATCCATTCAAACTCGCCTGTAACGGCAGAGGCCCTCTCAACACGGAATCCGTTTTCAAATGAGGAATTATCTGTCCATGTAAGTTCAACTATATTTGCGGCAGTAGCTTTAGCCGCCAGATTGGTAGGGGCAATTAAAGTATTTACCTCGTTACTGTATCCGGATACCCCAGAAGAATGCCCTGCCCTTACTTTGTAAAAATAAATCGTATAAGCAGAAGGTACATCATCGGTAGTATAGAACTGGTTCTCAGTAAGCGATTTAATCATCCTGTAATTGCCTGTAATACCATCCTTTCTCCAAACTTCGAACCTGTTTTCATTGTCAGAGCTGTCAATCCACGATAGATTAAACCGGGTATCATTTTCCTTGGCTATTCTCAATTTTCCGGGGGCTTTCGGTGGAGTAGGCTTAACATATAATCCGGTTTGAATTGTGCTTTTCTTCTCCTTGCCCGATTTGCTCCTGGCAATTACGTGATAACTGATTTTCTGGTAAAGATAGGTATCGGGGACTTCCAGATAAATTTTTGTTTTGGCTGTGCTAGTTGCGCTGACTTCGTATGAACTTGTGGAAATATTATTTACAAACACTTCAAATTCCGCAAATCCGGAACCTGAAGGATCGCTTGCGGTATATGTAATATCATTTTTGCCTACATAAACAGTATCACCTGTTGAAGGGGAGGCAATATCAATTGTAGGAGTTGTATAACCCGAACTGCCTGTACTATCGGTTACTGATTCAACGCATCCGGTTTTGGTAAGCAGCGTAATCCCCGCAAAAAAGAGGATTAATAAATAGAGCCTGTTTAATTTCCTGTTCAATTGCATCTCATTATTCTAATTTTTAAAGATACTAATTTTATTTATCAGATATCATCTCTCAATATTTTCAAAATCGATTACCAGAGAACGGGTTTCATGCGGGTCCATTTCATCTATGTAAAGATAAAGAGTCTGCTCATTCTCCATTAGCTGGAATTTTGGAATTTTAGTGTTTATGATATCCGATGAAACCAAAATGTTTTTTACACGCTTATTAAGATTAATATGGACAATGAATTTATCCGAAATTCTGTCTGTCGGGTTGTTAACCTGGACAGCAATTCTTCTTGCGCTTCTGTTTTCCTGCCTTACTTCCACCCCTTCTTTTTTCTTCCACCAGGTCTTGAGCTGTTCAAGGTCGGTAATCCACATCTTCTTGCTTTTCATATAATTGATCATTTCGCCAACAACACCTGCGTATTCAGGCCTAAGCTGGCCATCTGTATGAACCTTAAGAACCAAAAGCCCCCCTTCAAAAAGAAGCCTGTCTACATCCTCTTCGTATGTATATCTCTGGAATGAAGTACTTGTAAGCTTTTTCCGGTTAATAACTTCATAATCATCCCTGGCAGTCTTAGTAATAATCATAAGCTCTTTTCCGTTACGGATATGAAAACGGGGAACGGAACGGTCTGTGAGAGAATCGGTAACAAGGAATTGAATATCCTCATTTGACATAGCCTGAAGAGTATTCTCATCGTAAAATCCGTATAGAGGCATAATAGTATTTGCCTTAACTTTATTTGAGGCAAAAATATTATAGTTGCCATCCTTAAGAGCTTTAAACTGGTCTTCTTTGCTGTCGAGCTTATTTACAGTATCCATAGCCGAAGTTATAAATCCGACATCAATAATGGCCCCTATTCCGGCATTCTTGGGGAGCTGCGCAATTATATTTTTATTCTTCATTGCCTTTTCGGGGGAAATGAAATAAGTCGCGTTTATTCTATTGTCCGCCAGCAGTTTTGTAATATTGTGTATATTCCATTCCTCATTGGCAATAGTAGGTACAATAATAGCAGCTGCATCATACTGCGAAGGCCAGTCTTTAATATAGCTTGTAGGATTGTAAGTAAGCCAGTTAACTGAATTGAGAAGGAGTCTTTCAAAATAAATATTGTCTTCCTGTTCCCCTCCATAGATGGAGTTTATTTCAAAACCAAACCATACAAATCTTCCCTTGCCGTAGGTGCCGAAAGAAATACCTGCGCTCTTCCTAATTTCCTCCATAACAAGCCCTGCTTCGTACCTGAAATCGTACCAGAAACTTACCTGTGTCGTTCTCGGCTCCATTACTTCGGCATAAATCGGCCTGTCCCACGTTGCAATTTTAAGATTATATCCGGTAGGAATTCCCCCTGTCAACGGAAGATTTCCCCTGAGGGTATGGACCTTAAATTTATCTACCTCCTCCGGTTTAATCTCCTTAGTGAAATTCATTCCGAAAACTTCGGTAAAGAAGTTCCATCCTCTCCACTTTCCTTCATCTGAATAGGTAGCGATACCCCCCGTTACAAATACGCTTCCCCCCTTTTCAATAAACTTTTTAATCTGAACAATTTCTTTTTCGCTTATCGATTTAGAGCCGGGGAGAATAAGGACTTTATAATTCATATGATGCCCTTTTTCGATAGTCGAATCCTCGATTATATCATAAGGCATCTTTATTGATTTTTTAAGGTATTCCTCCCAGGTTTTCACATTATCGTAAAGCCAGGTGCTCCCGGCAGGCTGCAGCATGTTTTCGGTATATTTCGAGTAAAGAATAGCTGCTTTCTTTTCCTTGTCATAGGAAAGGAATTTCAGATTTTCTTTAGAAGGGATAATCTCTTTTAGATCATAATTGCCGTAGATGTTCTTTACAATCAGAAGGAACACAAGAATACCGGCAACGAGAAGAAATAATCCGCTGAAAAGAATAATAAGGTAATTTACCTTAAAGCTCTTTTGCTTTTTTACCGCCACTTAAGGCTATCCTCTTTCTTTTCTTCTTTAATCGGTTCAACATAACCGTCGCTTGTATAGCGCATCATTTTTTTACGAGGTCCCTTCTCTTCGGTTGAAAAACCGTCCGAAGTCGGGCGCTGGTATCTGCTTTCGGTAGTACCCGGAGCCTGCGATACATAAGTAGGGCGCAATTCCGGTCCTGCCCCCATTTTCTCCTGCTGCGGAGTAAAAACCGGCTGCTGGTATTCAGCTGCTTCCCTCATGGGCTGGTCTGCAATAGTTCTTCTCATAGCCGGCTGTGCCGCCTGCTGTTCTGCATACATAGGAGCGGGTGCAAGAAGTTCTGCCGGTATTGTAGCCGGTTGAGGAGCCTGTGCAACTTTTCCCTTTTTCTCTCTTACTTTGTAGAGGATATAAGCCCCTACCGCAAGCATAAACGTGGATATGGTAGCCACGAGAATAATTAATGAAAGGATAGGTATTAATTCCATTTACAACCTCACTTTAAAATTTATTTAACTGCCGGAGCACCTGCCGGCGCCGGACCGGCCATTCCTTTTCTTTCAAGTTTGCCCCAGGTCATCTGAATGCCCAGGAACTCTTCAACTGTTGCCATCGCCTTGGTAATATCAATAAGAAGAATGAAAACCATTCGGTATACAATGGCATAAGGTACAAGCCTGAAGTCCTCTTTCTCCGCGGCAATACAGTATACCGCCGCCATAACGTCAAGTATGGCTATTCCGACCCACCAAAGAAAGATAAATATCGATTTTTCATAAAAAAGAGCTACCGCAATAAAGAAGAGATTTACGAATATATTCATTGCGGGCCATACGAGCGACTCATAGAACATAGACCAGAGAATAATGGTATTATTAAAATTTATAGTCGGATTATAAATATGTTTTTTGTGTTTTCTGATAGCCTGAAGAATTCCGCGGGTCCAGCGGTATCTCTGCTTAAGGAGCTGATGAATTGTCTCCGGGGCTTCGGTAAAAGCAATCGCATTCGGCTCATATTCAATTTTCCATCCTTTAGCAAGAATTTTCAGTGTAACGTCTGCATCCTCGGCAAAGGTATCGCTTGAATAAAAACCGGCATCACGGAGAGCGGTCTTTCTGAAAATACCCATCGGCCCGGGAATAATGTTTACCATCTTAACAAAACCCTGAGCGCTTCGCGCCATATTCAATCCTTCAAGATATTCAAGAGCCTGAAGGTCGGTAAGCATTCTTTTTCTGTTCTGAACCTTAACATTCCCTGCCACGGCTCCAACGGCCGGATCAATAAAATGTTTCATCCCCATCTTAAGACAGTTTGATGAGAGCTGGGAGTCGCCGTCCATACATAAAACAAACTGCGCCTGCGAATATTGAATTCCGGCATTGAGCGACTTAGCCTTACCGCTGTTGGCTTTATTAATTAAAGATACTTTTACCAGTGAAGAACGCCCGCGCTGATATCCGACAAGAGTTTCGGCCACTTCGGCAGTCTTATCCGATGAGCCGTCATTTATTATTATTATTTCATAATTGGGATAATCAATGTGAAGAAGGGATTCAACAGAAAACCGGACTACCTTTTCCTCGTTAAAAACAGGAACCAGAATAGATACAAACGGGTAATAGTTTTCCTTCTCTTCAACCGTATATTTTGTGATATAGAGATAAGCCATTACAAGAATTGAGAAATAACGGAGTAGAAGCACAAACAGAAAGATTACAAGAGATACAATCGAAGAATATACAAACAATCCGCTCCAGGAAAGAACGGTTAAAGGGAGGGTAATAAGGATAATTAGAAGGAAAATTACAGAAAGTGTCCCGCTGACGAAAATAAAGCGTTTCTTTTCTTTTTCTTCGTTTCTCTGAGGTGCCTTAATTTCCCTGTTATCCAGGGCAATCTGATACCTGTTTATTTTAGGCCCTTTATCCATACTTTCTTTTTCTATATATACTGAACATAAATGAGAAAATATTTATTCCATTTTCCTTTTAAAAGAGTAAATCCGGGGAAATGTGTCTCTTTTATAGACAAATATAAAATTTCTTTTAACTCCTTACAAGGGAAATAGTTAAACAATTTTTCTAAGAAATATCTTTAAAGAACAGGCTTAAAGACGCCAATCTGCATTCAGATTAATGGAACCTGACTTATAGGTGGAATTATAACGGACATTATCCCCTATTTTACCGGTAATTCCAAGCCTGAAATTGGATGTCATCTTGTAAAGAATTTTTATCTCCCCTTCTCTTAAAATATAGTCATACAAAGGTACATATCCAACCCGTCCCCCTATTGTTATTTCCCATTCCAAATCCTTAGGCATTTCCCATTCGGCCCAAATACTATGAGAACTGTACTCATTGGGGGTATAATATATAGGAAGAATATGCTTAAAATCGGCATACGAGTATTCATAGCCTAACCAGAGCCCCTGGTTAAAACTCTTCCCCAACCGGCCCGAAAAATAATTTCCTACATTCGATTTCAAATACTGAAACTGCCCGTCATAAAAAACAACCGAAGATTCGGTTAGAATGAGATGATAAGAAAGGGAAAGCTTTAATTTATCTTCATATCTTATATTGCTTTCAAAATCTATGGAATGAGTCTTTATCCTGTTATCAATAAGATCCTTAGAAAGTAGAACGAAAACTCCGTCAGTCATACTGTAATTTATTTTCGCGGCAAGGAATTCATTATTATCATATTTTATAAAAGCGTCAATAACAGGCTGCTCTCCCCAATCTTTTATATTTAATTTCCCGTAACCAAATCCGAATGACGTCCTGTCCCCTGCTTTTACTGAAATATACCCTTTAGCATTTATAACTCCTAAAGACCTGTCGCCATTGCTTAAAATACCTCTATTATATTCCCCTCCAATGGCAATCGCAAAGTTCAAATTGGTTTCTGCTGAAACACCGCCGTTCATATAATTAAAATCGAGATTATCGGTATAGAAATAGCCTAAAGGATTTATTTTTAAATATGAGAATATGTCAGATGTAAAAGAATTCATAAAGTATCTGAAAGTTCCAGATTCCGGAGGAAGGTTACCAAGCCTATCTTCAATTTCAAATTCCTCCGGTGCCGTTGGAACCAGTTTTTTATATATTTTTCTTGCTTCCTGGTATCTTTTCAAATTTGCATAACTGTCACCAAGATAAAGCTGCACTTCCTTATCATTCGGTTTTTCTCCCGCCAGTTTTTCGAATTCTACTGCCGATTTATTATAATCTTCCGAATAGAGGTAAGCCATCCCCCTCTGTTTTTCAAGCTCGAACGATGGAGACCTTTGAATCAGGGAATCATAAATTGCGATTGCGCGGGGGTAATTCCCCAGTTTCAAATTTATAAAAGCATATTCCGAAGCGATGTCGGCTGGAGTAGAATCGAAAGCAATCACTTCTTCGTAGAAAGGTTTGGCTTCTTCGTATTTTCCTTCTTTAAAATATTTCTGTCCTTCTTCAAATTTCTCCCAAATCAGGGTTTTTTCATTCTGAATGCGCTGGGTTTCAATTGCCGATGCAAGCCTAACAAGTTCAAAATTTTCTGGACTAATAATCTGGGCCCGGTCAACAAGTTTCTGGGCCTCTTCAAGATTGAGCCTTCTGTAATAATAGTTTCCGAGAGTAACCAGAGCAGTAACATTTTCCGGCTCGGCTTCAATTACCTCTTCAAGATACTCTTTTGTGTTTACAGAATCTCTATCGAGCCAGACCCCAAGCTGTCCTGCTGTAAGTTTATATTCATTATTTTTATCATTTAATTCAAGCACCCTTTTAATCTCGTCAAATGCCTCTTCAAGCTTTCTTTCAGAAATAAGGGTTTGTGCGTACAAATAACGCATGTCGCCGTCATCAGTAACATTTTTTAAATACTCATTCAGTAAATTTCCGGCATCGGAATATCTGTTATTCCTGATATATAAATCAGACAATTTCCTTACAGCTTCCCTGTCAATAGGATTTCCTGCAATAATGGCCTTAAGCTCTTCTTCCGGTAAGGCGATATAAGTCCTGGTAGAATCGTTAGCCTTGCCAAGCAGAGTAATATATTTCTGGTCTTCGCTGTAATTGGGCTGCAGATATAAAAGCTGCTGTTTGGCTTCGTCAAAACGGTCATTTTTAAGCAACTCGTCAACAAGAAGAAAGCGTGTCCCGTCGTCGTTAGGGTATTCCTTTAGAATTCTGAAATATTTATCAATTGATTCGTTCTTTTCAAATGAGCGGAGCTGGAAATTTGGTTTGAACTCATGCTTTCTGGCTTCTTCAAGCCCGGTAACCGCTTCCGTAAAGTCGGCTTTTATGCTTAATGCCTTTAAAAAGGCTGATTCAGAAGGAACAAATTTTCCAAGCCAAAGGGAAAAATAACCGAATCGGGTCCATAACTTGTAATCTTCCGGAAATTTTTCGAGTGATGCCTTTAGGTATTTTTCTCCTTTAATCAGAGATCCCGTTTTAGCCAGTACTTCGGAATAGGCCTGATAATCTTCTGCAGCAGGATTTGATTCCCTTGCAAAAAATTCATCATACCATTTTTCCGCTGCATCATTCAGCCCCAAATTTCTGTATGCATCGGCAATTTTGAGGTAGGCAATTGCGGCTTCCGGATTATTCTTGATTACCAGCCTGTTTTCATCAATCTGATTTACCAATTCCCTGTTAAGCTGTAATACGGTCCTGTCAAGTTTGCGCGAGTATTCTTCATCGGAAGGATTGAGGTAAACAGCATTTTTAAAATCCATTACGGCTTCTTTGGTCTTATTCTGCTTTTCAAAGCAAAGGCCTCTCAGATAATAACCTTCCCCCGATTCGGGACGGGCTGAAATGTATAGATTGAACTGAGCAATAGCTTCCGGAATTTTATCGGTTTGTAAGTAGATGAGCCCTTTTCTTTTCATTTCCTCAATTCTGGTCTGTCCAAAGACTGCAGCGGCAGAAATGAAAAGAACTAGGTGCAATAAAAGGATTATTTGGTTTTTAGTTTTCATCACCCGATGTATTTGCTGATAGGCAGGTAGGACTGGAACTGCGAATTTTCCGCAGAGGTTATAATATCCAACATGCCGTCAGCATTATCTATTCTGTCATCAATTTCAACATTAAAAATAGATATAAATTCAAGAACAGTCTGAACATAATTGGGATCCTGGCTTGGCAGATTTGTCTGCACTCCGCTCATCAAATCGATTGCGCTTTTCATATTCCCTTTTATCATCAGAACCAGCACTTTATTATCAATAACACAAATCTTGTCTTTCTTATTGGTTGACTGCCTTACAGCATTCTGAAGCTGGTTAATAGATAGTAATCCCTTAATCTGGGATGCAGGATCGAGCTTAAAGGAAATTAGATTGAACGACTGCCCCGTACTCTTGTAAAGAGCTATCTGGTTATTCAAAAGCAGTGTAAAATCGTTATAATTATATACATTAGAATAAGAATAGGGTTCTGATGGTATTGAATAATTCTGCTTAATAGAAAGGACCGGAAGCTCGGAAGATTCGGGGACTGACGGAGATGCAAATGAGGTCCCTTTATTAGGAGATTCCAATGCAGGTTTGTGAGGTGCCGGGGTATCTACGGTTACTCCTTTGAAAGGTTCAATCTTGTAACGGGCTGAAAACTGTCCTTCTGTATGTCCCACATTCGGAGTAATTGTAACCTGCCCCCCGTCGTAACGGGTTTCGAACTTGCCCACCTGCTTCTGTAAATATATTACTCCGGTAACATAACTAGCCAGGATTTCTATAATCGAATTAGTCTTTTGTGTTGCCGGCTCTCCAACTACAAAAAGGCTGGTAATATTCTTTTCTTCTATTGTTTCGAGGGTATTCAGGAAAACTTCTTTTAAAAGGTCAAGATTTCTGAATCCGACGTAAGGAGTAAGTTCGTCAAAAATTATTCTGCTCGGATTATACTGGTTAACAACTGTTATAATATCATTGAGGTATTCAATCAGATAGTCGTCCGGATTATACATTTCGTATATATCATTCGGCGGAGCAACCCTTACAACGATAATCAGGTTCTGGTTCATATAATTCTGAATATCGAAATTAAGAGAAGCAGCCTGAATCATCAGATCCTTAGGACGCATATTAGTAAAATAGAGGCAAACTTCGGAAGATTTTGCCGATTCGAGAGCAAACTGTAAGCCAAGCAGAGTTCTACCCGATTTTCTGGGACCGACGAGGAGATAGCTTCCTCCTCTGTAAATCCCCCCCCAATTCTGATCTATAAAAGAGAATCCTGAGGGTATCAATCTTATTGAACTGCTCATTTTAACCTCATAGTATTAACACATTTAAAAAACAAATAATGTGCCATCCAAATCTTGCAAAATTTAATAAAAAAACAATGATTATTTTAATTCGAATATTTGTTTATGAGAAAGAACCGGCAATTTGTATCATAATGAGACGTCTCATCTTGAGTAAAAACCAAAGACAAATACAGCTGTTGCATTCCCTACTATAGTCGGTTCATTAGTTATATAATCGGTCCTGTCGTCCCTATAATAAAAATCTCCCGACTGAAATATAGAATAAGGATCCTTCTTTTCATAAGGGATTTTGTACCTATCGAGAATTTCTTTTTTAACCGGCCCGGCTGCAAATCCCCCCGGCAGTTTTACTCCTTTGAGGTGAGATACCTGATGATGAAGCGATTTTACATAATTGCTCCCTGCGCCGGAGATAAAACTTATTCCCCAAGGATTTCTGCCCAGAACAAAATCTCTCTGATTTGATGCTAACCGCTCATATTTATCATCGGATGTAAGTTTTTTCCATAGGATATTCTGAAGTGCAATACCTAAATAAGTATTGTTTGAGCCCCAGGCAGCCTCGGCTCCCACTTCAAATACATTCTTTTCCGAATTGGATTTAAATCTTTCAAGATTTTTTTCAATATAGGAGAGAAATTTCCTGTCCGCCTGCGCCAGTCGGTAATGAACAAACGCATTAATATTCCCCCAGCTCCACCAGTAGTCGGATCCTGCCTGTTCTGCATATTCCATTGACTGAGACAGGTATTCCCTTCTTCCGGTGGCTGAAAATAATTCATAAGCCCCGAGAGCAAGTTTTCCCCTGAATTCATTATCAATATACTGTCCCGTTCCGCTGGAGTCAATATCGGGTACTTTGCTTCTTATTGTATAAACCGATTGGGCCACATCGAGGCATTTATCGGCAAAGTCGTAATATTTAATTTTTTCCTTCCAGATTTTTGAGGCAAGGGCCAGAGCAGCAGTATAAATACCAATTAGATTTTTTCCCATACCAAGGTATGCCGGTCGGTCAAACTGAAGCGGGTCGTTTTCCGGCAGTCTCCACCCCTGATCGTGATCCCTCAGGTCCTGTACCTGTGTTACAAATTTAAAAGGGGAATAATAACATCTCAGCATCCAATCAAGCCCTACTTTTGCCTCTGCCAATATATCCGGAACCCCGTCCTTATCATTATCGAAACCGAATTTTACAGGATCAAAATCATATGCAAAAAGCAAAGTATATGCCGCAACCGATGTTGTATTAAGGAACTTAACATAATCTCCCGCATCATGCCATCCCCCGGTAAGATCAACTTTTTTATCCAGATTGTTTTTCCCGTCAATTATTCTTGT